>JAZKFA010000083.1:0-4768 GCA_040386655.1 Pseudomonadota bacterium | reverse complement strand
TCGGAATTCATCACCCACAGGCGCAGGATGTCGGCGCCGTACTGCGTCGTGACCTGCTGCGGCGCGGTGACGTTGCCGAGCGACTTCGACATCTTCCGTCCCTGCTCGTCGAGCACGAAGCCATGCGTCAACACCGCCTTGAACGGGGCCACCCCATTGGCGCCGATGCTCTCGAGCAGGGAGGAATTGAACCAGCCGCGGTGCTGGTCGGATCCCTCCAGGTACAGGTCCGCCGGGAAGGGCATGCCGCGCTGCTTCAGGACGAAGGCGTGGGTGGACCCGCTCTCGAACCACACGTCGACGATGTCCATCACCTGCTCGTAGTCGCCAGCGTCGCGGCCTTCGCCGAGGAAGCGCTGCGCGGCGCCGGGCTTGTACCAGGCGTCCGCGCCTTCTTCGGCAAATGCCGCCGTCACGCGGTCAATGATGGCCTGGTCGCGCAGCGGCTCGCCGGTCGACTTGTCGACGAAGACCGGGATCGGCACGCCCCAGCTGCGCTGGCGGCTGATGCACCAGTCCGGCTTGCCGGCGATCATCGCGTGCAGGCGGTTGCGGCCAGCCTCGGGGACGAATTGCGTCTGCGCGATCGCCTCCAGCGCCTTGGCGCGGATCTGCGTCTCGCCGTCCATGGCGATGAACCATTGCGGCGTGGCGCGGAAGATCACGGGCTTCTTGGAGCGCCAGGAATGCGGGTAGCTGTGCGTCAGCTTGCCGGTGGCCGCCAGCGTGCCGGCGGCGCGCATCGCGTCATAGACGGCGGTGTGCGCCTTGAAGACGTGCAGCCCCTCGAAGCCCGGCGCCTGCGCCGTGAAGGTGCCGTCGTCGTTCACCGTCTCCGGGATCGGCAGGCCATGCGCGCGGCCGAGCGCGAAGTCGTCCTCGCCATGGCCGGGTGCGATATGGACGAAGCCGGTGCCGGCCTCCGTGGTGACGAAATCGCCGGCGAGCAGGGGGACGTCGAACTCATAGCCATGGCCGCGCAGCGGGTGCGCCGCGATGGCGCCGGCGAGCTCGGCGCCCTTGATCAGCCGCGCGATGGAATGCGCGCCGATGCCGGCATCCTTCTCGAATTGCGGCAGCAGCGGCAGCGCCACCAGCAGCCGGTCCCCGACCGCCAGCAGCGATGTCGGCGCGACACCCTCGACATGCACCAGCGCGTAGTCGATCTCATCCCCATACGCGACCGCGCGATTGCCCGGCATGGTCCAGGGCGTCGTCGTCCAGATCACCACATCCGCGCCGACCAGGTCGTGCGCCTTCGGCGCCGAGAGCACCCGGAACTTGCCCCACAGCGTGGGCGAGACATGGTCGTGGTATTCGATCTCCGCCTCGGCCAGCGCGGTCTTCTCGACCGGGCTCCACATCACCGGCCGCAGCCCGCGATACAGCGCGCCGTTGAGCAGGAACTTCCCGATCTCCCCGGCGATGGCCGCCTCGGAGGCGAAGTCCATCGTCGCGTAGCGCCCGGCCCAATTGCCCAGCACGCCCAGCCGGGCGAATTCCTCGCGCTGCACGTCCAGCCACTGCGCGGCATAGGCCCGGCACTCCGCGCGGAAATCGAGAACCGGAACGTCGTCCTTCTTGCGCCCGCCCTGGTACTTGCCCTTGGGGTCGCGATACTCCTCCTCGACCTTCCATTCGATCGGCAGGCCGTGGCAGTCCCAGCCGGGGACGTAGTCGGCGTCGCGCCCGGCCATCTGGGCGGCGCGGTTGATCACGTCCTTCAGGATCTTGTTCAGCGCGTGCCCGATATGGAGGTTGCCGTTCGCATAGGGCGGGCCGTCATGCAGGATGAAGGGCGTGCGGCCCTTGGATTGCTCGCGCAGGCGCTCCCACAGCCCGATCCGCGTCCAGCGCTCCAGCATCGCCGGCTCCCGCTTGGGCAGGTCGCCGCGCATGGGGAAAGGCGTGTTCGGCAGGAACACGGTGCCGCGGTAGTCGCGAGGCTCGGAGGGTGCGTCGTTCATGGTGCCTGGGTCTCGGTCGCCGGCGAAGCGGCGGGTTGCGCGCGGAAGCGGGGCCGGCCCCTGCTCAGGGGCCCGAGGCCGTAATTCGCGCGGTGTTCGCCGGTGCCATGCCAGCCTTATGGGGAGGTGGCGCGCGGCAGGTCAAGCATCCAGGCGCGGCGCGCCCGGCGCCTTCACCCCTCCAGGCCGAGCACCCGGCGCGCATTGGCGGCATCCTCGGCGATCGCGACCTTGAGTGCCTCCAGCCCGTCGAACTTCGCGTCCGGACGCAGGAAATGCAGCAGCTCCACAGCCATCACCTGGCCGTAGAGGTCGCCGGAGAAGTCGAACAGATAGGTCTCCAGCCGCGTCTGCGGATCGCCGCCCAGCGTCGGCCGGCGGCCGATATTCGCCACGCCCGGCACCACGCGCCCATCGGGCAGCCGCGCTCGCACGGCATAGACGCCGCGCGCGGGTTCCAGGTGCCGGCCGATCCACATGTTCGCCGTCGGCCAGCCCAGCACGCGGCCGATCTTGTCGCCGTGGACGACCTCGCTCTCGATCGCCCAGGGGTGGCCGAGCATGTCCGCCGCGCGGTCGGGATAGCCATCCTGCAGGGCGCGGCGGATGCGGGTGGAGGTGATCGGCCCCCCCGCATCGCTGACCGCGGGCACGATGGACAGGCCGATGCCGCGCGCCTCCGCCTCGCGCGCGAGGAAGGCCACGTCGCCGCCGCGGCGGTGGCCGAAGGCGAAATCCGCCCCGCAAGCCAGGTGCTTCGCGCCCAGGGCGCGATGCAGCACCTGCTCCACGAAATCCTCGGCCGGCATGGCCGCGAGCTCGGCGTCGAAGGTTAGCGCATGGACCACGTGCGCGCCGGCCGCCTCGAGTGCGGCGGCCTTGGCCGGCAGCAGGGTCAGGCGGAAGGGCGGGTCATCGGGGCGGAAATGCTCGCGCGGGTGGGGCTCGAAGGTCAGCGCCTGCAAGCGCAGGTCGGGCCGTGCCGCATGGGCCGCGCGCAGCACCGCGCGGTGGCCCAGGTGAACGCCGTCGAAATTGCCCAGGGCCACGGTGCCGCCGCGGGCGGCCTCGGGCGTGTCGCGCCAGCCGGTGATGAGCATCGCGCTCATTCCTCGCCCGGCAGCAGCCAGCGGGGGACCACCGGCGGTTGGAACCTGGCCAGCTTGTCCAGCGCGCCCCCCGCATCCGGGGCGACCTGCGCCAGCTCCCGCGTGTCGCCGCGCAGGAAGCCCTCGTCGAGCATGTGGTCGAACGCCTTCAGCAGCGGCTGCCAGTAGCCGAGCGTGTCGATAAAGACCGCGGGCTTGCGGTGGATGCCCAGCTGCAGCCAGGTCAGCACCTCCACCACCTCCTCGAGCGTGCCGAACCCACCAGGCAGCACCGCGAAGCCGTCCGACAGCTCGGCCATCATCGCCTTGCGCTCATGCATGGTGGCGACGACGCGCAGATCGATGCGGCCACGCTCGCCGGCCTCACGCGCCAGCAGCCCGTGCGGAATGATGCCGATGACCTCGCCGCCGGCCTCCAGCACAGCGTCGGAGACGGCGCCCATCATGCCGATCGCGCCGCCGCCATAGACCAGGCCGATGCCACGCTCGGCCAAGGTGCGGCCCAGGGCCACCGCCGCGTCACGGTATTCCGGCCGGTTGCCGATGGCCGCGCCACAGAAGACACAGATGCGTTTGAGGGTCATGGGGCGAGCGATACCGGCGGGGCTTGCGCCGGGCAAGGGCCGTCCTACCCTGCCACCGCCAGCCACAGGAACCCGCCCATGCCCGCGACCGATATCGGAACCTCCGAACGCCTCCTCGGAGAGCTGCGCGGCTGGGTGGAACACGAGACGCCCACCACGGACCCCCGCGCGGTCAGCGCCCTGATCGGCCGCTGCGCCGCCGAGCTCCAGGCCGTGGGCGCCGAAATCACCCTCATCCCCGGGCGTGACGGCTACGGCGACAACCTGGTCGCGCGCACGCCGGGCACCGGCAAGCCCGTGCTGGTCGCCGGACACCTCGACACCGTCTGGGACCACGGCACCCTCACCTCCTCCATGCCGTTCCGCATCGAGGGCGACAAAGCCCATGGGCCGGGGATCTACGACATGAAGGCCGGCAGCTTCGCGGCCTTCCACTCCGTCCGCGAAATCCTGCGCCAGAAGACGCCCACCCGGCGCCCGATCACCCTGCTGCTGACCCCCGACGAGGAAGTCGGCAGCCCCACCAGCCGCGCCATCATCGAGGCGGAGGCGCTGGCCTCCGCCGCCGTGCTGATCCCCGAACCGGCCGGCAATGGCGGCGCCTGCGTCACCGCCCGCAAGGGCGTCGGCCGCTTCACCATGCGCATCTCCGGCCGCTCCGCCCACTCCGGCGGCAACTGGCAGGATGGCCGCAGCGCGGTCGTCGCGCTCGCCCGCAAGATCCTCGAAATTCACGCGCTGACCGACCTGCCCGGCGGCACCACCACCAACGTCGCGCCCATCTGGGGCGGCACGCGACCCAACGTGGTCCCGCCCGATGCCGGCTGCGAAATCGACGTCCGCGTCGCCACCATCGAGGACGGCGAACGCATCACCGCCCTGCTCCTCGCCATGGCCGGCGATGACGGCAACGGCATCACCATCACCGTCGAAGGCGCCATGAACCGCCCGCCCATGGTGGAGTCCACCGCCGCCCTCGCCCTCTACGAACAAGCGAAATCCCTCGCCGCCACCCACGGCTACACCCTGCCCAAGCAATTCCGCGGCGGCGGCTCCGACGGCAACTTCTCCGCCGCCCTCGGCATCCCAACGCTGGACGGCCTCGGCT
>JAZKFA010000082.1:0-5234 GCA_040386655.1 Pseudomonadota bacterium | reverse complement strand
TGGCGTTCTTCGAGCGCCGTGATCAGGCGGTGGATGCCCGATTTCGACTTCAGCTTCAGCGCATCCTTCATTTCTTCAAATGATGGCGAGAAGCCCGTCGTGCGCAGGTGCTTGTCGATGAAAATCAGCAACTCGTGCTGTTTGCGGGTCAACATGGCCAAGGCTTCTCCCGGAGATCGCCGCGACTCGGTGAACAAAGCGGCAACCAGTGCGGGTGTTCTAGAAAAGTTCCCCAGGCACCGTCAAATAAAAACTGCGTCTCAGATGCCGAGTGCCGCGAGCAGGATGGCCTCCACCGTCTCGCCCTCCGGCAGAGCGGAGGCGAAGGGCGCGCGCAGGATCAGCGCGTCCGCCCGCGCAAGCGTGGCCAGCATCGAACTGTCCTGCTGGCGAAAGGGCGTCGCCACGGCGCGGCCCTGCGCATCCTGCGACAGCGTAGCCCGCAGGTGGTCAAAGCGCTTGTCGTTCGCCGCGAGGTTCGCCCCGGCCAGCACCCGCACAGTCGGGGGTGCGGCGGCCGGAAGCCCGCTCAGCACCGCGAGCGCTGGCAGAAGGAACTGCACCGCGCAGACCAGCGCGCTCACGGGATTGCCCGGCAGTCCCAGCACCGGCGTCGACCCCAGCCTCCCCCAGATTAGTGGCTTTCCCGGCCGCATCGCGATCTGCCAGAAATCCAGCGCGAAGCCCTCCGGTCCGAGGGCGGCCTGCACCAGGTCGTGGTCGCCCACGCTTGCGCCGCCGGTGGTCACCAGCATGTCGCAGGCGCGTGCGGCCTGCGCGGCCTCGGCGATGGCCGCGCGGTCATCGGCGGCGATGGGCAGCACCACGGGCTCGCCGCCACCGGCACGCACCAGCGCAGCCAGTGCATGGGCATTGGACGAGACGATGCCGCCCGCCGGGATCGGCTCGCCAGGCAGCGCGATCTCGTCGCCGGTAGCGAGGATGCCGATGCGCGGGCGCCGCCGCACCGTCAGCCAGGGATGATTGCAGGCGGCGGCGAGGCCCACGTCGCGCGCGGTCAGCCGCCGCCCTGCGGGGATCAGTGCGTCGCCCTCGGCAAAGTCGAGGCCACGGCGGCGGATCCAGCGGCTGGCGGTCACCGTCTCGACCACCGTAACGGCGCCGGCCTCCTCGCGCGCATCCTCCTGCAGCAGCACCGCGTCGGCACCGGCGGGGATGAAGGAACCGGTGAAGATGCGCACGGTCTCCCCAGCACCGATGCTGCCCGCGAAGGGATGCCCCGCCGGCGCCTCGCCGATGCGGCGAAGCACCGCGCGGGCCTGCGCATCGGCGGCTCGCACCGCATAGCCATCCATCGCGGAGACATCGGCCGGCGGCTGCGTGACGCGTGCGACCACCGGCCGCGCGGTGACGCGGCCCCAGGCCTCGGGCAGCGCGACCGTCTCAGCGGCGGTGGGCGTGAGGGCCGCGAGGATCCGGTCGCGGGCCTCTTCGAGCGGGATCATGCCGCCTCGAAACTGCCCGACTTGCCGCCCGACTTGTGCACCAGGCGCACCGCCTCGATCCGCATGCCGCGATCGGCGGCCTTGCACATGTCGTAGACGGTGAGTGCCGCGATGGTCACCGCCGTCAGTGCCTCCATCTCGACGCCCGTCTGTCCCGTAAGCTTCACCACGGCCTCGATCTCGATGGCGTCGGGTGCGGCGGGCGTTAGGTCGACGGACACCTTGGACAGCATCAGCGGGTGACACAGCGGGATCAGCTCCGCCGTGCGCTTGGCGGCCATGATGCCGGCCAGGCGCGCGACACCCAGCACGTCGCCCTTGCCGACCTGGCCGTCCATGATGCGCGTCAGCGTCTCGGGCGCCATCACGATGCGGCCGCGCGCGACGGCCACGCGCGTCGTAGCGTCCTTATCGCTCACATCCACCATCGCGGCGCGGCCGGCCGCGTCGAAATGGGTGAAGCCGGACATCAGCCGGCCTGGACCATCGCCCGCGCCGCCTGTTCCACATCTGGCTGGCGCAGCAGGTGCTCGCCCACCAGGATGCAGCGCGCACCGGCGGCGGACATGCGGCGCACATCCTCGGGCGTGCGGATGCCGCTCTCGGCAACTGGGATGCGATCGGCCGGGACCAGCGGCGCCAGGCGCTCGGTCGCGGAGATATCGGTGACCAGCGTCTTGAGGTCACGGTTGTTGATGCCGATCAGACGGGATTCGAGGCCCAGCGCACGCTCCAGCTCGCGGTCGTCATGCACCTCGACCAGCACGGCGAGATCGAGCGAGCGCGCCACTTCCTCCAGTTCATCGGCCTGCGCGTCGGTCAGCGCGGCCATGATCAGCAGCACGGCGTCGGCACCCATCGCCCGGCTTTCGAAGATCTGCCAGGGATGGATCATGAAGTCCTTGCGCAGCACCGGAAGCTTGCACGCAGCGCGCGCCGCCGTCAGGTGCGCGGTGGAACCCTGAAACCAGTCCGTATCTGTCAGCACCGAAAGGCAGGCAGCGCCCGCCTTCTCATAGCTCGCGGCCAAGGCGGCGGGCTCGAAGGGTTCGCGGATGACGCCGCCGGAAGGCGAGGCGTGCTTGATTTCCGCGATCAGTCCGATGCGCCCTTCGGCGACGGCGGAGCAGAGCGCGCCGGTGAAGTCGCGCAAGGGGCGGGCGTCGCGGGCGCGCTTTTCCATTTCGTACTGGGGCACGGCGGCGGAGCGCTCGCGCACCTCCTGCCACTTGCCTTCGATGATGCGGGCGAGGGTATCGGGCAGCACCGATGCGACGGGAGCCGAAACATTCATGAGGAGGAGTCCTTGGGGGGGCAGGCACGCCGGAGGCGGTGCAGGATGTCGAGCGCGGCGCCAGAGTCGATCGCCTGATGGGCGAGGGTCGCGCCCTCCCGCAAATCGCCCGCCTTGCCGGCCACGACAAGCCCCGCACCGGCGTTGAGCGTCACCACGTCGCGATAGGCGCCATGCGCGCCCTGCAGGAGAGCGACGAGGGCAGCGGCGTTGTGCGCGGCATCGCCGCCCTTCACCGCCGCAACGTCCGCACGACCGAGCCCCGCATCCTCCGGGGTGACCGTGAACTCGCGAATGGTGCCGTTGTGGAGTGCGACGACCTGGCTCTCGCCGGCCAGCGTCAGCTCATCGAGGCCAAGGCCATGGACGAACCAGGCGCGTTCCGTGCCGAGTTCGGCGAGCGTCTCGGCCATCGGGCGCAGCCATTGCGCGGCGAAGGCGCCGGTCATCTGGCGCTTCACCCGAGCCGGGTTAGCGAGCGGGCCGAGCAGGTTGAAGATGGTGCGCACGCCCATCTCGCCGCGGGGCACTGCGGCGTGGCGCAGCGCGGTGTGGTGACGCGGCGCCATGAGGAACACCATCCCCACGTCGCGCAGGATCATCCCCAGGCTCTCGACCGGGGTGTCGAGTCCAATGCCGAGCGCGGTGATCGCATCGGCCGCGCCGGATTGCGAGGACACAGCGCGGTTGCCGTGCTTGGCAACCGGGACGCCCGCACCGGCCAGCACGAAGGCCGCAGCGGTGGAGATGTTGAGCGTGCCTGCGGAATCACCGCCGGTGCCCACGATATCCATCGCGTCCGGCGGCGCATCGACGGTGACCATGCGCGAGCGCATCGCCCGCACTGCGCCCAGCATCTCGGGCACGGTCTCGCCGCGCACGCGCATGGCCATCAGCAGGCCCGCGATCTGCGATGGCGTCGCCTCGCCCTGCATGATGATGCCGAAGGCGGCCTCAGCCGCGTCTGCGTCCAGCGTCTCGCCGGCGGCGAGGCGGGCGAGCACCGGCTTCAGGGAAGCTGTGTCCATCGGGCGTTCAGGCCGGCGCCAAGGCCGTGACGCCGGCGAGCGTCAGGAAATTGCGCAGCAGGTCATGGCCATGGGCGGAGGCGATGCTCTCGGGGTGGAACTGCACGCCGTAAAGCGGCAGGTCGCGATGGGCGACACCCATGACGATGCCATCATCGGTCCAGGCGGTCGCGACCAGCTCCGCCGGCAGGCTCTCGCGGCGGAGGATGAGCGAATGGTAGCGCGTGGCGCGGAAAGGGGAGGGCAGGCCCGCGAAGACATCCGTCCCGCCATGGTGGATGTCCCAGACCTTGCCATGCACCGGGGCGGGTGCGCGGATCACCTCCGCGCCCAGCGCCTGCCCGATGGCCTGGTGACCGAGGCAGACGCCCAGGACCGGCAGCCTGGCCTCGGCGGCGAGTGCAATGAGCGGCAGGCATATGCCGGCTTCGCTCGGCGTGCAGGGGCCAGGCGAAAGCACCACCGCATCGGGCCTCATCGCAAGCACGGCCTGCGGGTCGATGGCGTCGTTGCGCTTGACCACCACCTCCGCCCCCAGGTCGCCCAGGAAGTGCCAGAGGTTGAAGGTGAAGCTGTCGTAATTGTCGATCAGCAGGATCATGGCCGATCCATGAACCGGCTTCGCGCCAGAATCAAGCGCGGGCTGGTCCACCCCCGCCGGGGGTGCATGGCAGGCGCGTTGCCGGCGGCCAGGCGCCATGCTGCATTGCACCCATCCGCGGGAGACGCGCATGACCAAGCCCATCATCCTCGCGGCCATGCCGCTGCACCACGCGCTGCGGGCACGGCTGGAGGAGCGCTACACGGTCATCGGCCCGCCGCCGCGCTGGGAGCCCGAGGCCCTGCCGCCCGAAGCCCGAGGCGCCCGCGCCCTGGTCACGCTTGGCCGCCTGGGCGCGAGCGCGGCGATGCAAGCGAGCCTGCCCGAGCTCGGCCTCATCTGCTGCTACGGCACTGGGTTCGAGGCGGTGGACAGGTCCGCGGCCGCCACGCGCGGCACCGCCGTGACCCACGCCGGGGACGCGAATGCGACCAGCGTGGCGGAGTTCACCATGGCGCTGCTGCTGGCGAGCGCGCGCCAGATCCTGCGCGCCGACCGCGTGGTGCGGGAGGGCACGTGGGCCAGCCTCGGTGTTGACCGCATGCCTCAGCTGCCGGGCCTGGCCGGGCGGCGGATCGGCATCTATGGCCTGGGCGCGATCGGCGAGCGCGTCGCGCGACGCGCGGCGGCCTTCGACATGGCGGTCGGCTATCACGGCCGTGCACCGCGGGCGGATGTGCCCTACGCGTACCATCCAAGCCTGATGGCGCTGGCGGAATGGGCGGATGTGCTGGTGGTGACGGTGCGCGCGAGCGCGGCCAACCACCACGCGGTGAACGCCGACATCCTGCGCGCGCTGGGGAAGGAGGGCATCGTGGTCAACGTCGCCCGTGGCAGCGTGGTGG
>JAZKFA010000081.1:17265-36273 GCA_040386655.1 Pseudomonadota bacterium | reverse complement strand
GGGGCGCGGCGATTTCTTGCCGCTGGTAGCCTTTGCCGGACCGAGGAGCTGAGTAGCGCCTCAGCGGAAACAGCGCAGGAACATCACCGAACGGTCCGCGATCTCGCCCACCTCGGCGGGGCTGCGCAACGGCTCGCGCCCCGCTTCAGGCGCCACCGTGACGTTCTGCTCGCGCAGGAAGGCCAACGCTTCTGCACCCTTCACCGCGAAGTTCACGTTCTGCGGGATGTCGCCGGTCCTCTGCGCCACGCGCTGCGCATTCAGCTTGGACACCACCACCCCGATCACCAGTCCCGCCATGTCCAGCAGCGGGCCGCCCGAGTTGCCCGGCTGCACCGGCGCGCTGATCTGGATCTGGCGCGGGTCATCGGACAGCCCTGCCAGTGCCGAGACAGACCCCGTGGTCAGCGACGGCCCCGACGACAGCAGCCCCGCCAGGGGGAAGCCGTAGGTTATCACCGTCTCGCCGCGCCGCGGCGCCGGCGTCGCCCGGAAGTTCAGCGGTGGTCCGAGATCCGATGCGACCGTCAGCAGCGCCAGGTCACGCGTGCGGTCCGCCGCATCCACTCGAGCGACCACATCGCTGCCGTCAGGCCGGCGCGCCCGCATCTCGGTGCAGCCTTCGACCACGTGCGCATTGGTCATCAGACGCCGCGGTGCCACGACGAAGCCAGTGCCGGAGGAGACCGCCCGCCGCTCCGGCGTCCCCCCCACCGCGGGCGGCCGGTTGCCCGCCACCGGAGGCAGCGCCGGCGGCTTGGCGGTGGGGAGTCCCGCAACGCCACCGCGTGGTGGGACAGCGCCTGGCGTGGCGCCTGCGGGGGGCAGCGGCGGCGGCTTGGGCTGCGCGAAGACCGGCGTCGCCGCAAGCAGCCCAAGGGCCGCCACGCCCCGCAAAAGCACCGGCTTCAGTTCATTCATGCGCATGGGCGAACGCTGCCGCGCCCCTGGTCTTCTGGTCAACTGCGAAACAGTCCCTCGCGCTTGAACGAGACATGCTGGCCGCGCCCGATGACCAGATGGTCGTGCAGCGCGATGCCCAGCGCACTGGCCGCGACCCGCACCTCCTCGGTCATCTCAATGTCGGCTCGGGAAGGACGCGGGTCACCGGAGGGATGGTTGTGGACCAGGATAAGTGCCGTCGCGTGCAATTCGAGGGCACGCTTGACGACCTCCCGCGGGTAGACAGGCGTGTGGTTTACCGTGCCGCGGGCCTGCGCCTCATCGGCGATCAGGCGATTTCGGCTGTCGAGGAACAGCACACGGAACTGCTCCACCGACTCCCGACCGAGTGCTGCGTTCAGGTACCCGATCAAGGCGTCCCAGTTGTTCAGCACCGGGCGATCCAGCACCTCCAGCCGCATCATCCGCAGGGCTGCCGCCTGAACGGTCTTCAGCGCAGCCGCACCCGCCTCGCCCAGGTCCGGCACCTCACGCAGGGCAGGCAGGGGGGCGGCGATAGCGCCGGCGAAGCCTCCGAAGCGCGCGATCAGCGCACGCGCGATGGGCTTTGTGTCGCGGCGCGGCAGCGCCATGAACAGCACCATCTCCAGCAGTTCGTGGTCGAGCAGTGCTTCCGGGCCAGCCTTGAGCAGCTTCTCCCTCATCCGCGCGCGATGGCCGAGATGGCCCGGCACTTCCTCGCGCACCTCTGGCATCAGTTCGAGCAGGCTACTGGCTTCCGCGAACCCTCGTTTGCGCATCTCGATCTCCACGAGATGCAGATTGCCGCGCCACATCTACTACATGCAACCTCCGAGACGGGATCCGAAGCCGAACACAACCGAGACCATCAACTGGCGGGACGGATCGCGGAGTCCGTCACTGGTGGGGCGCCGCCGAACAGGCCAAGCGCCGCAGCGGTGCCGGCGAAATAAGTGCGTGATGCGGAAGGGGGACGTGGCGACTGCCGTCACCGGGCGAAAGCACGCCCAACCAACAGGAGGTGGGACTGCGTATCCTTCCCGGCAGCGACTGCAGAGGGCCGAGAAAAGAAGGCATCCAAGTCTGGCGGTCACGCGGGGATGCACCCGTAGCGGCGCTCCGAAGGGCGCCGCAAAATCAGCGCTGGTACGGCTTGTCCAGTCCCAGGGGCGAGAGGGTGAAGATCTCCACCCCCGACTCGGTCACGCCAACCATGTGTTCGAACTGGGCGGACAGGCTGCGGTCGCGGGTTACCGCGGTCCAACCATCATCGAGCACCTTCACCTCCGGCCGCCCGGCATTGACCATCGGCTCGATGGTGAAGACCATTCCCGGCTGCAGCGCAGGCCCTTCGCCGGGGCGGCCGAAATGCAGCACGTTCGGCGGGGCGTGGAAGTCGCGCCCGATGCCATGGCCGCAGAAATCGCGCACCACCGAGAATCGGTGCTTCTCGACCAGAGTCTGGATGGCATGACCGATATCGCCCAGCGTGCCGCCCGGGCGCACCGCGGCAACGCCCAGCATCATCGCCTGGTACGTGACATCCATCAGCAGCCGCGCCTTGGTCGACGGCTCGCCCGCCACATACATGCGACTGGTGTCGCCATGCCATCCGTCGACGATCACGGTGACGTCGATGTTGATGATGTCGCCCTCCAGCAGCACCCGTTCGCCGGGGATGCCATGGCAGACCACATGGTTGATCGAGGTGCAGGAGGATTTGGTGTAACCGCGGTAGCCCAGCGTTGCCGGCACCGCGCCGTGGGCCAGGATGAAGTCGTGGCACAACGTGTCCAGCGCCTGGGTCGTGACCCCGGGGCGAACATGTGGCGCCACCATGTCGAGCGTCTCTGCCGCGAGGCGCCCGGCCCGGCGAAGCGCGGCAAAATCCTCGGCGGTGTGCAATGGGATGCGCCGCGTCTCGCGGCTCTGCTGGTCCATGGCGCGAAAATGCGCGTCGTGTCGGGGCGATGCAAGACGGGTGCAGATGAATTTCACCCCAGCCGGCGCGGATTTATGGAAGCGGCTTCAGAATCGGCCCGCCGATCCGGTTTTCCGTGACGCCGAGCGCGTCGGACAGGCGCGCTGTGGCGCTGCCCGGGCGCGCCGGCTTTGGCTGGTTGTCGGCCGGAGCCCAGCCGGTCATTACCAGCAGGCGCAGCGGCAATTCCTCGGGCAGGCGGGCCGCTGCCATCGCCAGCAAGGCACGCGGCGGGGTGCGTCCATCGCGGGCGAGGACCGCGTTCTGCTCGCCCGCGGCCCGCAGGTCTGCATAAAGCGCCATCGGGCTGCGGTAGCGCAGCATCACGGTCTCGGCATCGGCGACCGGCAAGGCGAAGCCGGCGCGCTGGAGCAGCCCGGCGCAATCGCGCAGGTCCGGGAAGGGCGAGACGCGCGGAGAGATGCCGCCGCGCAATTCCATCTCCGCCTCGCCCAGCGCGTCGCGCAGCGGTGCTAGCGTGCCAAGGCCCGGCAGGCTGGCCAGGAACAGCCCATCGGGGACGAGCGCGCGGCGTATCTGGATCAGCGCGCCCGGCAGGTCATTGACCTGATGCAGTGCGAGGCTCGCCACCACCAGGTCGAAGGTTCCCGGCGCGAAGGGCAGCGCCTCCTCGTCCATGGCGACCGGGATGCCGCCGGCTCCGGCCGCCATGGCCGACGCAAGGTCGCCAGACACAACGAAGCCAATGCCCCGTGCGCGCAGCATAGGTGCCACCACGCCGCGGCCGCCGATCTCCAGCGCCCGGTCGAAGCGCCGTGTCGTGTCGTCCAGCCGGTCGAGCAATCGCTCAGCGCATTCAGCCAGCACCGGCCCCACACGCGCGATGCCCGGCGCCGCGCGCGCCCGGCGCAGCGCGACCAGCTTGCGGTCGAAGATATTCATCGTATCCATCGGCCGCGAC
Source organism: Pseudomonadota bacterium (assembly GCA_040386655.1). GTDB lineage: Bacteria > Pseudomonadota > Alphaproteobacteria > Acetobacterales > Acetobacteraceae > Plastoroseomonas. The sequence continues at coordinate 32,446 of JAZKFA010000081.1, read as the reverse complement.
ATGCGCCCGGCCGGGGCCCGCGGCAAGCCCGCCGCGGTCGCTCAGCCCTTGTTGAAGGCGGCTGCGACGAGGTCGCCCAGCTCGCCATCGCGCACCAGCCCCGCCCACGCCTCGGGCCGCGCGACAAGCGCGGAGAGCGCGCCGGGCACCGCACGGATCAGCAAATCGAGGGCGCTGCCGTCGGCCAGGATGGTGTGGATGCCATCGGAGAGCGACGGCGCTGCCTGGAAGGTCTCCGGGTCGTCATGGGTGAAGACCGGCTGGTCCCAGCGCCCTGTCGCGTGTGGATCCTCGATCAAGCGGGCGACGACCTTCGCTTGCGTCTCCCGCTGCGATGCACCGCGGCGCCTAGGGACGCGCCCCCCCGGCAGGCCGCGGCGCCTCTTCGGGCGACAGTGCGGGTTCGGGCCGGGGGGTGCCCGCATCCGCTGCGCCGTCCAGCACCAGACGCACCAGCGCCTCGGCCAAGCAGGCGTTGAGCTGATCGGTCGCGGCGACCCGGCGTTCGCGTGGAGTACGCTCGATGTCGATGCGCTCGGAATCCGCCCAGTGCTGCATCAAGGCGTAGCGCTGCAGGACCGGGGCCCCGTGCACGGCGCCGGCCATGCGCAGTGTGTCGCGATAGGCGTCGATATCCGCATTGGCGCGCATGAAGCGGGAGAATTGCTGGTCCATCAGCACCGCGTCCACGCCGCGCTCGCGCAGCGCCTCCAGACCGGCGTTCAGTCGCCGCGCCAGCCAATCCGTATCCAGGCCGCGCGCCGCCTCGACGGTACCCGCCTGCCACACCACCAGGTGCGGCCGGGGCGCGGTCGCTGCGAGGATCATCGCGACCATCTCGTCGGCCATAACGCCGCGGCCGCCGCGCACCTCCATCTCGACCCGCAGGCCGGGACGGGACTCGCGCAGGCCGGCGGCGAAGCGGGAGGGCCAGGATGCTTCAATCCCGCTCGCACCCGGTCCAAAGACGGAGGCGGACCCGACCACCAGCACGCGCAGCGCACCGCGCTGCAATCCTCGCGCGGTCGAGGCCAGGGGGACGACGCTGTCGACCATTTCCGGCGGCACGTCGCAGACCGACGCCCTCGCCGGGACGGCGGCGGCGGCGAGGATCACCAGGATCAGGAGACTTGCCACCCGCCTCATGCCGCTCGCTCCGTCACCGCCGCACTGGCGTCGCGCCTCGGCGCGCGTTCTTTCTTCTTGTACCAATCGCTTAGCCAGCCAACGGCAACAAGGCTGCCGAGCCCCACGATGTTCGCCCCAGCCTGCATCACCGCGCCGTCGGAATATTCCAAAGCCAGCCGCCCAAAAAAGGCAAACAGGATGCCGGAGCAGAACACCGGCAGCCCCTGCTTGCCCATCAGCACGAAGGGATAAGCGACTGCGCCGCGCAGCCATCCGGCATCCGCCCGCACCCAGTGTGCGAGCAGGTAGGTGGCCGCGAGCACCGAGATGAGGCGGAACGGATGCAGCGCCGTCTTGTCCACGTTCTCCCAGAAGGGCATCAGCCAGGCGGGCACCAGAAGCGCGTATTCAGGCCGATGCCAAGTCATGAACAGCAGCACGAAGGTGACGACCAGCCACAGCACCGCCAGCACGCCGAGCCCCCGCCACCAGGGCAGCACCAGCAGCGGGCCGGGGCCGCCCGGCGCGCGGTAGCCGAGCGCCAGCCCGATGGCGAACAGCACCTGCCAGGCAAAGGGATTGAAGAACCACCCGCCGCCGGTCCAGCTCGGCAGTTCGAGACCGATCGAGCGCGTGAGGACGTACATGGCGAAGGAGATCGCCAGCAGCAGCCGCGGCCGCCGCAGCAGCGGCAGCGCCAGCGCGAACTGCAACAGCAGCACGATGTAGAGCGGCAGGATGTTCAGGAAGGCCGGCTGGAAGCGCAGCAGCAACGCTTCAAGCAGCGCGCGATAGGGCTCCTGCCCGAAGGCGTCGAGATGCAGTTCGTCGATGTAGATGGAATCCTGCAGCGCAGCCGCCGAGTACCCCACCTGGGCCGTGAACATCACAAATAGCACGATGTGCGCGACGTAGAGCGTGCCGACGCGGCGCACCACCTGCGCGGCTGCGAACAGCCAGCCTTCCCGGTGGAGGGTGCCGCCATAGGCGATGCCCGCCGCATAGCCCGCGAGCAGGACGAAGACCTCGGTCGCATCGCACAGCGTGACGTTGCGCAGCGTGACGTTCGCGAGCCAGTTGCCGGGAACGTGGTCGATGAAAATGAACCACAGCGCCAGGCCGCGGAACAGGTCAGCCCGCAAGTCCCGCGGGCGGAGCGGGGCGGTGGGCGGCCGCGATGCGGGTCGCTGGTCGATGCTGCCCTCCATCGGTCGCAATCCTCTCTGCGCCAGACCGGCTTGGATGCCGCTTTACGGCACCGCCCCGAAAACCGATAGTGCGATGATGATGCCGCAATTTGCCGTGATCCCACGCATGCTCCGTCGCGCCGTGGCCGCCCTTGCCTGCGCGCTTCCCATCCTCGCCGCGGCACCGGCCGCAATGGCGCAATGCCCAGCCATGCCGCCGCAGGCGCTGGCGCTGCCGCACACCCGTGCCGCGCTGAGCAGTGGCGCACCGCTGCGCATCCTGGCCTTGGGCTCATCCTCGACGGAAGGCACCGGCGCCACCTGGCCCGACGCGACCTACCCCGAGCAGCTGGAGCAGCGCCTGCGCGCGGCCCTGCCGGGGCGCAACGTCACCGTGCTGAATCGCGGCCGCGGCGGCCAGGAAGTCACCGAGATGCTGCTGCGCCTGCGCGCCGACGTCCTGGCGCTGTCGCCGACGCTGGTGATCTGGCAGGTCGGTGCGAATGCTGCCCTGCGCGGGCTGGATGCGCGCGAATTCCGCATCAAGCTGGAACAGGGCCTCGACGCGCTGCGCGCCGGCGGCATCGAGACGATTCTGATGGACAGCCAGGTCGCCCCGCAGATCCAAGCCGCACCGGAGCGGCTGCGGATCCAGGCGGCGCTGCATGCGGTCGCCGCCGATCGCCGCGTACCGATCTTCTCGCGCACCGCGCTCATGCAGGGGTGGGAGGCACAGGGCCTGCCCAACTCCGCGGTGATCGGGGTGGACGGGCTGCACCACACCGACCGCGGCTATGCCTGCCTCGCCACCGCCCTGGCGCAGTCCATCCTCGCGGCCATCCAGGCGCCGCGCGCCTCGGCGTCGCGTTGATCCGAGGCCCTGGCGTTCCCCCGCCCGGCCATCCACGGTAGTCTCGCGCCGATGAGCACTGCCCTGCCATGAACGCCAGCGCCATCTCCGCCGCGCGCACTGCCGCCGTCACCGCATGCCTTGAACGGATCCGGTCCATCGAGGCAGGCCACGGCATCACGCCCGCGTCTCTCGATGCCATTCGCGATGAGCTCGTCGCACTCGCGTCGCAGAGGTCTCTATTTCCCGCTGGTCAGTTCCCGGCCCCACCGCCGGGTTCGCGCGGCGCGCATCGCACGGTGCTGAGCGAGGATCCGGACCAGCGCTTCTCGCTCGCGCTCAACGTCATCCGCCCCGGCGTGGCGACCGACCCACATGAGCACGCCACCTGGGCCGTAATCGCCGCAATCGAGGGCCAGGAACTCAACCGCGTTTACGCCCGCGACGCCGATGGCGCCGCGCTGCGCCTAATCGAGGAGGTCGTGGTGGAACCTGGCCGCGGCCTGGCGCTGATGCCCGACGCCATTCACGCCATCCGCATCCTGCGCGACCGCCCGGCGCGGCATCTGCACCTGTATGGCCTTGCGCTCGAACGGCTGGGCCATCGCCGTGCCTTCGACACCCAGACAGGCGCCGCGCGCCCCATCTCCAGCCTCATCACGGAGCCACGCCCATGACCGATACCCGGCGCATCGCGCCCACCGCGCTGAAGGCGGCGCTGCAGGATGGCGCGGAACTCGCGATCCTCGATGCACGCGAGCTCGGCGAATTCGGCGCCGCGCACCTGTTCTGGGCGGTGCCGTGCCCGCTCTCCACCCGTGAGGCGACCGCGCGCGCGCTGCTGCCGCGCAAGGCGACGCGCGTGGTCTGCACCGATGGCGGCGAGGGCTATGCGGAGACGCTGGCGGCCTACCTGACCGGCATCGGCTACACCGATGTCGCGGTCCTTGATGGCGGCACGCCCGGCTGGAAGGCCGCCGGATTCGAGGTGTTCTCCGGCGTGCATGTGCCGTCCAAGGCATTCGGTGAATGGGTCGAGCACCACTTCGAGACGCCCTCGATCGACCCGGGCGAACTCGCCGCCATGCTGAACGAAAAAGTCGACATGGTCGTGCTCGACAGCCGTCCGATGGATGAGTTCCACAAGATGGCGATACCCACGGGCGTCAACGTCCCCGGTGCGGAACTCGCCTATCGCGCGCGCGACCTCGCACCGGATCCCGCGACGACCATCGTCGTGAACTGCGCCGGGCGCACGCGGTCCATCCTGGGGGCCGAATCGCTCCGCCAGGCGGGGGTGCCGAACAAGGTCGTCGCACTGCGCAACGGCACGATGGGCTGGGAGCTGGCGGGCTTCGCCTCCGTGCACGGCCGCACCGAGCGCTACCCGGATGGCGAGCCCGCTAGCCTGCCCGCCGCGCTTGTCGCCGCCCGCGCCTTCGCCGAGCGGACCGGCGTGAAGAGCTGCACACGCGACCAGGCGCTCGCGATGGCATCCGACAGCACGCGCACCACGCACCTTCTCGACGTGCGCGACCCCGGCGAATACGCGAATGGCCATCTCCTCGGCAGCCGCTCCGCCCCGGGCGGGCAGCTGGTGCAGGCGACCGACCAATGGGTCGCGGTGCGCGGCGCCCGGCTGGTGCTGATCTGCGACACCGGCGTGCGCTCGCGCATGACCGGCGCCTGGCTGCGCCTGCTGGGCGGGTGGGAGGTCTTCGTGTGCGAGGACGCGCTGGTCGGCCGGCTGGAGGAAGGGCAGGGGCGGCCCTCCATCCCCGAGGCGGATGCGCTGAAGCCCGCCACGCTCACGCCGCCGGAACTTGCAGTGCTGCTGGCCGAGGGCGGTGCGCAGGTCATCCAGCTGTCCCGCTCCATCGCCTTCCGCGACGGCCATCTCCCCAATGCGCACTGGGGCATCCGCGGGCGGCTGGACAGGCTGGTGCCCATGCTCTCGCCGGACCGGCGCGTGGTCATCGCTGCGGACCAGGACTGGGTCGCGCGCCTGGCCGCGGCCGAGCTGCAGGCGCTCGTGCCGATGCCGGTTCGCGTCCTGCCCGGTGGCGTCGGCGCCTGGCGCGCGGCAGGCTTCCCGGTGCTGGCCGACCGCTTCACCCCGGCCGACGAGGAGTGCGCGGACTGGTATCTGCGCGCCTATGACCGCAACTCCGGCCAGGAGGCTGCGATGCGTGAGTACTTGGCTTGGGAGATCGACCTGGTCCAGGCCATCGAGCGCGACGGCGACGCCCGGTTCGGTGCATGGCAGTGATCGGCGGGGCGTGCCGGCGGCACATGGCTTGACCGATCTTCCTTCGCTCTCCGGCCTGGCCCTCCGGCCGGCCGGCGCCGATGCCAATGATCCCGCAGCCATCCTCCGCCACGCGACGGCGCTGCTCGCCGACGGCCCGGATGCACTGGCGCTAGGCCTCCTCGACCGCGCCGCCGAGCGCTTTCCCGAGCACGCCGGCATCGCCGCGCGTCACGCCGATGCGCTGCAGCTCGCGGGCCGCCTGACTGAGGCCGAGACCGCCTATGCCCACGCGCTCGCACTCGACGGGGACCGGTTCGAGCCATGGTACGGGCTTGGCTGCTGCGAGCTCGCGCGCTTCGCCTATGGTTCGGCGGAGGCCTCCTTCGGCCACGCGCTGCGGCTGGAGCCGGACCAGGCCTCCGCGCTGGCGAGCCTGGCGGAGGTGCTGTTCCAGACCGGGCGGGTCGATGCCGCCATTACCCGCTACGCAGAGGCTGCCAGAATAGGCGACGCGAACGTGACCGCCCTGGCGCGGCGCAACACGGCGATCATCATCCCCGGCAGCCCAGTTGCAGACAATGCCGCGGTGCTCGCGGTGCGCAGCGCCTTTGCCGCCGCCCTGCCGCGTGGCACCCGCCGGCCCGCCTCTCCGCGTGCGGGGCGGAAGCTGCGCGTCGCCTACATCTCCTCCTACTTCGGCGGCGCCCATTGGATGAAGCCGGTCTTCGCGGTCATCAACCGCCACGACCGTGCGCGGTTCGAGGTGCATCTGATCGCCGATGGAGCGATCCCCACGGCCGAAGGCGGCTTCCAGGGCCAGGCGGAGGATAGCATCTGGCGCGTTCGTGGATTGGACAACGCCAGCCTCGCGCAGCGCATCATGGCCGCTGAGATCGACGTGCTGGTGGACCTAAATGGCTGGAGCGTGCCGGACCGGTTGGGGCTCTTCGCGCTCCGCCCGGCGCCGGTGCAGCTCGGCTGGTTCAACATGTTCGCGACCACTGGGACGGATGCCTATGATGCGCTGATCGGCGACGAGGCCGTGCTGCCGGCGGCGGAGGAGGGCTTCTACAGCGAGCCCATCCTTCGCGTCCCCGGATCCTACCTGGCCTTCGAGGTTGCCTATCTGGTGCCTGACGTGGAGCCGCCGCCAGCCATCGCCTCGGGCGCAATCACCTTCGGTTCGCTCTGCTCCGCGATCAAACTGACCGACCCGGTTATCGCCGCCTGGAGCCGCATCCTGCGCGGTGCCCCGCGGACGCGGCTGTTGCTGCGCCACGGCACGCTCGAGGATGTCTCCAACCAAGCCCTGCTGACAGCGCGCTTCGCGGCGGAGGGGGTGGATGCCGCGCGCATCTCGCTCGAAGGCGCTGCACCGCACGGGGATTTTCTCGCCACCTACGGGCGGATCGACATCGCGCTTGATACCTTCCCCTACAATGGAGGAACGACGACGACCGAAGCGCTATGGCAGGGCGTGCCGGTGCTGTGCTTCACCGGCGATCGCTGGGCGTCGCGCACCAGCAGGTCATTGCTGCTGGCCGCTGGCCTCGACGACTGGGTCGCCAGTGACCTCGACGGGTATGTCGATACGGCCGTGGCACTCGCGCTTGATCCGGAGACGCCGGGGCGGTTGGCCGCACTGCGGTTGGGCATGCGCGAGCGGCTGCGGGCCAGCCCGGTCTGCGATGCCACGGGACTGTGCGCCGCGCTGGAGGCGATCTATGAGTCCCAGCACGCAGCCGCACCGGGCTGATGCGTGCCCTTGTACGGCCGGCAGGGGCGGCGGTCGGGCGGGGGCTTGGCTGGTTGGTCGATGCGCTGCTGCCGCCCCGCTGCCTGACCTGCGAGGCCGCCGTCACAACGCAGGGCACCCAGTGCGCGGCGTGCTTTGCCGCGCTTTCGTTCGTGACCGCGCCGCTCTGCCAGCGCTGCGGCATCCCCTTCGCCCAACCAGGGGTGGAGCTCTGCCCCGCCTGCGTCGCCTCGCCCCCGGTCTTTGCCATGGCGCGTGCGGCGTTGCGCTACGATGACGGCGCGCGGCGTCTGATCCTGCCGCTCAAGCATGGTGGACGCAGCGAGCTGGCGCTGCCGCTCGCCCGGCACATGCTGCGCGCCGGGCGGGGCCTGCTCGGCCTTGCTGACCTTCTTGTGCCGGTGCCGCCGCATTCCTGGCGGCTGCTGGCCCGGCGATACGACCAGGCAGCGCTCCTGGCGCAGCACCTCGCGCGTATGACGCGCAAGCCCTGGGCACCGCGGGGCCTGCACCGCATCCGCCGCACGCCCGCACTAGGCCCGCATGGCGCGGCCGAGCGCACCCGACTGTTGGCGGGCGCCTTCGCCGCCTCCCGCCGCGTGGCCGGCAAGCACGTGCTTCTGGTCGATGACGTGATGACGTCGGGGGCCACGGCCAATGCCTGCGCAATTGCGCTGCTCGCCGCCGGTGCGGCCAGTGTCACCCTGCTCGCGGCTGCCCGGGTGCCGGACCCCCGGCTCCAGGGGGCTTGACCCTGAGGCCCGTTCGGCCAATTTCCCTGCCATGGCCGACATCGAGATCTACACGCAAGTCTTCTGCCCCTACTGCGATCGCGCCAAGGCGCTGCTCGCCAAGAAGGGCGTAGCGTTCCGCGAGATCGACGCGCCGAACGGCTCCGCCGCGCGGGACGAGGCGCGCACCCGCTCGGGCGGGCGGAGCACGGTGCCGCAGATCTTCATCGGCGGCCGGCATATCGGAGGGTGCGATGACCTTGTGGCGCTGGACCGCGCCCAGAAGCTCGATCCGATCCTGACCGCATGATCCACTACACGCTTCGCTGCACCGCCCCGGTGCATGGCGCCGTGGCGCATGAATTCGAGGGCTGGTTCAAGGATTCCGCCGCCTTTGAGAAGCTGCTGGCGGCGAAGCTGGTCGAATGCCCCGCCTGCGGCGATACCGGCGCCGGCCGCGCCCTCATGGCCCCGGCGATCCCGAAGAAGGGCCGCAACCGCCCCGCCGCGCCGGATGTGGCCCCGCAACCCGCACCCGAGCCGACCGCTGAGCCCGCGGCGACGGCCGGCCCGATGCCGGCCCAGGTCCGCGCCCTGCTCCAGCGCGTGCGCGCGGAGGTCGAGGCCTCCTGCGACTATGTGGGCGACGGCTTTGCCGAGGAAGCGCGCAAGATGGCGCGCGGGGAGAGCGAGACCCGCGGCATCTACGGCGAGGCGAGCGACCACGACGCCGAGGCGCTGCGCGAGGAGGGCATTGACGTCGCCCGCATCCCCTGGGTGCCGCGCTCGGACGCGTGAGGAAGCCTCAGCGCCGCGCTGCGATGATGTAGTTCACGCCGAGGTCGCGGCTTTCCCGCCACTCGCGCGTAATCGGGTGCATGACCATCCCGGCCACGTCCGTTACGCGGAACCCCTCGCGGCGCAGCAGCGCGCCCAGCTCCCCGGGTGTGACGAACATCCGCCAGTCATGGGTGCCGACGGGAAGCAGCCGCAGCAGGTACTCGGCGCCGAGCTTCGCCATAAGGAAGGCGCGCGGCGTGCGATTGAGCGTGGACATCACCAGCACCCCGCCCGGTGCGACCGCACGCGCCAGGGCAGCGATGAAGGCCGCGCGCGCCTCCACATGCTCGATCACCTCGAGGGCGACAACGACGTCGAAGCGATCGCCGTCCGCAAGGTCCTCGGGCCCACCTTCGCGGTAGTCGATGGTGAGGCCTCCCGCCTCGGCATGGGGGCGGGCGGCGGCGAGCGCCTCGGGCGCGGCATCCATCCCCACCACCTCAGCACCCATGCGCGCAAACGCCTCGGAGGCGAGGCCAGCGCCGCAGCCCACATCCAGCACGCGCTTGCCGGCCAGCCCGCCGGCGCGGGCGGCGACCCAGCCGGTGCGCAGCGGGTTCATTGCGTGCAGCGGCGCCATCGGGCCGCGCGGGTCCCACCAGCGCTCGGCCAGTGCACCGAATTTCCGTACCTCCTCCGCGCGCGCCGTTCCGCCTGCCGCCATCATCCCACTCCCAAAACGCTGGTTGCGGCGCGCCGCCCCCACCGGTATCTGTCCCGCCCCATCGCCCCGCGCAACCCACCACCCGTGCAATCGCCACGGCCACTCAGGTCCCCAATGGCCCGCATCGTCATGAAATTCGGCGGCACTTCGGTGGCCGACCTCGACCGCATCCGCAACGTGGCCCAGCGCGTGAAGCGGGAGGTCGATGCCGGGCATGAGGTCGCGGTCGTCGTCTCCGCCATGTCGGGCGTGACGAACCAGCTGGTGAAATGGTGCCAGGAACTCTCGCCCCTGCACGACGCGCGCGAATACGACACCGTCGTCGCGACGGGGGAGCAGGTGACAACCGGCCTGCTGGCCATCGCGCTGCAGACGGCGGGGATCGACGCGCGATCCTGGCAGGGCTGGCAGATCCCGATCCGCACCGACGGCGCCCACGGGAAGGCTCGCGTCGAGGAGATCGAGGGCGGGCTGCTGATCGAGCGCATGGCGCAGGGCCAGGTGCCGATCATCGCCGGCTTCCAGGGCATCGATCCCGAGCGTAACCGCATCACCACGCTCGGCCGCGGGGGGTCCGACCTGTCGGCGGTGGCGGTCGCGGCCGCGGTGCGGGCCGATCGGTGCGACATCTACACTGACGTGGACGGCATCTACACGACCGACCCTCGCATCGTCCCGCGTGCGCGCAAGCTTGAGAAGATCTCCTATGAGGAGATGCTGGAACTTGCCTCCGTCGGGGCCAAGGTGCTGCAGACGCGCTCCGTCGAGCTTGCGATGAAGGCGCGCGTGCGCGTCCAGGTGCTCTCGAGCTTCGAAGACAAACCCGGCTCCCTTGTGGTCGATGAGGATGAAATCGTGGAACAGCCCGTCGTCAGCGGCATTGCCTATTCGCGCGATGACGCGAAGGTCACTCTCCGCCGCGTGCCCGACCGTCCCGGCATCGCTGCGGCCGTGTTCGGCGCGCTCGCTGGAGCCAACGTCAACGTGGACATGATCGTGCAGAATGTTGGCGCCGACGGATCCACCGACATGACCTTTACGGTCACCAAGTCCGACCTCGCGCGTGCCCGGGACGTGCTGGAGAAGGCGCAGGGGACGCTGGGCCAGGAAGAGATCATCGCCGACCCCGACGTCGCCAAGATCTCCGTCGTGGGCATCGGAATGCGCAGCCATGCGGGCATCGCAAACACCATGTTCAAGGCGCTGGCCGAGAAGAACATCAACATCCAGGTCATCTCGACCAGCGAGATCAAGGTGAGCGTGCTCGTCGCGGCCGACTACACGGAGCTCGCGGTGCGCGCGCTGCACACCGCCTATGGACTGGATGGACCGGCATGATGGACGTGGCATCCCCCGGCAAGGCTGGCGTCGAGCGTCTGATGGCGCGCGGCGCGGCCTTCTTCGGCACCAAATACGCCATCATGGGCGGGGCGATGAGCTGGGTCAGCGAGCGCCATCTGGTGGCGGCCCTGTCCAATGCCGGCGCCTTCGGCGTCATCGCCTGCGGTGCCATGGAGCCCCCGCGCCTGGCCGAGGAGATCGCCGGCACCCAGGCGCTGACGTCGATGCCGTTCGGCGTGAACCTCATCACCATGCACCCGCGCCTGGAACAGCTGGTGCAGACCTGCCTGGACGCAAAGGTGGGGCACATCGTCTTCGCCGGCGGCATACCCCCGGGCAGCGCGATCAAGGCGGCCAAGGATGGCGGCGCGAAGGTCGTGTGCTTTGCCCCGGCACTCGCGCTGGCCAAGAAGCTGGTGCGTTCCGGCGCCGATGCACTGGTGATCGAAGGCTCCGAGGCCGGCGGGCATATCGGCCCGGTCAGCCTGACCGTGCTGGCGCAGGAGATCCTGCCCCATATCCGCGACGTCCCGGTCTTCGTCGCCGGCGGGATCGGCCGCGGCGAGGCGATCCTGTCCTACCTGGAGATGGGCGCCGCCGGCGCCCAGCTCGGCACCCGCTTCGTCTGCGCATCCGAGTCCATCGCTCACCCCAACTTCAAGCGCGCATTCATCCGCGCGGCCGCCCGCGATGCCCTCCCCACTACCCAGATCGACGAACGCTTCCCGGTCATCCCCGTCCGCGCCCTGGTCAATGACGGCACCAAGCGCTTCATGGCCCACCAGAAGGCGACGCTTGACCGCTTCACCGCGGGCGAGCTGACCAAGGAGGCCGCCCAGCTCGACATCGAGCATTTCTGGGCCGGCGCCCTTCGCCGCGCCGTGATCGATGGCGATGTCGAGAGTGGGTCGCTCATGGCCGGCCAGAGCGTGGGCATGGTCCTGCGCGAGGAACCTGTCGCCGCGATCATCGCTGAATTGATGGACCAGGCGGCCGCCGCGCTCGACCAGCGCACATCCGCGGTCATGGCCTGATAATGTCACGCCACGAACAGCCTTTGCCCGCCGCGCGGGTTTGATCTCGCGCCCGCCGCGGGTTAATTGACGTCGGATGCCCAACGACATGAAGCGCATTGCCCGCCCGGACCTGACGGCCGCCGAAGCCACCCGCCTCGGTGAGGAACTGCGCGAGGCGCGCATGGCGCTGGGTGTCTCGGTCGCCGACATGGCCGCGCGAATCCGCATCCGCCGTGTCTACCTTGAGGCACTGGAGGAGGGCCGGCTCAAGGAATTGCCCGGCCAGGCCTATGTCGTAGGATTCCTGCGCAACTACGCCAATGCGCTGGGCCTGAACACCGACGAGGTGTTGCGCCGCTTCCGCGAGGTCTCCGTTCCCACCGGCAAGGCCGACCTGGTCTTCCCCGAGCCGGTGCCGAACCGTGGAGTGCCGGCCGGTGCGGTGATGCTGGCCGGTGCCGTTCTTGCCGTTGCTGCCTATGTCGGCTGGTACAATTTCTCCGGCAACACCGCGCGCGTGGTCGACGCCGTGCCGCCGCTGCCGCCGCGGCTGGAACAGATAGCGCCCGAGCCGACGCCGCGCGTGCCGGACACACAGGTAGCCACCGCACCGCCGGCTGCGACCCCGCCTGCACCAGGCGCCACAAGGTCGATCACCCTCGCGCCGCCACCGGGCCCGGCATCTGGCCAGGCACCGGCACCCGCCGCGCTGCCACAGCCGCCGGCGCCTGCCACCCCACCCGTCGCAGGGCCGCCAGCTGCCGCCGCCCCGGCGCCCGAGGTCTCCCGCATCACCCTGCGGAGCCGCAACGATACTTGGATGCAGCTACGTGATACCCGTGAGCGCCGCGTGATCGCCGACCGGGTACTGCGCGCGGGCGAAAGCTTCTCCGTCCCCGGGCGTGAGGGGCTGGTCTTGACGCTTGGCCGCGCCGACGCAGTCGAGCTTTTGGTCGACGGCAATGCCGCCCCCGCGCTCACTGGGGCCGTGGGCGTGCGCCGCGACATCCCGATGGACCCGGACCGGTTGCGCGCCGGGCCGTTGCCGGCCCCGCCGCCTCCGCCGCGCCCGGTGCCCGCGCCGAACGTGCCGGCCACGCAGTAGCCTGCACCCCTTGGGGCCAGGTGCCCCGCCTGCCATATTGGCGGCAGCACGGCACGAGGCCAAAGAATGAGCTACCGCCCCTACCAGCAGATCAGCCGCCGGAAATCCCGCCAGATCATGGTCGGGCGTGTCCCGGTGGGCGGCGACGCGCCGATCACCGTGCAGACCATGACGAATACGCCGACGGAGGATGCCGCGGCCACCATCGCGCAGATCCGGCTTTCGGAGCTGGCCGGGGTCGACATCGTCCGCGTCTCCTGCCCGACCGAGGAGGCGACGGCGGCCCTGGCCGAGATCGTGCGCGAGGTGAACGTGCCGATCGTGGCGGACATTCACTTCCACTATAAGCGCGCCATTGAGGCGGCGAAGGCCGGGGCTGCCTGCTTGCGCATCAACCCCGGCAATATTGGATCCAAGGAGCGCGTGCGGGAGGTTGTGCAGGCCGCGCGCGACCATGGTTGCTCGATCCGCATCGGGGTGAATGCCGGCAGCCTCGAGAAGCACCTGTTGGAGAAGTACGGGGAGCCCAACCCCGAGGCGCTGGTGGAATCGGCGCTGTGGCACGCCGCCCACCTGCAGGAGCTGGATTTCCACGAGTTCAAGATCAGCGTGAAGGCCTCCGACGTGTTCCTCGCCGTGGCCGCCTACCAGCAGCTGGCCGAGGTCTGCGACCACCCGCTGCACATCGGCATCACCGAGGCGGGGGGAAAGCGAACCGGCACCGTGAAGTCCGCGATCGGCCTCGGGTCTCTGCTCTGGGCCGGCATCGGCGACACGCTGCGCGTCTCGCTGAGCGCGGAGCCCGAGGAGGAGGTCCATGTCGGGTGGGAGATGCTGAAATCGCTCGGCATCCGCCACCGCGGCGTGAAGATCATCTCCTGCCCCTCCTGCGCGCGGCAGGGATTCGACGTGATCCGCACCGTGGCCGCGCTGGAGGATCGGCTCGCGCATATAGAGACGCCGATCACCTTGTCCATCATCGGCTGCGTCGTGAACGGACCTGGCGAGGCGCTGATGACCGACCTCGGCGTTACCGGCGGTGGTGCTGGCAAGCACATGGTCTATGCGGCCGGCAAGACCGACCATACCGTCGAGGGCGTCGCGATGGTCGACCACATCGTCTCGCTCGTCGAAGCCAAGGCGCGCGTGATCGAGGCGGAGAAGGCGGCGGAAAAGCTCGCGGCAGAGTAGGCTAGAGCTTCCGCTTCTTCAGAAGATACCGCCGCGCATCCGGCACCGCGACCCTGTACGGGATCTTGTAGGGCGAGCCGTCCGCCATCACCCGGCGCATGTCGTCGCCCACGTCGGGGCTCTTCTCGAAGAAGCCGTGGTCGATGAGGTCGCCATCGCCGCGCAGTACCGGCGAGACGTCGATCGCGAAGACATTGTCCGGCGTCGCGCGCATGTTCTGCGGCCCGCGCGTGCCCAGACGGCTGGGGTTCAGCTTCACCCGGTTCGAGACCTGCAGCGCGAGATCCAGAGGCGAGTGATAGACCGTGATGTCGCGCGCGAGTGCCGCAAGTGGCTTCAGTTTGTCGGGAAGTTCCAGCGCATCATCATCCTCATCCGCCGCGCAGAGGAAGACGTGGTCAATGATGGAGGGCAGGTTGGCAGGCCCGCCCGGCAGCAGGTGCCGGTAGCGAAGCACCCACTGCAGCGCCTGGCGCAGCGCGTAGTTCCCCATGCTGTGGGCGAGCAGGTTGATGCGCCGGTCGCATTTCTCGGCCTCGTCGCGGTCGGCGAGGTAGCGCAGGAAGATGGAGAAGACCCGCCCGATCGCCTCTCCGGAGACATCGACCGTGGCACGGTCCGCCAGATAGCCGGTGGTCTCGCCCAGCGATGGCCAGGAGATGAGGAACACCGTGCAGCCGAGGGTGCGCGAAAGCCGCCCGGCGGTGCGGATGGCGCCATCGAGCTCGGTACGAAAGCCGTGGATGTAGAACAGGATCTCGCGGCTGGGGTCGTCCGTCGCGGTCTGCAACTCGCGCAGGATCTCCTTGCTGCCGAAGCGCATGGTGCCGTCCGGCGTCATCGGGTTCAGCCGCTCGGCGGCAATATCGAGGGTCGGGCGCGCCTTGTCGTCGCCGGGGTCGATGGTGGCGGTGCCGAAGCGGACGGCGCGGCCGTCGAAGGCGCTTGGCGCATTGCCGAAGCCGGTCGCAGGGTCGCCGATGGCCGCCCGGTTCGTCGCGAAGTAGATTTTAGTGAGCGCCATCGCCAAGCCCCCATGCGGCGGTCCAGGCTAACGCCGATGGCCCAGGCGGCGCGAGCGTCGTGCCATCCTCGGCTTGAAGGCCCGCCCCGCGCAGCCT
>JAZKFA010000081.1:9116-17255 GCA_040386655.1 Pseudomonadota bacterium | reverse complement strand
CGCGCCTGTACGGCTTCGCCGAATGGGCGACGCCAATTTTCGAGGACACGCGTATCTTCGCGCGCACGCTCGGCGACACCTCCGACGTCGTGACCAAGGAGATGTACACCTTCGAGGACCGGGGCGGGGAGAGCGTGACGCTGCGCCCGGAGGGCACGGCGGGGATCTGCCGCGCGCTGGTCAGCAACGGCCTCACGCAGGGGAATCTGCCGCGGAAGGTCTTCTACGCCGGCCCGATGTTCCGCTACGAGCGCCCGCAGAAGGGCCGCCAGCGCCAGTTCCACCAGATCGGGATCGAGGTTCTGGGTGCGCCCGAGCCGCTCGCGGATGCAGAGGTGATCGCCTGTGGCTGGCACATCCAGCGCGAGCTCGGCATCGAGGAGGGCACAGTGCTGGAGGTGAACACGCTGGGCGATGCGCCTTCGCGCGACGCCTATCGCGCCGCGCTGGTCGCGTATTTCTCTGAGCACCGCGACGCGCTTTCCGCCGAGAGCCAGGTCCGGCTCGAGAAGAACCCGATGCGCATCCTCGACAGCAAGGAAGCGCGGGACCGCCCGATCGTGGACGCCGCCCCGGACATCTTCGCGCACCTCACCGATGAGGCGCGGGCGTTTTTCGACAGCGTCTGCAGCTATCTCGTGCGTTTCGGCGTGTCATACCGGGTGAACCCAAGGATCGTGCGGGGCCTCGACTACTACTCGCACACGGCCTTCGAGTTCGTGACGGAGCGCCTTGGTGCGCAGGGCACGGTCATGGCCGGCGGCCGCTACAACGGGTTGGTGGAGGCGATGGGCGGCCCGCCGACCCCCTCGGTCGGCTGGGCCGCGGGCATCGAGCGCCTGGCGATGCTGCTGGAGGCCAATGACGGCACCCCGGCGCCGCCGCGCCCCGTGGCTGTGATCCCGGTGGGCGATGCCGCGGAGGGTGTCGCGCTGGACGTGGTGCAGGCGCTGCGTGCCGCCGGTGTGGTGGCGGAGGTCGCCTACAAGGGCAATCTCAAGCGCCGGATGGAGCGCGCAAACAAGATCGCCGCGCGCTTTGCCGTTATCCTGGGAGATGCCGAGCTTGCCGAGGGCCGCGCCGTCCTGCGTGAACTCGACGCCGGCACCCAGGAGAGCGTTCTGTTCGCCGATCTGCCCGCCAGGTTGGCGTGACCGCCTGATGCCGCCCCAGGTAGCAAAAATAAAAGAATGGGGTCCGGAGAAATTCCTTTCCCCGGCTTGTCGCCCGTGAGCCTCTCCGAAAAACTGGACCGCGTCCTTGTCCGCGCCGAGGAACTGCGCCACCTCCTCTCCTCCGCCGACGGCACCGACTTCGGCGTCCTCTCCCGCGAGCTCTCCGAAATCGAACCACTGGTAGCGAAGGTCGGCGCGCTACGTGATGCCGAGCGCGCCCGTGCCGAGGCCGAGGCCATGCTCGCCGACCCCGAGATGCGGGCACTCGCCGAGGATGAGCTGGCGGGGCTGAAGCAGACCGTCCCTGCGCTGGAGCGCGAGATCCGCGTCGCCCTGCTGCCGCGTGATTCCGCCGATGAGCGCAATGCCATCCTGGAAATCCGCCCGGCCGCGGGTGGCGACGAGGCCGCCCTGTTCGCCGCGGAATTGTTCGGCGCCTACCGTCGCTTCGCCGAAGGGCGCGGATGGAAGTGGGAGGTGCTGGATTACGACGAAAGCGATCTCGGCGGCGTGAAGGGCGCCACGGCCGAGATCGCAGGCCGCGGCGTCTTCGCACAGCTCAAGTTCGAAAGCGGCGTCCACCGGGTTCAACGCGTTCCTGCGACCGAGACACAGGGACGCATCCATACGTCCACCGTCACCGTAGCGGTACTGCCTGAAGCCGAGGAGGTGGACGTGCAGATCAACGAGGCAGACCTGAGGATCGACACCTACCGGGCCTCTGGGGCCGGCGGGCAGCACGTGAACAAGACGGACAGCGCCGTGCGTATCACCCACATCCCGTCCAATACGGTGGTCGCGATGCAGGAGGAACGTTCCCAGCATAAGAACCGCGCTAAGGCCATGAAGCTGCTGCGCGCGAAGATCTACGAGGCGGAGCGTTCGCGCCTGGCCAATACCCGCTCGGCGGACCGGAAGTCCCAGGTCGGCAGTGGCGATCGGTCAGAGCGCATCCGGACCTATAATTTCCCGCAGGGGCGGGTGACGGACCACCGGATTGGGCTGACGCTGCACAAGATCGACCGCGTGATGCTGGGCGAACTCTCCGAGATCATCGAGGCGCTGCAGGCGGAGGACGAGGCCGCGCGACTCGCGGAAGCCGGACTGTGAGCGGCGCCGTCTGTGCCGACCCGGTTGGCACGGTCGGCTTCTTCCTGTGCCGCGCCGGCCAGCACCTGCGCGCGGCCGCCATCGCGACGCCACGCCAGGAAGCGAGGATGCTGCTAGGCGCAGCCATGGGTGTGGCGCCGGAGGAGTTGCTGCGCGATCCTCGCGAGGTTGTCGGCGCCGACGCGGCAGCGCGTTTTGCCGAGTTGCTCAGACGCCGCCTGGATGGCGAGCCAATGGCGCATTTGGTCGGCCGTCGCGGCTTCTGGACGCTCGACCTGGCAGTATCACGGGCCTCGCTCATCCCGCGTGCCGACTCGGAAACGCTCGTGGAGGCGGCGCTGCATGCCTTGCCGGACCGCGCCCGTCCGTTGCGTGTTCTCGACCTGGGCACCGGCACGGGGGCGTTGCTGCTCGCGGTGCTGAGCGAATACCCCCAGGCCTGGGGCCTTGGCGTCGATCGGGTGCCGGAAGCCGCGGCACTGGCGCGCGCGAATGCATCCAGCACAGGCCTTGAGACGCGCGCGGCCTTCCTGACCGGCGATTGGGGGACATCGCTCGATTCGCGTTTCGACCTGGTACTGTGCAACCCGCCCTACATTGAGAGCGCAGCCATCGGCGGGCTGATGGAGGAGGTCGCGCGGTTTGAGCCGGCCTCGGCGTTGGACGGCGGCGCGGATGGGCTGGACGCCTACCGAGTTGTGCTGGCGTCGCTGTCGGGACTGCTCGCCGACGAAGGTATCGCCATCCTGGAACTCGGGGCCGGGCAGGGGCCTGCCGTCATCGCGCTGGCCGGGGCGCAGGGGCTTGCGGTGGGGCCAATCCGATCCGATCTGGGTGGTATCCCGCGCGCACTGACGTTGAAAAAAGAATTTGGCGTCGCGCCCGCCGGGGCGTAATGTGAAGACGTGGCGCGGCCCATGCGGATTCTTTGATCGGCCGGGCAAGCTGGCCCCTTCAGCCCGCCACATGACGCAAAGACGCCCCGAATAACGCGAAGATTTGGGCATCAAACCAGCAACCGCGGCGCCGGAGCACCGGCCCGTGACCTTGAAATGGCCGCGCTTGGCGGCGTGCCGGCCCTTATCCGGGGCCCGCGTGCCACCGCCGGCAGAACGAGACGGCGAACGCAATTCCAATGAACATGAAGCGCATGCGTGGTCGTGGCGGGCAGCAGAGCCGGCACGGTGGCGGCGGTGGTGGTGGCGGTAATTTCCGTCCCACGGGTGGTGGTGGCGGCAACGGCGCGCAGCCGATGAACCGTAACCACGTCTTCGACAGCTCCGGTCCGGACATGCGCATGCGCGGCACCGCGCAGCAATTATTCGAGAAGTACCTTCAGCTGGGTCGCGACGCGACCGGCGGCGGCGACCGTGTGATGGCCGAAAGCTACTTCCAGCATGCCGAGCACTATTTCCGCATCATCAATGCGATGAACCAGGTCCAGCAGCAGGCACCGCAGGGCGGGCAGCAGCAACAGCGCCGCTACCAGCCCTACGCTGAAGGCGGCGAGGGTCAGGAACAGGCCGAGCCACAGACCGGCGAGACGGCGAATGGACACGCGAATGGCCATTCCCTCGACGCCGAGCTGGAAGCCGAGCTGCAGCCGACCGAGCGGCGCGAGCGCGAGTAAGGCCGGGTCTGGCCTGCCGGGCGCTCCCGGCCTAGGCTCACGTCCATGCCCGATACACATGCGCCATTGCCGCTCGCCGGCATCCGAGTCCTCGATCTGACGCTGGCCCGCGCCGGCCCAACCTGCGTGCGGCACCTCGCCGATTGGGGGGCGGAGGTGATCCGCGTGGAGCCTCCCTCCGGTGACGATGCGCTGGGCAATCCGCGCGAGGGTTACGACTTCCAGAACCTGCATCGCAACAAACGCTCCATCGCCCTGAATCTCAAGGATGAGGCGGGGCTGGCGGCTTTCTACAAGCTCGCCGCGACCGCCGATGTCGTGGTCGAGAACATGCGCATGCAGGTGAAGTATCGCCTGAAGGTCGGCCCGGACGATCTGCGCGCGATCAACCCGCGGCTGATCTATGCCTCCATCTCCGGCTTCGGGCAGACGGGGCCCTATTCCACCCGCGGTGGCGTCGACCAGATCGCGCAGGGCATGGCCGGGCTGATGTCCATCACCGGTCTTCCCGGGCAGGGCCCGGTACGCGTCGGCATTCCGATCTGCGACCTCACGGCCGGCAATCTGCTCGCGCTAGGCGTCATGATGGCGCTGTATGAGCGGGTGACCACCGGCAAGGGCAAGCACGTCACCACCTCGCTGCTGGAGAGCATGGTGTTCATGCTGGACTTCCAGGCATCGCGCTATTTGATGGCCGGCGAAGTCGCGGGCCAGGCCGGGAACGACCATCCCGTCAACTCGCCGATGGGCGTGTTCCAGACCTCGGACAAGCTGGTCAACATCGCGGCGTCCTCGACCAAGCTCTGGACCGTGTTCTGCAAGGCCGCCGGCCGCGAGGATTGGCTGGAGAAGGAAGAATGGAAGACGGCCAAGGGCCGCACCGCCGACCGGCCCGCACTGAACGCCGCCATAGCCGAGCAGATGAAGAAGCATTCTGCGCAGTGGTGGATCGACACGCTGGAGGAAGCTGGAATCCCCTGCGGTCCGGTCAACGACATCGCCGAGGTCTTCGCAGACCCGCAGGTGCAGCACCTGCGCATGGCGCTGCCGATGGGCGATACACACGTCGTTGATAGCGCCATCAACATCGAGGGCCATGAGACGAGCGTGCATTCGCTGCCGCCGAAGCTCGGCCAGCATTCCGAAGAAATTCTCCTCGAAGCCGGCGTCACGCGCGACGAGATCGCCGCACTCCGCGCCCGCAACGCCATCCTCTGAAGAAAGCAAGCTCCATGGAATACGCAGACGGGAAGATCATCGCGGAGGTGAAGGACGGCGTTGGCCGCATCACCTTTAATCAGCCGGAAAAGCGCAACGCGATGTCGATCGCGATGTGGGACGGCATGGCCGCCGCACTCGAGGTGTTCGAGCATGATGCGGGCGTTCGCTGCGTCGTGCTGACAGGCGCGGGGGACAAGGCCTTCGTCTCTGGCGCCGACATCTCCCAATTCGAGAAGAACCGCTCGGATGCGGATGCGCAGCGCGAATA
Source organism: Pseudomonadota bacterium (assembly GCA_040386655.1). Classification (GTDB taxonomy): domain Bacteria; phylum Pseudomonadota; class Alphaproteobacteria; order Acetobacterales; family Acetobacteraceae; genus Plastoroseomonas. The sequence goes on along the minus strand of JAZKFA010000081.1, from coordinate 11,851 downwards.
CGGCAAGAAGACCGGCCATGGTCGCGACCGTCTCGCGAATTTCCCCAAGCCGGTGATCGGCGAAATCCGTGGCTTCTGCATGGGCGGTGGTCTGGGCATCGCGATGTCCTGCGACATCCGCATCGCCTCCTCCGACAGCCAGTTCGGCATTCCCGCGGCGAAGCTGGGGATCGCCTATGGCTTCGACATGGTGACCGCGCTTGTCTCCCTCGTGGGTCCCGCCAACGCCAACATGATCCTGATGACCGGCGACCGGTTCACCGCTGAGGAAGCCCTCCACTTCGGCCTCATTAACAAGGTCGTCGCTCCCGAGGCATTGGCCGAGACCGTGGCCAAGCTCACCGCTACGCTCGCGGTCAATGCGCCTTTGTCGCTGCGCGCCAACAAGCGCACGGTGAAGCAGGTCGGCTTCGACCCCGACAAGCGCGACATGGCGGCGATCGACGCGGCGACGGTCGCCTGCTTCGACAGCGCCGACTATGCCGAAGGTCGCCGGGCCTTCATGGAAAAGCGCAAGCCGGTCTTCACGGGACGCTGAGCGCGGGCCATATGCGGCGTTCCCCGGGGAACGCCGCATGGACGCCACAGGCGCCGACACCACGCCCCAGGCGCCGATCACGCGCCTGCTGACCGATATCGCCGCGCGCTGCCCCGATGAGGAGGTGAGCCTCGGCGACCTGGCCGACATGCTGGGCGACCGCGGCTTCGGCATCCTCATCCTGTTGCTCGGCCTGCCGGCGTTTCTGCCGGGCGTCGCCAGCGTGTTCGGCCTGCCGATCCTGGTGCTCGGCGTGCAGATGGGCCTCGGGCTGCGGCGCCCGAAGCTGCCGGGCTTCATCGCGCGCCGGCATTTCAAGCGCAGCCACATCCTGCGCATGGCGCAGGGATCCAGCCGCTGGCTGGCACGGGTCGAGGGCTTCGTCCGGCCGCGCCCGGGCCCCTTCGTCAGCAATGCCGGCGACAGGATCGTCGGCTGGCTCACCGCCTATTCGGCAATCATGATCATCCTTCCCGGGCCCGGCACCAACGGGCCGCCGGTCTTCGGATCCATGGTGATGGCGCTGGGCGTCGTCGAATCCGACAACCGCACCGTCGGCATCGGCATCGCGCTGACCATCCTCGGCAACATCTTCGCCACGGGGATGCTGCTCGCGATCGGATGGGCTGGTGTGGCGGCCTTCCAATGGGTGTTTTGACCTGCTAGGCCAGCCCCACGCTTCGGTGGCCCGGAAGGGCTGAAACGGGAAGGCGGAACATCCCCGCACGGGGTGAAACCGCCGCTGCCCCCGCAACTGTAGGCGGCGATGCCGGCCCCAACGCCATTGCACCCCTCGGGGCGTGAGAAGGCGGGGCGGGCGATGCCAGGCGCGAGCCAGGCGGGAGCCGCGAGCCAGGAGACCGGCCAAGGCGGAGTTGTCCTGCGCGCTTGGGGCGGGGTGCACCCATGTCACGGATCCCAGGCGCCAGACTTGCGCCTCCGATGCGGGAACGACGCCCACCGGCCGGGGGCGCGTGTCCTCGGTCATGTCGTTTGACCTGCATCCACGGGGGATCCTCCGATGCGCCGCCTTGCCCTGCTTCTCACCACCGCCCTGTCTGTGCCCGCCCTTGCTCAGACCGCGCCCAGCGCGGTGCCGGATACCATCGTCCGCGCCGCCACGGCGCCCACCACCGCCGAACGCATGCCTGCCGGCGTGACCATCATCACCCGCCAGCAGATCCAGGAGCGCGGCTACCAGTCCCTCGCCGAGGCGCTGTTCGCCGTACCTGGCGTCAATCTCGCGCCCACCGGCGGGCTGGGACAGCAGACCAGCCTGTTCACGCGGGGGACCAACTCCAACCACACACTGGTGCTGATCGACGGCATTCCCGTGAATGATCCCTCCACCCCGGCCGGCGCCTTCGATTTCGGGCAGGACCTGCTGGGTGACATCGAGCGCATCGAGATCATCCGCGGGCCCTTCTCCTCGCTCTATGGGTCAGGCGCACTCGGCGGTGCGATCAACCTCGTCACGCGCCGTGCCCCACCTGGGCGCGAGATCGCGGCCTTCGGCGAGCTGGCGGGAGGGTCCAACCGCACGGTGCGCGCGAATGCCGGGATCGCGGGCACGGTCGGCGCCTTCGACTACCTCGCGGTCGGGCAGAGCTTCTCGACCCAGGGCAGCGACGCGAACGCGCCGCGCATCGTCGGGCACAATGGCGAGCGTGACGGCTACCGGGCCGTCGTCGGCACGCTGCGCCTGGGATGGCAGGCGAGCGAGGCGCTGCGCTTCGAGGCCCTGCTGCGCTTCCGTGAGACCAACTACCAGTTCGACGCCGCGGGCAGCGAAGATCCGAATGCAACGGGGAGCGACCGCGCCTGGCTGGGTGCGATCCGCGGCGAAGCGCGCCTGCTCGACGGCGCATGGACCACGGGCCTGCGCTTGTCGCGGACCGAGCAGCGCCGCCGCGCGCTCAACGCGCCCGACGGCTTCGATCCGTTTCCCTTCAGCCCGTACAACCTCTATCTCGGCACCCGTACCAACCTTGAATGGGGCAACCAGATCCGGCTTCCCGGGGCGCCGGGCCTGACCAACGTCATCCTCTCCTTCGGCGCCGGCGTGGAGCGGCAGACCAGCCGCAGCGAAGGACGCGGCGTCACGCTCACCGATGCCGGCGCGACCGCCTCTTCCGTGTTCACCGGCATCGAGGGCCGCGTCGCAAACATCCTCGACCTCTCCGCCGCGCTGCGGCAC
>JAZKFA010000081.1:0-9106 GCA_040386655.1 Pseudomonadota bacterium | reverse complement strand
CTGCCTATGACATCCCCAGCAACCGGACGGACGCGGCACGAGGAGGCGGAGGATTATGGCGGCGCGACCACCTGGCGCCTGGGCGCGGTGCTGCCGATCGAGAGCCTTGGCCTGCGCGCCCATGCCGCCATCGGCACCGCCTTCCGAGCGCCGAGCCTGGAGGAGCGCTTCGGCGTCTCGACCTTCGTCACCGGCAACCGCGACCTCAAGCCCGAGCACAGCCTGGGGTACGAGGCGGGGCTCGCCTGGCGGCCGATCCCGCAGGTGGAAGTGTCGGGGACGTATTTCGGCAGCCGAATCCGTGACCTGATCGTGCTGGATTTCTCCTCCTTCCCAGGCACGTCGCGCAACATCGCGCGCGCGCGGATCGACGGGGCGGAATTCGCGCTTGCCGTCATGCCCATCGAGAGCCTGCAGCTGCGCGGCAGCTGGACGGTGACTGAGGCCTTCGACGACACCACCGATCGCCGCCTGCTGCGTCGTCCCTCGAACACCATCACCGGCGGGATTACGTGGCGGCCGATCGATGCCGTCACGCTGGCGGGCGAGTTGCGCTTCACGGGCGCGCAGAACGACTTCGTCTACACGCCGCAGGCGCGCTTCGGTACACGCGGCGTGAACCCCTCCGGCACGGTGGCGAACTTCACCGGCACCTGGCGGGTGCAGCCGGGCGTGGAGGTCTTCGCAGAAGGACGGAACCTGGCCAATACGCGCTATGAGCCGGTGAACAGCTACAGCGTACCGGGGCGTAGCGTGCTGGTTGGGACCCGCATTTCGCTCTAAGGAAGCAGGCGACCTGGGGGAAGCAATTCCCCCGGGTTCAGCCCCGGCCGCGGTACGGTTCGACCTTCTGGTCGGGTATCCAGACGCCCTCGGGCGGTGCGCCGGATTGCCAGAAGACGTCGATTGGGATCCCCCCCCGCGGGTACCAGTACCCGCCGATGCGCAGCCAGACCGGGTCAAGCAGCGTCACGATCCGCTGCGCGATATCCAGCGTGCAGGCCTCGTGAAAGGCGCCGTGGTTGCGGAAGGATTGCAGGTACAGCTTGAGCGACTTGCTCTCCACGATCCAGCCATTGGGGACGTAGTCCAGCACCAGATGCGCGAAATCCGGCTGTCCCGTCAGTGGGCATAGGCTGGTGAACTCCGGCGCAGTGAAGCGCACGCAATAGCGCAGCGCCGGGTGCGGATTAACCACGCGCTCCAGCAGCGCCGCCTCGGGCGATATGGGGGTGGGCGTGACGCGCCCGAGCTGTGTGAGGTTCTCGGTCATGCGGGGTCCAAGGCGGCTTCGAGGCGTGTTGCCACCGCTTCAAAGCAACCATCGAGGATGGCGGTGCGCAGGGTTGCAGTGACCTGCTGGTAATAGGCGATGTTGTGCCAGGTGAGCAGCATCGGCCCCAGCATTTCCTCGCATTTGAACAGGTGGTGCAGATAGGCGCGGGAATGGTTGCGGCAAGCCGGGCAGGCGCAGTTCGGGTCAAGCGGCGCACCCTCATCGGCGTGGCGTGCGTTCCGCAGGTTGAGCTGACCATTGCTGGTGTACGCCCGTGCCGTGCGCCCCGACCGCGTCGGAATGACGCAGTCGAACATATCGATGCCCCGCCTGACAGCGCCGATGATATCGGCCGGCGTGCCCACCCCCATCAGGTAGCGCGGCTTGTCGGCGGGAAGCAGCGGCGCGGTGACGTCGAGCGTGGCGAACATCGCCGCCTGTCCTTCACCGACCGCGAGGCCGCCCACCGCATAGCCCTCGAAGCCGATGGCAGTAAGCGCAGACACGCTCTCGGCGCGCAGCTCGGGAAAGGTGCTGCCCTGGACGATGCCGAACAACCCGTGCCCGTCGCGCGCGACGAAGGCCGTGCGGGACCGCTCGGCCCAGCGCATCGACAAGCGCATGGAGTCCGCGGCCTGCGCTTCGGTCGCCGGAAAGGGAGTGCATTCGTCGAAGCACATCGTCACGTCGGCGCCGAGCAGGTGCTGGATCTCGATGCTGCGCTCCGGCGTCAGGCGGTGCTTGCTGCCGTCGATGTGGGATTGGAAGGTGACGCCATCCGCATCCAGCTTGCGCAGGCCGGCCAGCGACATGACCTGGAAGCCGCCGGAATCCGTCAGGATCGGTCCGTGCCAGTCAGCGAAGCGGTGCAGCCCGCCCAGCCCCGCGATGCGCTCCGCCGTAGGGCGCAGCATCAGGTGATAGGTGTTGCCCAGGATCATGCGCGCGCCGGTGGAACGCACGGCATCCGCCGTCATCGCCTTGACCGTGCCCGCAGTGCCCACCGGCATGAAGACAGGCGTGGGAACCTCGCCATGGGCGGTGTGCAGGGTGCCGGCTCGGGCGGCCCCGTCGGTGGCGGCATGCGACCAATGCAGCGTCATGCGGCGCGCTCCAGCAGGCAGGCATCGCCATAGGAGTAGAAGCGATAGCCGGCTGCGATGGCGTGGGCGTATGCGTCGCGGATGCGTGCGGTGCCCGCGAAGGCGCTGACCAGCAGCAGCAATGTGCTGCGCGGCAGGTGGAAATTGGTCAGGAGCAGGTCGGCACTCGCGAAGCGGTGGCCGGGCAGAATGTAGATGTCGGTCAGACCCTGAAACGGTGCGATGCCGTCTTGCGCCGCCGCCGATTCCAGCAGCCGCAGCGCGGTGGTGCCGATCGCGACGATGCGCCCCCCAGCGGCGCGCGTGGCGTTGATCTCGTCAGCCGCCTGCGCGGTTACCTCGCCCCACTCGGCGTGCATGCGATGGGCAAGGGCATCATCATCACGGATCGGCAGGAAGGTGCCGGCGCCGACATGCAGGGTGACGGTTGTCCGCGCAACGCCGCGTGCCTCAAGTGCTGCGAGCAGGGCAGGGGTGAAGTGCAGGCTGGCCGTCGGTGCGGCGACGGCGCCTGGACGGGCGGCGAAGATAGCCTGGTAGTCGGCGCGGTCGCGTGCGGTCGGGCCTTCGGGGCGGGCGATGTAAGGGGGCAGAGGGATCTCGCCAGCACTCTCCAGCGCATCCTCCAGCCCGGGTCCGAACTGCAGCATCGCCGCGCCGCCCTCGAGGCGCTCCAGGACTTGGCATTCAAGGCCAGGCGCGCTTTCGATCACGAGCGTGTCGCCCGCATGCAGGCGGCGCGCGTTGCGGACCAGGGCATGCCAGCGTCCCTCGCCCTCTGCACGGTTCAGCATGACCTCGATCCGCGCCTCGCCGCGCCGGGCGCGCAGGCGGGCGGGGATCACGCGCGTGTCGTTTACCACCAGGCGGTCCCCCGGCCAGAGCAGGCCGGCGAGGTCCGGGATATGCAGGTCGGCGAGCCCTACCGCCCCGACATGCAGAAGACGCGCGGCATCGCGCGGCTCGGCTGGGCGCTGCGCAATCAGCGCTTCGGGCAGGGCAAAGTCGAAATCATCGAGGGAAAGGGGCTGCGGCACCGGGCGCCGGTAGCCCCAACCCCGCCCCGGCGCAAGCGCGGGCTGCGGGATTGTTCACGCGCCGGCCATGGGCGGGGCGCCGCGCAGGCGCTAGCCTCGGCCTCCTGGCACGAAGGGAGCGCGTGATGATCTGTCGTCTCTGGCGTGGCTGGACCACGCCGCACAACGCCGATGCCTATCAGGCGCTGGTGCTGGGCACGGTCATTCCCGAGATCGAGCGGCGCCGTATTCCCGGCTTCCGCCAGATCGACATCCTCCGCCACGATAGGCCCGATGAGGTGGAGTTCCATACGTTGATGTGGTTCGAAAGCCTCGACGCCGTCCGTGCCTTCATGGGTGAGGATTACACCACCAGCCATGTCCCGGCGGAGGCGCGCGCCGTGCTCAGCCGTTTCGACAGCCACGCCGTGCATCATGTCGTGTTGGACCGCCGCGTGCAGCATGCGTAGGGCGCCATGGTTGCTGCTGGCGCTCGCGCTGATGACTATGCCGGCCCAGGCGCAGCCCTTCACCTTCCTGGCCTTCGGAGACATGCCCTATTGCCGACCCGGCGACGCGATGCACTGCGCGCGGGAGGAACGCCGGCTTGAGGCGCTGATCGCGCGCATGAACACGGCGCGGCCCGCCTTCTCCGTCTTTCTGGGCGACACGAAGGCCGGCAGCGAGGCCTGCACGGAGGCCATCGTCTTCACCCGGACCCAGCGCTGGTTCGGGCTGTTCGAGCACCCGCTGGTCTATACCCCCGGCGACAATGAATGGACGGATTGCTGGCAGGCGCGTGCCGGAGGACATGACCCCGGCGCGATCCTCGCGCGGCTGCGCCAGGTGTTCTTCGCGCGCCCGGAGAGCCTCGGCCGCGTCACCCTCCCGCTCACGCGCCAGGCCGATATCGACCCGCCGCACTCCGCCTATGTGGAGAATGCACGATGGGAGCATCATGGCGTGGTCTTCGCGACGGTGCATGTCGTGGGCTCGGACAATAACCGCCCGCCTGATTCTGGCGCGCAGCCGCCCGGTGCGGTGGAGGAATTCCCAGCGCGCGACGCCGCGAACCGCGCCTGGATCGCGGCCGCCTTCGGGGAGGCCGAGCGAACCGGCGCGCCGGCGCTGGTGCTGATGGTCCAGGCCGACATGTTCTTCCGCGACCACTGCGGCTTCGGCGATATCGAGGGTGTGCGCTCCACCCGCGACACGATCGCGGAGCACGCGGCCCGTTTCGCTCGGCCGGTGCTGCTGCTGCACGGCGATAGCCACTTCCTGCTCGTCGACCACCCGCTGCGCGACGGCGCCAGCCGCGTGCTGGGCAATGTGCTGCGTGTGATGGTGCCCGGCGCGCAGGATATCCGCGCCGTGCGCATCGAGGTGGATCCGGCCGCACCCGAGCCCTTCGCGGTCGCCCCCTTCGGACTGGCCGACCAGCCGCGCGGCCCGTCCTGCCCTTGATAGGGCAGGGCATGCCGCACGCGGCGGCATCCCTGAGCCTGGACCAGCCTTGCCCAACGCAAGGTGGATTGCGCGGGTCTCGCTTGGCGGGCAGCATCCGCCTTCGATACGGAGGGGAGCCTTGTGATGAAGCGTTCGCTGATTGCCGCCCTGGGGGCGCTGATCGCGCTGCCGGCCATGGCTCAGATGCCGGCCAGCCTGCCAGCCGGTCCACGCGTGCCGATCGTGGCGGTGACCCAGCCGCTGCCTACCCAGCCGCAATACACCCGCGTCGACGTGCCCTATCTGCGCGAGATGATGGCAGCGCGCACCGGCGGCCGCATCGAGGTGAACCTATCAACGCATGCCGAGCGCAACCTCGGCGGTGCTGAGATCGTCCGCCTCGTGCGCTCCGGCCAGGCTGACATTGGCGGCGGGACGCTGACGACGCTGTCTGGCGACGTGCCGATCCTGGATGGCATCGATCTTTCGGGCCTCGCGCCCGACATCGCCGTCGCGCGGCGGATCGCCGATGCGGTCCTTCCCGTTGCCAACCGCGACCTTGAGCGCTTCGGCACCCGCCTGGTGCTGATGTACCCCTTCCCGGCTCAGGTGCTGTTCTGCCGCGCCGCTTTCACGACACTGAATGACCTGCGCGGCCGCCGGGTGCGCACCTTTGGCAATTCGCTGGTGGACCTGATGACGGCAGTCGGCGCCCAGCCCGTCTCGATCGGCTTCCCCGAGGTCTACTCCGCGCTTGAACGTGGTGTGGTCGATTGCGCCATCACGGGTACGGGCAGCGGAGCCGCGGCGCGCTGGCCGGAAGTCTCCACCCACGTCTCCGCCCTGCCGCTGTCCTGGGCCGTCGCGGGCTACATGGTGAACGTCGCCTGGTGGAACCGGTTGGACCCCGCGGTGCGCAGCTTCCTCGAAGGCACCTTCCGCGAGATGCAGGATAAGCTTTGGGATCTGGGTGCGGCCGCGACGCGCGACGGCATCGACTGCAACATCGGCAACGCCGCGGGCTGCCGCATCCACAACCTCGCCGCACGGCCGATGACGGAGGTTGTGCCCACGGATGCCGACCGCGCGCAGCTGCGCCAGATCTTCGAGACCACGGTGCTGCCCGGCTTCGTCCGCCGCTGCGGCGCGCGTTGCGGAGAGGTCTACAACCAGGTGATCGCGCCGCTCTCCGGTATCCGCTTCGGCGGGTGAGGGCGCTTACCGCGTGCCGGCAGGGGTGCGCATTCGTCGCATCCCTGATGGCCCATGTTGCCGGGTGGAACTACGTCGCCTGCGCGCTGTTCATCACCTTCGACATCGTGGCGCGCAGCCTGTTCGGCTTCTCCTCCCAAGCCACGGTGGAAGTCACCGGCTACATGCTGGCGGGGGGGATTGCCTGGGGACTGGCGCATACCCTTGCCAGACGCGCGCATATCCGCGTGGATGTGCTGGTCAACCGGCTGCCGCCGCGCCGGCGGGGGTGGCTGCACATCCTCTCGCTCGCGCTACTGCTCGGCCTGGCCGTCTTCATCACCTGGGCAGCGTGGGAACTGGTGGATGAGAGCGCGTTGTTCAACGCGCACGACAACTCCGCGCTTCGGGTGCCGCTGGTGTTTCCGCAGGGCATCTGGACCTTCGGCATCGCCGCCTTCGTCGTGATGGGTGCGGTGCTGCTGGCGGAATCCATCATGTCCATGCTGCTGGGCGACCCCGAGGCAGTGGACGCCCTGCTCGGCGCCCGCACGCTCGAGGATGAGACGGCGGAGGCGCTGGAAGCTGTCAGCATGGCCAAGGATCCGGCATGATCGCGATCGTCTTTCTGCTGGTCCTGCTGGTCGGCTCCATCATCGGTGCGGCGGCGACGGGGCAATCCCTGCCGGTCGCCGAGATCCTGATGCTGGTCGCGGTCTTCCTCGTCTTCTTCGGCGCCGGTGTCTACATCGCGGCCGTGCTCGGCGTGCTCGGCGTGCTGATCGGGCTCATCTTCTCCGACCGGCCGTGGTGGGCCTTCATGGGGCAGACGCTGTGGACGCCGACCAGCAACTACGTGCTCGTCGCGGTGCCGCTGTTCCTGCTGATGGGCGAGATATTGCTGCGCGCCGGTCTGTCCGAGCGGCTGTATCGGGCGCTGAACGTCTGGCTGAACCGCCTGCCGGGCGGCCTGCTGCACACCAATATCGCGAGCTGCGCCGTGTTCTCCGCGATATCAGGGAGCTCGGTCGCCACCGCCGCGACGATGGGCTCCGTCGCGCTGCCCTTCTTCCAGGGCACGGCCTACAACCAGCGCATGGTGCTGGGATCGCTCGCGGCCGGAGGCGCGCTGGGCAACCTGATTCCGCCCGGCATTACCTTCATCCTGTACGGGCTGATGACGGAGACCTCGGTCGGCGCGCTCTACATCGCGGCGCTGCTGCCGGCGGCGCTGGTGACCGGGCTGTTCCTGCTGGTGATCTTCATCCATGGCGTGCGCAACCCGATGCCCAAGCCGCCCAAATTGCCGCTCGGCGTGAAGCTGCGCGCGCTGAGCGACCTGGTGCCCACGGTGCTGCTGATCCTGCTGGTCCTGGGTTCCATCTATGGCGGCTTCGCCACCGCGACCGAAGCGGCAGCGCTTGGCGTCGTGGGTGCGGCCTTCTTCGCGCTGCTGGAGGGCAAGCTGTCCTTCCGCATGGTCAATTCCGCCGCCGAGGCGACAGCGCGAAACACCGCCCTGCTTGGCCTGATCCTGTTCGGCGCCTACCTGCTGAACTACCTGCTGACGACGATCAACGTGCCGCAGGCGCTGTCCACCATGATCGCGGGCCTGCCGCTGCCGCCCTGGGCGATCATGCTGTCCATCATCGGGCTGTACATCGCGCTCGGAACCTTCATGGAGGGCTTCTCCATGATCATCACGACGGTACCGGTGATCTTCCCCATCGTGGTCGCGCTGGGCTACGACCCGATCTGGTTCGGGGTGATCGTGACCATGCTGGTCGAGATCGCGCAGATCAGTCCTCCGGACGGGACGGTCATGTACGTGCTGCAGGGCATGCGGCGTGACCGCGGCCCGATCACGGACGTCTTCGCGGGCGTGATGCCCTTCCTCGCGGTGTACCTGTTGGCGGTGGGCGTGATGATGATCTGGCCGGAAATAGCGACTTGGCTTCCGAAGGTGATGGGATGAGCGAAGACAAACCGATCCGCATCGCCGTCGATATCGGCGGCACCTTCACCGACCTGCAGGTCTTCGACGGACGCTCCGGCGCCGTGCACGCCTGGAAAACGCCGACCACGCCGGATGATCCCTCGGTGGGCCTGCTGCAGGGCGTGAGCGAGGCTGCCGGTCGCTTCGGCTTCGCGCTCGCCGAGGTTGGGCTGCTGCTGCACGGCACCACCATCGCGACCAACGCCGTGCTTGAACGCAAGCTTGCCCGTGCGGCGCTGATCACGACCGCGGGGTTCGAGGATGTGCTGGAGATCAACCGCCATGTGAGGCGGGACATCTACGGCCTCGCGCCTGATCCCAACCCGGTGCTGGTGCCGCGCGATGCGCGCTTTGGCGTGGTGGAGCGCATGCGCGCGGACGGGTCGGTCGAGACGCCACTCGATGCCGCTGATGTCGCCAATTGCCTCGCGCGGATCGACGCGATCGGAGCGGAGAGCGTGGCCGTCACGCTGATCAACAGCTTCGCCAATGCGGCGCATGAGCGGGCGGTGGGCGCGATGATCGCGGCCGCGCGGCCTGACCTGCCGGTCTCGCTCTCCTGCGATATCAGTCCCGAGATCCGCGAGTACGAACGCAGTTCGACAACGGTGCTCAACGCCGTGCTGGTTCCTGTCGTGAAGGCCTATCTGGACCGGCTGGAACGGCGCCTGGGCGAGGGCGGCTTCGCGCCCCTGGTCTTCCTGGTGCAATCCAATGGCGGTGTCTGCTCCCTGCGCCTGGCTGCCGAGCAGCCGGCGCGGCTGCTGCTCTCGGGGCCCTCGGGGGGCGCGCTCGCGGCGGGGCGGCTCGCGCAGTTGCTGTCGCGACCGAACCTTGTCGCAGTGGACATGGGCGGCACCAGCTTCGACGTCTCGGTGGTGCAGGGCGGCCGCGTCTCCGTCATCACCCAGGGCGAGATCGATCGGCTACCCGTGCGCCTGCCGATGGTGGAGATGCGCACCATCGGGGCCGGCGGCGGTTCCATCGCGGCCGTGGATGCAAGCCTGCGGCTGAGCGTGGGTCCGCGCAGCGCGGGTGCGAAGCCGGGCCCCGTCGCCTACGGACGCGGCGGCGTGGA
>JAZKFA010000080.1:0-9137 GCA_040386655.1 Pseudomonadota bacterium | reverse complement strand
ACGGCAACCTGATCTCGGGCGTCGGCAAGCTGCCCTTCAACACCGATGGCGGCGGCCTGTGCAACAACCACCCGGCCAATCGCGGCGGCATGACCAAGGTGATCGAGGCGGTGCGCCAGGCGCGTGGCGAAGCGCACCCGGCCGTGCAGGTGAAGAATGCCGATCTGGTGCTGGCGCATGGCACGGGCGGGCTGCTCAGCATCCGCCACGGCAGCGGCACCGTCATCCTCGAGCGGGAGTGAACCTTCGATGACCACCATGGCCTTCGAGCGCGCGCTTCCGGCGCCCGCCATCGACCCCACCAACAAGGCGTTCTGGGAGGCGGCGAAGGAGCATCGCTTCCTGATCGGCCTTTGCAAGGACACCGGGAAGCACTTCTTCTACCCGCGGGGATGCTCGCCCTTCACCTTGTCCAACAATGTGGAGCTGGTGCCGGCCAAGGGCACGGGCGAGATCTACACCTTCACTGTGGCGCGGACGAAGGAGCCGCATGCGGTCGCCTATGTGCAGCTCGATGAGGGTCCGCGCATCATGACGAACATCGTCGATTGCGACCTGGATGCGCTGAAGATCGGCCAGAAGGTGAAGCTGGTCTGGAAGCCTTCCCAGGAAGGCGCCCCGCCGATCTACATGTTCACCCCGGTCTGAGGCGCGGCGCGGGGGAGGGCTTTTCCCCCGCCCGTCCTTTGCTGGTGGGCCCGGCAGGACTCGAACCTGCAACCAAACCGTTATGAGCGGTCCGCTCTAACCATTGAGCTACAGGCCCAGGCTGCCTCCATGCCGCGCTAATGCGTGCACGGCAAGCCGCTTCACTCCTCCATGAAGGCGCGGATGCGCTCCGCGATCGGGCCCATCCCCACCACGCCGTTCAGGTGGCCCAGCGGCCCACTGAGCTCAGCGACCGCCACGGGCCGGCCAACGCGGCGCAGCGTCTCCACCAGCTCCCGCACCCCCTCGATCGGGAAGACCCGATCACCCGGCGTGGGTGCCACCAGCCAGCGTGCGCGGCTGCGGGCAAAGGCGGCCTCGGGCGTCTCGTACTCGCTGAAGAACAGCTGGTTGGCGCGCACCAGATACAGGAAGGCATTGGCGTCCGAGGTCCGGGCACGCGCGGTCGCCGCATCATCCAGCCATTTCTCGATGGCGAAGCGGTCCGTGATGTTGCGGGCGGGGTCATTGCCCTCGGCCGGGCGCATCCCCAGGCTACGCGCCCAGGCGCGGTCGCGCGACTGCAGCGTCACGATGCGCAGCGCCTCGGCCAGCCCGGCCAGCGGCGGGGAGCGGCCCTGGCCGTAGTAGTCGCCCTGGCGCCAGTTCGGGTCCATCCGGATCGGCGCTTCCCAAACATCCAGCCAGGCGAGGTTCCATGGGTCAATGTCGTGCGCAATCACCGGCATGACGCGCTCCACCATCTCCGGGTAGGCCGCGGTCCATTCCATCGCCTGCAGGGCACCCATGGAGGCGCCGGCGACGAGCGCGAGCCGCCGCACGCCCAGATGATCCAGCAGCCGCTTCTGCACCTCCACGAAATCCCGCATCGAGACCACGGGGAAGGTCAGCCCGTAGGGCCGCCCCGTCTCGGGGTTGATGCTGGACGGGCCGGTGGTGACGGTGTTGGCGTCCGGCACGTTCAGGTTGGCGAGCGTGTCCGACGAGATGACGAAGTAGCGGTTGGTGTCGATCGCGCGGCCCGGCCCGATGATCGCGTCCCAGTAGCCGGGCGGCCCCCCGGCGGCGAGCCTGCCGAAGGCGTGGCTGTTGCCGGAGAAGAAATGCGCGATCAGCACGGCATTGTCGCGCGCCGCGTTCAGCGTGCCCGTCGTCTGGTAGCCGATGCGGACATTGGCGATGTTGCCGCCTGCGCGGGTGCGGTAGGCGCCGGCCTCGAAGACCTGCTTCTGCACCACCTCCTGCGCCGCGGCCGGGCCCAGCCCCATGCCCAGCACGACGGCGAGCACACCCACAATGAACCGGAAACCCATGGCTTCGCCCCCCGCGTGAATGCCGTGAGCCTAGCCGCCCGGCCACGCCGCTGCTAGGAGGCGGCGTCACCCTGTCCGTCGGAGTTCCCCCCATGCGCCTTGACGCCATTCCCATCGGCAACAACCCGCCGGAGGACGTGAATGTGGTCATCGAGGTCGCCATCGGCGGCGAGCCGATCAAGTACGAGATGAACAAGGAGGCCGGGACACTGTTCGTGGACCGGTTCCTGCACACGCCTATGCGCTACCCCGGCAATTACGGCTTCGTCCCCCACACCCTGTCGGAGGATGGCGATCCCATCGACGTGCTGGTGGCCAACACCCGCCCGATCATCCCCGGCGCCTACCTCAATGTCCGTCCCGTCGGCGTGCTGAAGATGGAGGATGATGGCGGCGGCGACGAGAAGATCATCGCCGTGCCCGTCTCCAAGCTGACCAAGCGGTATGTCGGCATCACCAACGCGACTGATCTGCCGGCCATCACGCTCGAGCAGATCCAGCACTTCTTCGAGCACTACAAGGACCTCGAGCCCGGCAAGTGGGTGAAGGTGCTCGGCTGGGGCGATGCGGCCGAAGCCCGCAAGCTGATCGTCGAGGCGATCGAGCGCGCCAAGAAGTAAGCGGCGCCCATTCTGATACCGAATTTTTGCGCCCTGGGCTGGACCCCCGGGCGAATCGCGGCCTAGCCTTCCGCCAAATGGGGGAGATAGAGCCTTGATGACAGTTTGGTTGCTCGTCGTGATCGCCTTGGGCGCGTTGTCCATCGTGTACGGCGTCAAGACGGGGCAGGAGGTGCTGAGCCGTGATCCCGGTTCGGCCCGCATGCAGGAGATCGCGCAAGCGATCCAGGAAGGCGCGCAGGCCTACCTCAAGCGGCAATACATCACCATCGGCATCGTGGGCGTCGTGCTCTTCGCGCTCGTCGCCTGGCGGCTGGGCTTCGCGGTCGCGGTCGGGTTCCTGATCGGCGCGGTGCTGTCGGGCTTGGCGGGCTTCATCGGCATGAACGTCTCGGTGCGCGCCAATGTGCGTACGGCGCAGGCGGCGATGGGCTCGCTCGCGGCCGGGCTGGACGTTGCCTTCAAGTCGGGTGCCATCACCGGCATGCTGGTGGCCGGGCTCGCGCTGCTGGGTGTGGCCGTCTACTTCTTCATCTTGGTGATCCTGGGTGGCCTCGCGCCCAATAACCGCACGGTCATCGACGCGCTGGTGGCGCTGGGCTTCGGCGCCTCGCTCATCTCCATCTTCGCCCGTCTCGGCGGCGGCATCTTCACCAAGGGCGCCGATGTCGGCGGCGACATGGTCGGCAAGGTCGAGGCCGGCATCCCCGAGGACGACCCCCGCAACCCCGCCACCATCGCCGACAATGTCGGCGACAACGTGGGCGACTGCGCCGGCATGGCGGCCGACCTGTTCGAAACCTATGCGGTGACCATGGTCGCCACCATGGTGCTTGCGGCGATCAGCTTCGGCACCGATGCGCCGCGCATGATCCAGGGCATGCTCTATCCGCTTGCGATCGGCGGCGTCTGCGTGGTGACCTCCATCATCGGCACCTATTTCGTGAAGCTGCCGGCGAACCAGTCGATCATGGGCGCGATGTACCGCGGCTTCATCGTGACCGGCCTCCTGTCGCTCGTGGCGATCCTGCCGCTCACCTTCCTGATGTGGGGCTTTGGGCCGATCACCGCCGGCGGCGTCACCTTCGGGGCGATGGCGCTGTTCTGGTGCGGCTGCGTCGGCCTTGCGGTTACCGCGGCGATCGTCTGGATCACGGAGTACTACACGGGAACCAATTACCGGCCCGTGCAGGCCATCGCGGAAAGCTCGGTGACGGGCCACGGCACGAACGTGATCCGCGGCCTGGCCGTCAGCATGGAGAGCACGGCGGTCCCCGCGCTCATCATCATCGCGGGCGTGCTGACCACCTACAACCTCGCGGGCCTCTACGGCATCGCGGTGGCGGTGACGACGATGCTCGCACTCGCGGGCTTCGTGGTCGCACTCGATGCCTTCGGGCCGGTGACGGACAATGCCGGCGGCATTGCCGAGATGGCCGGGCTGCCCAAGGAAATTCGGCAGACGACGGATGCGCTGGACGCCGTCGGCAACACGACCAAGGCGGTGACCAAGGGGTACGCGATCGGCTCGGCCGGTCTCGGCGCGCTGGTGCTGTTCGCGGCCTATACGCAGGACCTGCAGTACTTCGCGGCCAATGCCGCGACCTATCCGTACTTCCTGGGCATGGGCAACCTGACCTTCTCGCTGGCCGATCCCTATGTTGTGGTCGGCCTGCTGTTCGGCGGCATGCTGCCCTTCCTGTTCGGCGGCATGGCGATGACGGCGGTGGGCCGCGCCGCCATGGCCGTGGTCGAGGAGGTGCGCCGGCAGTTCCGCGAAAAGCCGGGCATCATGGCGGGCACCGACAAGCCCGACTACGCCCGTGCGGTGGACCTGCTGACCAAGGCCGCGATCAAGGAGATGATCATCCCCTCGCTGCTGCCGGTGCTGGCTCCGCTGGTGGTGTATTTCGGGATCGCGGCCATCGGCGGGAAGGCCGCAGGCTTCTCGGCCCTCGGTGCGATGCTGCTCGGCGTGATCGTCACCGGCTTCTTCGTCGCGGTCTCCATGACCACCGGCGGCGGTGCCTGGGACAATGCCAAGAAGTACATCGAGGACGGGCACTACGGCGGCAAGGGCTCCGACGCGCACAAGGCGGCGGTGACCGGTGACACCGTGGGCGACCCGTACAAGGACACCGCCGGACCGGCGGTGAACCCAATGATCAAGATTACGAACATCGTCGCACTGCTGCTGCTGGCAATGCTCGCGCATAGCTGAAGACAAGGCCGGGAGAAGGAATTCTCCCGGACCCTCTTCTTTTGATTTTCGCTACGGGTGCGGCTGTGATGGCGGCCCTCAACCGAAGTCCTTTGTGAGATAGATGCGGCTGAGCCCGTCGGGTCTGCCGGGGATGGTGCCGAAGACGCTCCAGCCCAGGCGCTTATAGAATTCCGGCGCCTGGAAGGAGAGGGTGTCCACGATGCCGCTGCGGCAACCGCGCCGCCGTGCTTCCGCCTCAGCCAGGGCCATCATGCGCGTGCCGATATCCTGGCCACGCAGATCCTCCGGCAGGTAGACCCTTTCTATCGTCAGCAGCCCCAGCGATGTTCGCCCCACGATTCCGCCCAGGATCGCGCCGCTTGCTTCATCGCGCACCAGCACCTGCAGCGGCAGGCGATCCTCATAGCCAATTTTTTCCTTGTTGAAGGCGCTCAGCCCGTCTCCCAGGCGCGTGGCCGCTTCCGGATGCACCTGGTCGGAAACGGTAATGGTCGGGATCATGCCTGGAGCTCCTGTCGATCAGCTCCGCATCCGGACAAAGGCCTTGGGGGACTGGGCGCGCTGACGAGGTCACGCTGGGAAATTCTTTTTTCGCAGCGCTTCCTATATGAACACCACCATGTGGCGCCTCCTAGCCCTCCTCCTGATCGCAATGCCCGCCTTCGCCGCCGAGAGCCCGCGCGCCCGCGTGACCTTGGTGCCGGAGGTCGCGTCCATCGCGCCCGCCGTGCCGTTCCGCCTCGCGCTGCGCCAGGAACTCGCGCCGGGCTGGCACACCTACTGGACCAATCCAGGCGATGCCGGCGCCCCGCCGGAGGTGACGCTGGCTATGCCAGAGGGTACGTCCGCCGCGCCGATGCGGTTCCCCACGCCACAGCGCATCCCCTACGGTCCCCTGGTGAATTTCGGCTATGAGGGCGAGGCGATCTTCACCCTGGCGGTGACCCCGCCCGCGACGCTCATCCCCGGCGACAGCTTCGCCATCGACGCGCAGGCAACGTGGCTCGTCTGTCGGGAAATCTGCATCCCGGAGGAAGGCCGCTTCACGCTCTCCCTTCCCATCGAGGCGGCGCCGCGCCTCGACGCGGGGTCTGCCGCCCTGTTCGCCCGCGCCGATGCGGCTGTACCACGCGCCAACACCTTCGCCATGCGCATCGGCTTCGAGGGCATCACCGGCGGCCTGGAACTCTCCGGGCCTGGCCTCGGCCGCGACACCGTGCGGGAGGCGTTCTTCTTCCCCGAGGTACAGGGAATCATCGACAACACCGCGCCGCAGACGCTCAGCCTGCGCGATGGCGCGCTGGTCCTCGGGCTGCGCAGGGCCGGGACGGACCCGCTGCCGGCCACCGTCGCGGGGATCGTCGCGATCACCGACGCCGGCGGCCAGCGCAGCGCCTACCTGGTGTCCGCCGCCCCCGGCGCGGTTCCCGCCGGCGCGACGGGGGCGCTGTGGCCGGCGATCGGCCTCGCGTTGTTGGGCGGCCTGATCCTCAACCTGATGCCCTGCGTCTTTCCGGTGCTGGCCATGAAGGCGCTGGGATTCGCGCGGCTGTCCGGCGCCGCACAGGGCACGGTGCGGGCGCATGCGGCCAGCATGGCGGCGGGCGTCGTCGTCTCCTTCCTAGCGCTCGGTGCGGCGCTGGTTGCGATGCGCGCGGCGGGTGGTGTGGCGGGCTGGGGTTTCCAGTTCACCTCACCGGTCTTCGTCGCGGGCATGGCGTGGCTGGTCTTCGCCGTTGGGCTGAACCTCGCCGGCGTCTTCGCGGTGGGCGGGCCGGTCGCAGCCGGCGGCGCGCTGGCCGCAAGGCCTGGCCATGGCGGGGCCTTCTTCACCGGCGTGCTCGTGGTGCTGGTGGCCACGCCCTGCACCGCGCCCTTCATGGTCACGGCCATCGGTGCCGCGCTCGCGATGCCGGCGGCCGCGGGCCTCGCGGTGTTCGGCGCGATGGGCGCGGGCATGGCGCTGCCCTACCTGCTCCTGGCCGTGGCACCCGGCCTCGCCCGGCGGCTGCCGCGGCCCGGCGCCTGGATGGAGCGCCTGCGCCAAGCGCTCGCCTTCCCCATGTTCGCGACCGCCGCCTGGCTGGTCTGGGTGCTGTCGGAACAGCTCGGCTCGGCCGGCGTGTTCTGGGCCCTGGCCGGCGCGGTGCTGATCGGCTTCGGGGCTTGGCTGCTTGGCGTTGCGCAGGCGAGCGGCTGGCGCCTGGGCCGTGCGCTCGCTGGTGCAATGGCGCTCGGCGCGCTCGCGTTGCTGCCCGTGCTCGCCGCCGCCCCGCCCGCCATCGCCGACCCGGTGGGCGAGGCCTGGTCGGAGCCGCGCCTCGCCGCCCTGCGAGCGGAAGGCCGCCCGGTCTTCGTCAACATGACCGCCGCCTGGTGCATCACCTGCAAGGTGAACGAGCGCGTGGCCCTGGGAACGGATGCCGTACGCCGCGCCTTCGCCCAGCGCGGAATCACCGAGCTGACCGGAGACTGGACGCGCGGCGACGCGGCGATCTCCGGCTTCCTGCGCGCGCAGGGCCACGACGGCGTGCCGCTGTACCTGTTCTACCCGGCCGGAGGCGCCGCCCCGCGCGTGCTGCCGCAGATCCTGACCGAAGGCGTGGTCCTGCGCGCCATCGAATAGGTCGCGGATGCAACCCGCCCTGGCGCGGGCCGTTGCCATGGTGCAACTGGCACCGAGAAGACCATGATCCGGATGACGATGTTTTCGCTCGCCCTCGCTGCGCCCTTCGCCGCGCACGCCCAGGCGCCCGCGCCTCAGGCCTCGCCCAACGCTCCCCACTCGGCACCCGCACCCGAAGCCGGCGGACGGCAGCCCGGCCATCCCGGCGCACGCGACGTTGGTCCCGCCAACCAGCCGCCGCAGACCGAAGGCCCGCAATCGATCAATCGCGGCACCGATGGCGCGGCCGCCGGGCAGCAGTTGCCCGGTGCAACTGGCGTCACGCCGCAAGGCATGATGGGCACGTCGACCGCCGGCGCGCAGAACCCCAATGCCCCTGTCGGCGGCCAGCCGCCCCAGAGTTCGCCCAATTCCGACACACCCGTCGTCGTTCCGGTGCCGCCGGCCGCCGTTCCCACGACCACGCCGCCGCGGGGCGGGGTCAGCGCTGATGCCCCTGTCGTCACCCCCACGACACCACGGTGACCCTCGCCTCGCTTGACGGGACAGGACCTTCCGCCTAAGCATTTCAGACGTTGCCACGGCGAGGCTCCTGCCCCGCCGCCCCACACCTCCCTCCTTCCTTTCGGGACAAAGCCGCGGCCGCATCAGGCCTCACGGCGCCGCGCAGGCCCAGTCCGCGCGGCATGGCCCACCCCCAAACACGCCGGACGCACCGCGACCCATGCACCTTTCCGAACTCAAGGCGAAGACCCCCGCCGACCTTCTCCTCTTCGCCGAAAACCTGCAGATCGAGAACGCATCATCCCTGCGCAAGCAGGACATGATGTTCGCGATCCTCAAGCAGCTCGCCGAGAACGAGCAGGCCATCTTTGGCGACGGCACGCTCGAGATTCTGCCCGACGGCTTCGGCTATCTCCGCAGCCCGCAGGCGAACTTCCTGCCCGGTCCGGACGACATCTACATCTCCCCCGCCCAGGTGCGCCGCTTCGGCCTGCGCACCGGCGACACGGTCGAGGGCCAGATCCGCGCACCCAAGGATGGCGAGCGCTACTTCGCCCTGCTCAAGGTCAACGCGATCAACTTCGAGCCGCCCGAGGCGCTGCGTCATCGCATCAACTTCGACAACCTCACCCCGCTTTATCCGACGCGCCGGCTGAAGATGGAGAATGCCGAGGCCGAGGCCGTCGCGAAGGGTCCCCAGAAGGACTACACGCACCGCGTCATCGACCTGGTCTCGCCCATCGGCATGGGGCAGCGCGCGCTGGTCGTCGCCCCGCCGCGCACCGGCAAGACGGTGATGCTGCAGAACATCGCGAAATCCATCAGCGCCAATCACCCCGAGGTCTTCCTCATCGTCCTGCTTATCGACGAGCGGCCCGAGGAAGTGACCGACATGGCGCGCACCGTGCGCGGCGAAGTCGTCGCGAGCACCTTCGACGAGCCGGCGACGCGCCACGTCCAGGTGACCGAGATGGTGCTCGAAAAGGCCAAGCGCCTGGTCGAGCACAAGCGCGACGTGGTGATCCTGCTGGACTCCATCACGCGCCTCGGCCGCGCCTACAATTCCGTGGTGCCGTCCTCGGGCAAGGTGCTGACCGGCGGCGTGGACGCCAACGCACTCCAGCGCCCGAAGCGCTTCTTCGGCGCGGCGCGCAACATCGAGGAAGGTGGCTCGCTCACCA
>JAZKFA010000079.1:0-2280 GCA_040386655.1 Pseudomonadota bacterium | reverse complement strand
GAAGGCGTCCTGCGCGCGCGCGGGCGTGGAACCGAGCAGGCCGAGGGCGCCAAGCCCAATCGTGCGACGTGAGAGAGCGGGGGTTTGCTTCATGGAACATCCTCCTCGAGTTTTCTTGGAACAGCGTTGACCTGTACGTACCAGATAGTACATTAGCTTCGCAAGCCGAAAGGCAGGGAACGCGCCGCCATGATCGACCCCTTCGCAGCCGCCGCCAATAACCGGTCCACCCTTCTGGCCGGCCTCATCGGCCGCGGCATCCAGGCGTCGCTGACCCCCGCCATGCATGAGCGGGAGGGCGCCGCCCATGGCCTCGCGCTATCCTATCGCCGCATCGACCTCGACGCGATGGGGCTGGGCGTGGATGCCTTGCCCACGCTGCTTGATCGCGCGGAGGCGGCCGGCTTCGCCGGGCTCAACATCACCTTCCCGTGCAAGCAGGCGGTGATCCCGCTGCTGGACGACCTGTCGGAGGAAGCGCGCGCGCTGGGCGCGGTGAACACGGTGGTGCTGCGCGACGGAAAGCGCATCGGGCACAACACGGATTGCTCCGGCTTTGCCGAAGGCTTCGCGCGCGGCCTGCCCGACGTGGCGCTCGGCGAGATCCTCCAGCTCGGCGCCGGTGGGGCCGGCTCTGCGGTGGCCGAGGCGCTGTTGCGCAAGGGCGTGGGGCGCCTGACCCTCCATGACGTGGACGCGGCGCGCGCCGAGGATCTCGCCTCGGCGCTGCGGGCGCGCTTCGGGGAGGCCCGCGCACGCGCCGGCGTCGCGATTGAGGCGGCGGTCGCCGTCGCAGATGGCGTGGTGAACTGCACCCCGGTTGGCATGGCGAAGCTGCCGGGGACTCCGATGCCGGTGGCCCTGCTGCGCCCCAATCTCTGGGTCGCGGAGATCATCTATTTCCCCCTGGAGACCGCGCTGCTGAAGGCCGCCCGCGCGCTGGGCTGCCGCACGCTTGATGGCGGTGGCATGGCGGTGTTCCAGGCCGTCGGCGCCTTCCGTCTGTTCACCGGACGCGAGCCCGATCCCGCCCGCATGCTCGCGCAATTCGCGGAGCTGGTCGCTCAGCCTGGTGCGATGTAGCGCAGCACCGCCTCGGTGATCATCTGCCGGTGCGCCGCGGCGCGCTTCCGACTGTGCAGGTTCTGCCCGAAGATCGCCGCCAGCGTGTGCCGGTTCGACACGCGGTGGAAGCAGAAGCCGGTGATGAGCAGATGCAGGTCGAGCGGGTCCACGCCCTTGCGGAACACACCCGCCGCTTCGCCGCGGGCGAGCAGCGTTCGGATCGTCCCGATCACCGCCGCATTGCGCTTGCGGATGGTGGGCGAGGTCTTCACGTGGCTCGCCTCGTGGATATTCTCCACCGTCACCAAGCGGACAAATTCGGGACGCGCGGCGTGGTGGTCGAAGGTGATCTCGACCAGGCGGCGCAGGGCATCCAGCGGCGGCAGGTCATCGAGCTTCTCCGCCGCCTCGGCATCGCGGATGTCGCCGTAACGCTCCTCGAGCACGGCGGCATAGAGCTGCTCCTTGCCGCCGAAGTAGTAGTAGATCATCCGCTTGGTCGTGGCGGTGCGGGCCGCGATGTCGTCCACGCGCCCGCCGGAGAATCCCTTCTCGCTGAACTCGGCCGTCGCGGCGTCGAGGATGGCGCGGCGCGTCTGCTCGGCGTCGCGGGTCCGGGGTTTCTCCATGTGCGGACTCTCCGGTTCGTACATGGAAAAAGCAAGGGCGCCGCTAGTTCAGGCGCAGGTTCAGGATGTGCTCCGGCCCGGCCTGCAGCTCACCGCGCTCCACCTGCTGGACGATGCGCGTGAGTGCGGCATTGGCCGGCGTCTCCAGCCCGATCTCGGCGGCGCGGTCCACGATGTAGCCGTTGATGAAGGCGATCTCGGTGCGCCTGCCCTTCACCATGTCCTGCCCCATCGACGGGCGATGCGCGCCGCCGCCCTTGGCGGCCTCGGCCAGGCGATGCGCGTCGTAGGCGGCCAGAGCCTCGGGGTCGCCCTCGCCTGCCTTGGCGATGATCTCGGGGTCCAGGTGGTGGATTTCCTCAAGCGAATAGCCTAGCGCCTGGCCGGTGCGGATCGCCTCCGCGCCGAGGCGCGCGGTGAAGCGGCGGAGGACGTCGTTGGTGAGGATGTCGCGGCTGATCATGCCGGTGCAGGCGGACAGGCCGTTGGCCATGCCGTTCGTGACCAGCTTCGACCAGCGCTCGCCCCACAGGTTGGGCGTGACCAGCGCACTGTCGGAGAGTGCGACCAGCGCGCACACCGCCTT
>JAZKFA010000078.1:0-4188 GCA_040386655.1 Pseudomonadota bacterium | reverse complement strand
CAGGCGCTTGCCGCCGGCGAAGGCGCGCTCGGCCTGGACAGGTCCGCGACCGAAGCACGCCGCGCCGCGTCAGCTGCGATGGAGCGGAATCTCTCATCGGGCTCGCTCCTGGTCGGGATGGCTGCCGCTCGTCGAAGCGCCTGACCTGCACGTCCTTTCCAAGGAGGGTTGCAACTACATGAAAACGATTTTCGGCACTGAGCGACGTCCGATTCATCTGACCCGCTCACCATAGACGCAGAGACTGCTGTCCGACATGCACGTAGGGCCGAGCAGACGGCTTTGCTCACGCGCAAGGGTACGCGCGAACCTCGAGGCCGCTCTCGGCCAAATAAGGCGAGAACTACCCCAGCGCCCAGCTCGTGTGAACGCATGCTACTCGCTGAACACAATGGGTTAGGTGAAGTCGATACGGCGTGCACCCTCGCGAAAGAGCGCTTCCCCGTCAGGACGGGGCCGCATGGCTGTCACAAGGTCGTCGACACAGTAGCGCGGCAGAGACCTGCGGATGGCCGCAACCTGCGCGCGCGCCTCGTCGTATCGGCCGGCGAGCGCGAGGGAGATGGCCGCGATTGCCAGTATGTGGACATGAGCGTTGGGCCGGGCGGCGGCTTTCAACCCTGTCTCGGCCGCATCATCGAAACGCCCCAGGCGCACCAGCGCCATTGCGCGCGCGCCGAGCATGCCGAACAGCATCGGATCGAAGGGGCTGAGACGGCGCGAGTGGTCGGAAGCCTCGATCGCGGTCGCGGGGTCGCCCGTCAGTGAATGAACGAAGGCGAGGGTGTAGTGGCCAAGCGCGAAATTCGGGCTCAGCTCCACGGCCTGCTCCAACTCATCCACTGAGTCCGCGTGGCGGCCGCGCAGCCAGAGCGCCCGGCCCATCGCCCAGTGCGCGGCGGGGTCGCGGTCATCCGCCATCAGCCCCTGACCCGCGGTGCTGTAGGCGTGTTCGATCTCCGTCTTGCGCTCCGCCCACCCCTGGAAGGCGTTCTGCCAGTGGGTGAAGGACAGGCCCGCATAGGGGCGCGAGAAGGTGGGGTCGAGCCGTATGGCGGTCTCGAAGAAGTGCCGGGCCTTCTCGTTATCCGCCTTGTTGAATCGGTACATGTGCCACAGGGCGCGGTGATGTGCCTCCCACGCGTCGAGCGACTCCGGCTGCTTCAGGATTGCACGGTTGCGCTCGGCGGCTTCGATCTCGCCTGCGATGCAGGCAACGATCCTGTTGCCGATCTCGTCGAGCACCAGGAAGGTCTCGTCGGCCGGTTGATCGAAAACCTCCGCCCAGACGATCCGGGCGCTGCATGCCTGGACCAACTCGACCGCAACGGTGAGGCGTCGGCCGCGGCGCTGCATGCACCCACTGACGACGTAGTCCACGCCCAACCTCTTCCCCGCCTCCGCCGCGGCGACGCCCTGGTCGCGAAGCGCGAAGACGCTGCCCTGCGCGATCACGAACAGGCTTCGCAGCTTCGCCAGCCAGGTGATCACGTCATAGGCCAGGGCATCACCAAGTCCGGCGGGCTCGCCGGGCCCGGCCGTCAGATCGGCGAAAGGCATTACAGCGACGGAGGCGCGACGCTGTCCGGTCTTGCCATCCTGCGCGGTGGGCCCCGCCGGCGAGATGCTGGCCGCGGTCCGCCGCGGCGACTCGTCCGCACTGGCCAGGGCCGCCCGCCACACGGCGCGCAGCGGCGCGGCGTCCAGACCGTCCGCCTCAAACAATTTAGCCGTCGTTTTAACATGCTCCTCCCCCTCCCGAATGCGGCCACGCCGGGCCAGCGCGGCGAGTGCCGCCTGGTGCGGGCGAAGGTCGAAGGGAGCGATGCGCAGCCATCCGTCACGGATGTCGGCCGCCTCCTCGTCCGGTAGCCGTCCAGCGAGATGCTCGAGCAGGGCCGCGTGCAGGTCTCGGAAGTGTCGGCGCTGTGAATTAAGCCAGGCTTCGAAGGCCGGCAGGCGGTCAAGCTCCAGCCCTTCCAGAAAGTCACCAGCGAACATCGCGGCCAGTTCCCGCAGCCGGCCAGTGTGAAGCGCGCTGAAGCCCTCACCTGCCGCCTGCCTGATTTCGATCGCGTCTACGCCGCAATCCGTAAGATCGAAATTGACTGCATCCATTCGGGCCTCGACACGGCGGCGGCCGGGCTCGTCGAGAACCCCGCGGATGCGGCTGAGACACCAGCGGAGTTCGCCGCGAGGATCGTCGGCAACGTCCCACAGAAGCTCGCAGAGCTGACTTCGTTGGACCGGGTGCGGGGCCAGCGCCAGGTAGCCGAGGAGCGCGCGCACCTTCCGCGACGCCGGCAGTGTTAGCGGCACGCCAGCGCGGCTCACTGCCAGGGGGCCCAGCAACTGGATGCCCTGCGAAGGGGCGCCCACGGCGCCGCCCAGCGACACGCCCACTTCCGCGCGAGCGCCATTAGCCGGGGCAGGGCCTTTACAGACGGCCGACGACTTCAGGCAGGGCGCTGTCTGGCGTTGCCGTTCATCTGCTCTTGTAAACGGGTGATCGAGGACCTGGGTCACGACACACCTCCGAATGTGTCCTCAAACGTTGACGCGCATTGAGGTTAAGGGGAAATCTAGTTTTCAGATCACCGCGATAAGGTGGGCTTTGGGATGCGGAGCCTTAACCTCGACCAATTGCGCACCTTCACGGAGGTGGTCCTGCTCGGAAATTTCAGTGCTGCCGGGCGGCGGCTGAACCTTACGCAGCCCGCGGTGAGCCTGCACGTTAGAGAGCTAGAGCAACGCCTCGGTGTCCGGCTGATTGAGCGCAACGGAAAGCAGGCACGCGCGACGGTGCCAGGGCGTGAGCTGGCCGAGCACGCACAACACATCTTCGCCGCCTGCGATGCCGCGGAGGCATCGATGCGCCGATTTCGCGAAGGCTGGCTCGGCAGGGTCCACCTGGGCACGACGCTGTCGGCACTGAGGTACGACCTCCCTGCTATCTTGGGCGCCCTGCGCAGGGATTACCCTGGTATCGAGTTGCGGGTCACGAACATGCCGACGCGCGACAGCGTGGATGCGATGTTGCAGAATACGATCGACCTCGCGCTGGTGACGCTCCCGGTCAACGCGCCCCGGCTGCGGATAACGCCTCTTCGGCCTGGGGCATTGGTCGCCATCTTCCCTGCCACCGCAAGGGAGGTGCCGGACACCGTCACGCCTGAATATTTTGTCGGCCAGACCCTTGTGCTGGAGCATGAGCGGGGTGCAGTGCACGGGCTTGTCATGCAGTGGCTGGCTGGTAGCAGAATGCAGGGCGCACCGATGTACCTGAGCACGTTGGAGGCCGTGAAGACGGCTGTGGCGTCGGCCCTCGGAGTTTCGATCGTGCCCGACATCGCGGTGCGCGACCCTACGCCGGGGATCGTGCTCCGCCCTTTGTTGCCCGTAGTCCCCTGTACGCTGGGCTTGATCGAGCACCAGAACCCGCCGACGGAGCCAGCGTTTGCAATCGTGCGCGACGCGCTGCTCGGGATCGCGGCCGGCCACCCAGGCGTCTCCTGACGGACTGAGCAGGTTGGGCTCGCCGTAGCGGCGGCTCCTGCGGATACCATGCGCGTTCCCACGCCGGCTCCCACGCCCGCATCCACGCACCGCCCCTACGAGGCGGGGTGAGGAGACGACGACGGCCAAACGGGTCAAGGCCTCCTCAACGCATCGAGAGCGTGTCTCGCAGAGGAGAACAACCATGTCAGAATCAGCCGCCCTGTCGCACTCGGCCTCCGCCCCTGTGGACCTCACTGCGCTGAAGGCGCGCCAGCAAGCCACCTGGGCCGCGGGCGATTATGCCGTCGTCGGCACCACGCTGCAGATCGTCGGCGAGCGGATCTGCGAGGCCGTGGACCTGCGCGCCGGCGAACGCGTGCTCGACGTCGCCGCCGGCAACGGCAATGCCACGCTCGCGGCCGCACGACGTTTCGCGCAGGTGACCTCGACAGACTACGTCGGCGCGCTGCTCGAACGCGGCCGCGAGCGTGCGACGGCCGAGCGCCTGGTCGTCGCCTTCCGGCAGGCCGATGCCGAAGCCCTGCCGTTCGATGATGGCAGCTTCGATGTCGTGCTTTCCACCTTCGGCGTGATGTTCACGCCCGATGGCGACAAGGCGGCCCAGGAACTCCTCCGGGTGGTGCGGCCGGGCGGTCGCATCGGCCTCGCCAGCTGGACCCCGGAGGGCTT
>JAZKFA010000077.1:0-3803 GCA_040386655.1 Pseudomonadota bacterium | reverse complement strand
GAACGGCTTGTAATTTCTTGTTTTCGATACGAAAGCCAGTAGCGCCCGCGGCGATGCGCTTGGCACCGCGCGCCTCGGCGAGTGCGACAAGGGCGGCGACGTAGCCGCCGGGATCGCGGCAATCGCCGCCCTCCTCGACCATCACGCCGAAGGTGTAGCGCCGGTCGAGGGTGGGTTCGCGCTGGAACAGCTCCTCGCCCTCCAGCTCCAGCCATTTGACGCCGACTGCGCCGCGGATGCGCCAGGCCTCCCGCTCGGCTTCGAAATCGGCGCGGGAGGGGTAGACGTAGATCAGCCCCGCCTGCCCGATCAGGTCGCCGACGCCGGCCTCCTCTGCCAGTGCCCGGTGCAGGGCGGGCGCGTTGACCAGCAGCGGGCGCAGCGCGCGGGCGGTCGCCTCCACCTTCCCCCAGCTCCAGCCCGCGGCCAGGTATTTCGCCAGCCACGGCGCGACCTTGGGGAAGTAGGACCAGCGGATCGCCAGCGGTCCTAGCGGGTCCGAGAGGAATTTCGGCACCTTCTTCCACGTGCCCGGCGTCGCCGGCGGGATCACCGACATCGGGCTGAGCCAGCAGCCATTGCCGTAGCTCGCGGCCTGTTCGCCCCCGGGCGTGCCGGGATCCAGGATCGTCACCTCGAACCCCGCGCGCAATGCCTCGATGGCCGTACAGGCGCCGACGATGCCGGCGCCGATCACCACCACATGGGTCACGATGCGCGGATCTTGGCGATCTTCGCGGCCGGGCCGGACTGCACCGGCGTGCCGGCAAGGTGCTGGTCGAGGAACATCAGGCGGTCCTGGCCCCAGAGGAACAGATCCTCGCAAATGAAGGTGGGCGCGCCGAACACACCCTTCGCAATGGCATCCTTGTTGTTGCGGTCCCACTCGGCCTCGACCGAGGCGGAATCCTCGGCCGCCTGCAGGTGCTGGCCGGGCATGCCCAGCTCGTCGGCGATCTTCACGCGCTCATGCGGATCGGCGATGTCACGCTCCTCCGCGAAAAGGGCGCGCAGGATGGCGTGGGAGAGCGCCATGGCGTCCATGCCGCGCTGCTGGGCCGCCATCACCATCTTGCCCGCCGGGCGCTGGTCGGTCGGCGGGTAGTGCGCCGGCTTGAGGTTGATGGGCAAATTGAGCAGCCGCGCCCAGCGGTCGAGTTCGAGCGCGTGGTAATCCTGGCGCGGCTCCGGCCGGGTGCGCAGCGGAATGCCGCCGGTGTGGCTCACCACCAGGCGGAAATCATAGGGGCGGAGTTCGAGCTTCGCCTGGTGCTTCGCAATGATCTCGGTGAGCTGCGGGCCGCCGAGATACATCCACGGCGACGACAGCGAATAGAAACACTCCACAAGCCGCGCGGCCATTGTCGCGATCCTTTTTGCGGGCTTCAGCCCTTCTGTTGCCGGCCGGGGTCCTGCCCCGCGAGAAGGGAAACATGCGCCGACACCACGCGCCAGCCCAGCCCCGGCAGCCGCGCCATGATCTTCGTCTCGCGCCCGATCAGGCCGCTGTCCAGGCGTTCGTATTCGAGATGCGTCGCGACGACGTCCTGGCCGAAGGCGACCAGGTGGATCTTGCGTGCCGCCCGCGGTGCGTATTTCGCGACGGTCGCGCGGAAGGCGCGGATGGCGTCGTGGCCGTAGAGGATCTCGGTGACGCCGAACCGCACGGTGCGCGCATCTTCCCAGAAGATGGCGTCGAGCGTGGCGGTGTCGTTCGCGCCGATCGCGGCCTCGTAGCGGTCGAAGACGGCGCGGGCTTCGGCCAGCACCGCGGGATCATCCAGTTGCATCAGCGAGGGTCCTTGAGGGGCAGGGTTGCCGCGAGTGAAGCGACGCAGCGCGTGAAGGCGGTGAGGTCGCGCCAGCGCGCTTCGGGCGGGACGTCCTCGCGCTCCACGGCGAAACCCGATTCGAGGACGCCGCCATCGAGCATGAGGTTGTCCGCAAGACCAAACGCCTCGATCGCCATGCCATCCTCATCCTCCCAGGTCGCGGCGTCCCGCCTTCGGACATGCGGGCTGAGATGGGCCAGCGTCCGGCTGGCGAAGTCGCGGTGCGTGTTGGTGTAGGCGAGCACCGGGCGGGCGAGCGCGCGCATGAAACCGAGTTCGTAGGCGGTGCCGCTATCGGCCGACGGGCCGCGGAAGGGCGTGAGGTTGGCGATCAGCGCGTCGCAGTCGCGGATATGCGCCTCGTTTAGGCGGTAGATGCGGCGGTGCTCCTCGGGAGGCGCCCCGCCCGCATCGGGCCGGTGGTCGGTCGGGAAGACGCCGATGAGGCCATGCGCGGCGCAGACGGCCTTCTTGGCCGCGGCGATCGCCTCGGCATCGGCAAGGAAGACTTCGGGTCCGGCCAGATAGACGCGCATCCGCCCATCCTGCCCCACGGTGGAGAGGGAGGCCAATATGGCGCGCGAGTGCGGAAATGGTGTCGTTCCCCCTCCGCGACGTGGCAGGCTGAGGCGCCATTGCCGGGAGACGAGGATGTTCCAGCCCATGACCTGCGGCCTCACGCCCGCCGGCGCCGGAGTGGAGCGGAAGTGCTGGACGATCCTTGGCCAGACCTACTGGCCGCTTGCCATCACGGAGGCCTGCTTCGCCTTCGAGGCGCTGCTGCCGCCGGGCACCTTCGTGCCCCCGCATGTGCAGGAGGGCCAGGACGAGTTCATCCGCGTGCTGGAGGGCAGCCTGGACCTCATGCTCGACGGCGTTGCGGCGCGGGCGGGTCCAGGGGATTTCGTGCGGATCCCACGCGGCACCGTGCATGGCGTGTTCAACAACGGCGCGGTGCCCGCTCGTGCGCTGGGCTGGGCGACGCCGGCGCTGAACCTAGCCGAGCTGTTCGAGCGTGCCGATGGCGTGGCGGATCCGGAGGAGGTGCTGCGGATGGCCACGGCGAATGGCGTGCGGTTCCTGCCGCCGGATTGAGGCTTGAACCTCGCCGGTCATTGGGTTTATATTCCTTTAGCAAATGGACCTGCTGCGACCGAGCGGTGCGCAGGCGGTAAGAAAGTCGGGTTTTCGGAATTTCAGGTGTTTTTGCCTTCGCGTGAGCGGCTTACGAGAAGGCGAAAGGTAAGATGATCTTACTTCCTGAATTTCGGATGACACGCTTTTTGGTACGCGTTGTCCTCACTGTCCGGAGCGCTGCCCGCCGATGATCCCTCGCCGCGCCCTTGCCGCCCTCGCGACCGGACTTGCCGCACCCGCGCTCGCGCAGCCTGCCTGGCCGAGCCGGCCCATCCGCCTCGTCGTGCCCTACCCGCCTGGCGGGGCCAGCGACATCGCCGGCCGCATGCAGGCGGAGGTGCTGCAGGCAGGGCTCGGCGTGCCGGTCGTGGTGGATAACCGCGCAGGTGCGGGCGGGACCATCGGCACTGCCTTCGTCGCGGCCGCAGCGCCCGATGGCTATACGATCATGATGGCGAGTCCGTCGTCCCATCTCGGCGCGCCGCTGCTGTTCCGCACGCCCGGGTATGAGGGCGTGGACGACTTCACGGCCATCGCGACCTTCTCGACCGGGACTGGCGTCGTCTGCGCGAACCCCGCGCTGCCGGTGCGCGATATTCCCGATCTTATCGCTTACGCGCGCGCAAACCCGGGGCGCCTGAACTACGGCTCCGCGGGGGCGGGCGGTGCGAACCACATGCTCGGCGTGCTGTTCATGCTGCGCACCGGGGTTGAGCTGACGCATGTGCCCTATCGCGGCGCGGCACCCGCGCTGGCGGATTTGATCGGCGGCAGCATCCAGCTGGTGTTCGACGGCTTCGCCGGTGTGATCGGCGCCATCCGCGCGGGGCAGAT
>JAZKFA010000076.1:2028-9631 GCA_040386655.1 Pseudomonadota bacterium | reverse complement strand
GCGGCCACGATGATCAGCGCGCCCTCGAGCACGGCGGAGAAGTATTCCGCCTTCGCGTGCCCGTAGGGATGGTTCGCATCCGCCGGCAGCGCCGAGAACCGGATGGCCACCAATGCCGCGACGGCGGCGGCGACGTTGACGATCGATTCCAGCGCATCGGCCAACAACGCCACGCTGCCGGTGACCCACCAAGCCGCACCCTTGAGCGCAAGCACGACGATGGCGACGGCAACGCTGCCGGCGGCGATTTTGGCGGCGGTTTTCATGCGGAGGCTTCTATAGCCGGGGCAGGTTCGGGCGTCCAAGCGCCGCGGCGTCTCGCGTCACGCGCCGGTCCGGGGGAATTCCGTCCCCCGGCCAGCCTCACACCATGAAGTACTTCGCCCTGGGATGGTGCAGCACGATCGCGCTGGTCGACTGCTCCGGGTGCAGCTGCCACTCGTCGCTGATGGTCACGCCAATCCGCTCCGCATCGAGCAGCTTGAGCAGTGGCGCCTGGTCCTCGAGGCGCGGACACGCCGGGTAGCCGAAGGAGTAGCGCCCGCCGCGGTAGGACTGGCTGAGCATCTTGTCCATGTCGCGGTCATCCTCCGACGCGAAGCCCAGCTCCGCGCGGATGCGCTTGTGGGTGTACTCCGCCATCGCCTCCGCCATCTCGACACTGAGGCCGTGGAGGTAGAGGTAATCCTGGTAGCGATTATCCTCGAACCAGTCGCGCGCGATGTCCGACGCCTTCTGGCCGACGGTCACGACCTGCAGCCCGATCACGTCGCGCTTGTCCGGCCCATCCGCGATGTCGCGGACGAAATCCGCGATGCAGTCGCCGTCTTCCTTGGGCTGGCGGGGCAGGGTGAAGCGGCAGGCCTCGGTGATGCCGTCCTGCTCGAACAGCACCAGGTCATTGCCGACGCCCGCACACTTCCAATAGCCGTAGATGGCCTGCGGCTTGAGGATGTTGTCCTTCTCGGCCAGCGCGAGCATGCGCTTGAGCACCGGCCGCAGCTCCTGCTTCGCCCAGCCGATATAGTCTTCCAGGGAGCGCCCCTGCTTCCGGAATCCCCACTGGAATTGATACAGGCTGCGCTCGTTGATGAAAGGGATGATGGCCTTGGGCGGGGCCTCCAGCACCTTCGCGCCCCAGAAGGGCGGCGCGGGAACGGCGCTCTCGGCGGCGACGCGGTTGCGCCGGCCCTGCGCATAGGCAACGTCGACCGGCGCAAAGCCGCGGCCCTCCGCATTGCCCAGCGTGCGCTTGGTGCTGGATGGCTTGCCGCTCCGCTTGGCCTGCAAGGCCGCGAGGTAGTCGTCGAAGCCATTGCCCATGACGCGGTCCATCAGGTGCAACCCGTCGAAGGCATCCCGCGCATAGGCGACGCGACCGGAGGCATAGGCGTTGACGCAGTCATCCTCGACATAGTTCCGCGTCAGCGCGGCGCCGCCGAGCATGATCGGCAGGTCGACACCCTGGCGCGACATCTCCTCGAGATTCTCGCGCATCACGACGGTGGATTTCACCAGCAGGCCGGACATGCCGATCGCGTGGGCGCGGTTGTCCTTCGCGGCCGCGATCATGTCGTTCAGCGGCACCTTGATGCCAAGGTTGATGACCTTGTAGCCGTTATTCGTGAGGATGATGTCGACCAGGTTCTTGCCGATATCGTGTACGTCGCCCTTCACCGTCGCGAGCACGATGGTGCCCTTCTCCTGGCCCTCCACCTTCTCCATGAAGGGCTCCAGATAGGCGACGGCGGCCTTCATCGTCTCGGCCGATTGCAGCACGAAGGGCAGCTGCATCTTGCCCGCCCCGAACAGCTCGCCGACCACCTTCATCCCGTCGAGCAGCACGTCGTTGATGATGGTCAGCGGCGCGATGCCCTGGTCGAGCGCGACCTGCAATTCCTCCGGCAGGCCCTTGCGGTCGCCGTCCACGATGCGGTCCTTCAGGCGGCCCTCGACGGTCGCGGCCTTGACCTTCGCGACATTGTCCGCGGCCTTCCGGCCGGAGAAGATCTCCAGCACCTTCTGCAACGGGTCGTAGCCCTCGCGGCGGCGGTCGAAGATCAGGTCTTCCACCACCTGCACCTCCTCCGCGGGGATCTGGTGCAGCGGCTTGATCTTGGAAACGTGCACGATCGCGCCCGTCATGCCCGCCTTGACGGCGAGGTCGAGGAACACGGAATTCAGCACGTGCCGCGCGGCGGGATTCAGCCCGAAGGAGATGTTGGACAGGCCCAGGATGATCTGGATGTCCGGGAATTCCTCGCGGATCATGCGGATGCCGTCGAGCGTCCAGACGCCCAGCTTTCGGTCATCCTCGTTGCCGGTCGCGATGGTGAAGGTCAGCGGGTCGATCATCAGATCCGACTGTGGCAGCCCGTGCTTGTTGCACGCGAAATCGACCAGGCGGCGCGCGATGCGCAGCTTGTCCTCGGCGGTCTTGGCCATGCCCACTTCGTCGATGGTCAGCGCGATCACGCACGCGCCGAATTTCTTGGCGAGGATCATGCGGTCATTGGCCGCCTTCTCGCCTTCCTCGAAGTTGATCGAGTTGATGATCGGCTTGCCGCCATGCAGCTTCAGCGCGGCCTCGATGATGTTCGTCTCGGTGGAATCGATGACCAGCGGCGAGTTCACGCTCGACGTGAAGCGGGTGATCACCTCGCTCATCTCGTGCAGCTCGTCGCGGCCGACGAAAGCGGTGCAGATGTCGAGCGAGGAGGAACCCTCGGCCACCTGCTCGCGGCCCATCGCGACGCAGCCGTCCCAGTCGCCGGCTTCCTGGCGCTGGCGCCACGCCTTCGAGCCGTTCGCGTTGCAGCGCTCGCCGATGGAGAAGAAGCTGTTCTCCTGCCGCAGCGACGTCGCGCCGTACAGCGATGCGACCGAGGGCACCCAATGGAACTTCCGCGCGACGGGCGCGGGCCGGAACGGCGCGTGCTTGCGCAGCATGGCGTCCAGCGCCTGGATGTGGGGCGTCGAGGTGCCGCAGCACCCGCCGATCAGGTTGATGCCGTCCTCCAGCACGAAGCGTTCCATCCAGCTCGCGAGGTCGGCGGCGGCAAGGGGGTAGTGCGTCTTGCCGTCGACCAGCTCCGGCAGGCCGGCGTTCGGCTGCACGCTGATCAGCCCCGGCCAGTTCTGCGCGAGCCAACGGACATGCTCGGCCATCTCCTGCGGGCCGGTCGCGCAGTTCAGCCCAATGAGCGGGACGTCCAGCGCATGGGTGACGGTGGCCGCCGCCGCAATGTCTGGGCCGACGAGCAGCGTGCCGGTGGTCTCGACCGTGACCTGCACGAAGATCGGGATGTTCGACTTCGCCTGGGCGCGCGCGATCTTCGCCGCATTGACGGCGGCCTTGATGAACAGCGTGTCCTGGGTGGTCTCGGTGAGGATCTCGTCCGCGCCGCCGGCGAGCAGCCCGCGGCATTGCTCGGTCAGCGCCGCTTCCAGCGCGTCATAGGTGATATTGCCGAGAGACGGCAGCTTCGTGCCCGGCCCGATATCGCCGATCACCCAGCGGTGGCGGCCATCGGAGAATGTCTCCGCCGCCTCGCGCGCGATCTCGACGGAGAGCTTGTTGATCTCGAAGGCGCGCTCCTCAAGCTCGAACTCGCCGAGCGTCACCGGCGATCCGCCGAAGGAGTTGGTCAGCACCATGTCGGCGCCGGCCTCGTAGTAGCTGCGGTGGATTTCGCGCACGATGTCCGGGCGCGAGAGGTTCAGCACCTCGGTGCAGTTCTCGCGGTTCCAGTAATCGGCCTCGACGTCGAGGTTCATCGCCTGGACGCGCGCGCCCATGCCGCCATCGCAGAGCAGGACCTGGTCGCGGAGGGCATCGAGGAGGTGGGGACGGGACATGATCTTCTACTCTCGCTCTAGGCGGTCACGTGCTGGCGCGCTTCGGCGCACCAGAGGCGAAGCGGGCCGAGGTCGGTGGGTTGCATCGGCGCGAGGCCGGCAGCCCCGAGCCAGCCATTCAGCGCGGCATCGTCAAACCCCGGCCAGCGATGCGCGAGGCGCTTGAGCAGCTCTCCCCGCTCATGCGCCGCGAGGTCGAGCAGGATCAGCCGGCCCCCGGGCTTGAGCACGCGCGCGGCCTCCGCCAGGGCGGCGGCGGGGTCCTCCGCGTAGTGCAGCACCATCTGCAGGGTCACGATGTCGAAGGCGGCGTCGGGGAAGGGCAGGCGGTACAGATCCGCCTGGCGCACCGCGCAATGTGTGAGGTTGTGCTCGGCCAGCCGGGTGCGGGCCAGCGCCAGCATGTCACGGGAGGCATCAATGCCGGTGGCCGCCGCGACGTGGGGGGCCACCAGCTCCAGCAGCCGCCCCGTGCCGCAGCCGATATCGAGCAGCCGCGCCTGGGCCTGGCCGGGCAGGGCGGCGAGAAGCGCGGCCTCGATCGGGGGCGCGGGGATGTCCAGCGCGCGCAGCTCATCCCAATCCGCGCCGTGGCGGCGGAAGGATTCGGATGCCGCGCGGGCGCGCTCCGCGGCAATGCGCGCAGCGGTGCGGCGGTCCGCGGCCAGGCGCTGGTCGTCCTCGGGCAGGCGGGCGAGGATGGAGCGGGCGAGGTCGGCATCCTCGGGCAGCTGGAACCAGGCATTCGCCCCTTCGGGCGTGCGCTGGAGCAGCCCGGCCTCGGTGAGGAGCTTCAGATGCCGCGACAGGCGGGGCTGCGACTGGCCGAGGATCGCGACCAGGTCGGACACGCACCAGGCACCGCGGGCACACAGGGCCAGCAGGCGAAGCCGGGTCGGCTCTGCGGCGGCGCGAAGTTTGGTCAGCAGCTCATCCATAGGCTTGATATAGGCATAAACATATCCTTATGTCTAGCATCATGAGCTGGTCCCTGGATGCCCGAATCCCCGTCCGCGCCCTGGCCGAAGGCGAGCTTGTGCCCGATGGCGCCGCACTCCTCGCGGGCAT
Source organism: Pseudomonadota bacterium (assembly GCA_040386655.1). Taxonomy (GTDB): domain Bacteria; phylum Pseudomonadota; class Alphaproteobacteria; order Acetobacterales; family Acetobacteraceae; genus Plastoroseomonas. The sequence continues at coordinate 4,705 of JAZKFA010000076.1, read as the reverse complement.
CGGGGCGAAGCACGTCCTCGGCTGCGCCTGCTGCGTGGCGCGCAGCCCGGGCGCCGTGGCCTTCGACCGGATCTTCCTGGCAAGGGTGAAGGGGGAGCGGAGCTACAGCACTGTGGTGGTCCCGCCGGCGGACGTGCCCGCCGCGCGCGACATCGTTGCGGACGACATCGTCGTCCGCGCCCGTTTCCGCTGGGTTGAGTGAAGGGGCGCGAGCCCCTTCACGCCCTCAATCCGTCAGCGCCGAATAGACCAGCGTCTGGATCAGCCGGCGGTGCATCGCGCGCTCGACGCTCGGCGCCTGGCTCATGAACACCCCGACCAGCTCCGCGCGCGGGTCCACCCAGAAATAGGTGCCGCCATAGCCGGCCCACATGTATTGCCCGGCATTGCCGGGGACGCCCGCGATGCCATCGGCCAGCCGCACCGCGAAGCCTAGCCCAAAGCCGAAACCCGGCGTGCCCAGGGCGCCGGGGGGTGCTGGCTGCGCCATGCCCGCCAGGTGGTCGGCGGTCATCAGCCGCACCGTCGCGGGCGAGAGGATGCGCACCCCGTCCAGCTGACCGCCATTGGCCATCATCTGCAGGAAGCGCAGGTAGTCCGACGCCGTCGAGATCGCGCCTGCCCCGCCCGAGGCATTGCCCGGCGGCCGCGTGACGTCGAGCATCGAAACCGGGGCGTTGTTGCGCGCCCAATCCCCGCCGAGATGCGCGGCCAGCCGCGGGCCCTGGCCCTCGCGCAGCGCGAAGCCCGTATCGGCCATGCGCAGCGGCCGGAACAGCCGCTCCTCCAGGAACGTCTCCAGCCGCTGGCCGGAGACGGCCTCGACCACGCGGCCCAGCACGTCGGTGGACAGCGAATATTCGAAGGTGGTGCCCGGCTGGTGCATCAGCGGCACCTGCGCCAGGCGCTCGACGAATTCGGTCGGGCTCATCGCGCGGGCGTCGTAGTCGGCACCCCCATTTGTCGCGAAGCCGCGCTGGACCAGCGCGTCGCGCAGCGGCTGCACGCCGGTGGTCTCAGGGTAGGTGAGGCCGGAGGTGTGGCGCAGCAGGTCCTGTACCGTCATCTGCCGCTGCTGCGGCACATTCGCGTAGGTGAGCCGGCCGAGTGCGAGGTTCGCCGTGGGCGTGGCAACCTGCAGCCGGTCGAACCCGGGCAGGAAGCGGCCGACGGGGTCGGTGAGGTGCAGGCGCCCCTCCTCGACCAGCATCATCGCCGCGACGGAGGTGAAGGGCTTGGTCATCGAATAGATGCGGAAGACATGGTCGAGCGCGAGCGACGCATTCGCTGCCTTGTCGCGGAAGCCGACGGCATCGGCGAAGACCAGCCGCCCGCGCCGGGCGACCATCACCACCGCACCGGGCAGGCGGCCTTCGGTGACCTCGCGCTCGATGGCGGGGCGGATGCGGGCGAGGCGGTCGGGGTCGAACCCGACCTCGCGCGGCTGCGCCACGGGCAGCGGCGGCGCGCCGTTCTGGGCGGAGGCGATGGGGACGAGGGTGAGGGCGGCGAGTAGCGGCGCCGCGGCCAATAGGGCGCGTCGATGCATGGGCGTTGTTCTCCCTTGCGCGCGGCATTGAGCCACCGCGCTGCGCAGGAACTATGCCGGGCCAGGCCTCACGGCGGAAGCATCCACCTCATGACGGCGGCGTGCGATCCCCCGGCCCCAAGGCGCGCTGCATCAGCACCACGTCCAGCCAGCGGCCGAACTTGATGCCCACCGATTTCTGCACGCCGACCTGGCGGAAGCCCAGCGACAGATGCAACCCGATGGAGCTCGTATTCTCGCTGTCACCGATCACCGCGACCATCTGCCGCCGCCCGCGCGCCTCGGCATGCTCGATCAGCGCGGCGACCAGCGCCTTGCCCACGCCCTGCCCGCGCACATCGTCGCGGATGTAGATGCTGTCCTCGACGGTGAAGCGATAGGCGGAACGCTCACGCAGCGGCGCGTAGTAGCCATAGCCGGCGATGGACCCGTCATCGGCCAGCGCGGTCAGCCAGGCGGCACCGCCGCCCTGCACCTTGGCGATGCGCGCGGTGATCTCGGCCTCGCTCGGCGGGTCCTCCTCGAAGGTGCCGGTGCCGTGCAGCACGTGGTGCGCGTAGATGGCGGTGATGGCGGCGATGTCGCCGGCCTCGGTTTCCCGGATGATCATGCTGCAAGGCGCTCCGCAAGGGCGAGAAGGGCGAGGTCGCGACCGGGGGCGGCGACCAGGGACAGGCCGACCGGCGCGCCGTCGGCGGTGCCCAGCGGCAGGCTCACCTCGCAGCAGCCGGTCAGGCCGGAAATGGCGGTGACCCCCATGGTCCGCGCGCGCACGGCGTTCTGCGTCGCCTGGTCGGCGGTGAGCAGCGGCGCAGGCCCGGGCGAGGTCGGGAAGGCCAGCACCGCGCCGCCGGCGAGCAGCGCGTGCAGCCGCGCCTGGGCCACGCGGCGGAAGGCGCGCGCCTCGTCGGCCTTGGCAGGCGGCATGGACCGCGCGGCGGCGAAGCGCTCGCCCACACCCGGGCCGAAGCTGGGCTCCGTTGCGGCGATCCATGGGCCGAGCGCGGCCCAGACCTCGGAGGCGGAGGCGCAGCGGAAGGCCTCGTAGAAGGCCTCCAGCCCCTCGGGGGCGAGGCCCACCGGCAAAGCGGGGCCGAGGAGCGATTCGAGCCGCGCGAGGGCGGGTGC
>JAZKFA010000076.1:0-2018 GCA_040386655.1 Pseudomonadota bacterium | reverse complement strand
CTTCAGCAGCGGGCCGAGTGCACCTGTGATCCCGGGTGGCAGCACCACTTCGCCCACGCGGCGCAGCAACGTCGCGGTCGGCGCGAACCAGCCAGCCGTGTCGTAGGAGGGCCCGAGCGCGCAGGCACCGGCGAGGCTCACCGCCCCCCAGCTCGGCCTTATGCCGAACACGCCGCAATAGCTGGCGGGGATGCGCACCGACCCGCCCGTGTCCGAACCCATCGCGATATCCGCCTGCCCCGACGCGACCGCAGCCGCCGAGCCGCAGGAGGATCCGCCGGGGAAGCGGTCCGGTGCGGCCGGATTGGTCGGCGTGCCGTGCCAGACATTCTCCCCGGTCAGCCCATAGGCCAGCTCGACCGTCTTGGTCTTGCCCACGACGGCCGCACCCGCATCCAGCAGCATCGCCACGACCGTCGCCGTCGAATCGGGCACCGGGTGCGTGCGCGCCCAGTCCGGGTTGCCGTAGGTGGTGGGATGGCCCGCGAGGTCATAGAGGTCCTTCACGGCCAGGCGCAGCCCGGCGAGCGGGCCGGTCGCGGCGCCGGCCACATGGGCGCGTGGGCCGGGAACAAAGGCGCCGACGGTGTCTTCGGGCATGAGGCTCTCCATATGTGGTGCCAGGGTGCGACAGGGGCGGGTGGGAAGGCAACGGGGCATGGAGCCGGTGGATCTCGCCTTGGTGCTGGCGGTCGATGCCTCGTCCTCGGTCGATTACGACGAGTTCGGGCTGATGATGGGCGGCTATGCGGCTGCTTTCCGCGATGCGGAGGTGCAGGCCGCACTCGTTTCCGGGGTCCAGGGCGCCGTCTCCGTCACGCTGATGTTGTGGTCCAACATCGCGGCCCAGGCCATCGGCGTGCCCTGGTCGCGAATCGCCTCGGCCACGGATGCGGAGGCGCTGGCGGCGGCCATCGAGTCCTGCCCGCGCCTGGTCGCACCCGGCGCGACGGCGCTGGGCGAGGCGATGGCCGCCGGCTTCACGCTGCTGGGCGCCTATCAGGGCGTCTTCACGCGCGGGGTGATGGACGTCTCGGGTGATGGTGCGTGGAACCAGGGCCGCTCGCCGGGGCCGGTACGCGACATCGGCGTGGCCGCGGGCTTCGTGGTGAACGCGCTCGCGGTGGTCAATGAGGAGCCGGACCTGCTGGCCCACTACATCGAGAACGTGGTCGGCGGCCCCGGCAGCTTCGCCATGGAGACAACGGATTACGCGAGCTTCGCTGAGGCGATCCGGCGAAAGCTGCTGCGCGAGGTCCAAGGTGCGATGGTGGCGTAGCGCCGCGTCGCCATCCGGCTGCAACGGCGCTGCACCGGTCGAATATCAATTCCCCCGCAACCTTTCCCGTGCCAATCCCATGTATCCTTTCCGACAGGCATTCCAGCATGCTCCTGCTCAGTCCCGGCCCCGTGCAGACCCAGGCGCAGACCCGCGCCGCCATGGCGCAGGACATCGCCCCCTGGGATGACGGCTTCCGCCCGACCTATGCCCGCATCCGCGAGCGCGTCCGCGCCGTCGCGGGGGGGAGCGAGGGCGAGCACGTCACCCTGCCGCTGCAGGGCTGCGGGCACTTCATGGTCGAGGCCGCGCTGCGCACCTTCGTCGCCCCGGGCGGCCGCGTGCTGGTCCCGGCCAACGGCACCTACGCAAAGCGCATCGCGCGGCTGGGCCGCGAGGCCGGGCGTGACATGGTCCTGCTCGACCTGCCGGACACCCGCGGCGCGAAGCCGGAGGAAGTAGCCGCGGCCCTGGCAGCCGACCCATCCATCAGCCACGTGGCGATGGTCTATTCCGAGACGGGGTCGGGGATCGTCAACGACCCGGCGGCCATCGGTGCCGTGGTGCGCGCGGCCGGCAAGCGGCTGATCCTCGATGCCGTCTCCGCCTTCGGGGCGCTGCCGCTCGACGTGTCCGCCCAGCCGGAGCTGGACGTGGCGGTCTTCACCTCAGGCAAGTGCTTCGAGGGGTTGCCGGGCATTGGCTTCGCGGTGGCGCGGATCGACCGCGTGCTGGAAAG
>JAZKFA010000075.1:1441-5943 GCA_040386655.1 Pseudomonadota bacterium | reverse complement strand
GGCCGTCTTGGCGGCACCCAGGTCGCTTGTCTTCGGATGGCCCGGAATCGCAAGTGCCTCAGTTTCGGCGAGCAGCGCGGCGGCCAGCGCCTCGCCCGCATCCAGCAGTGTTGCGGTCATCGGATCCTCCCTCCTGCGTCATGGAGCGCGCCGGCGCGGTCATCGAGCCGCGCCTGTTCGCGCCGGGCGGCGAGCAGTGCCCGCTCCGCGGCGCGCGCCGCGGCGAGGCTCCCCAGCACCCGTTCCTGTCGCCTCGCCTCGGCCAGCGCGGCTTGCGCGGAGTCGCGCATGCGCGTCGCGTGGCTGGACTGTGCCGCGGCGCGCGCGGCATCGGCCAGTGCGCGCGGCATCCAGGCGGCGATCAGCAGCGGGTCGCCGCCTTCGGCCTGCTCGCGCGCCGGGGCTGCTGCGCGGGCGGCCGCCTCGGCGCCGGCGGCGAACTCGGATTGCACGCGCAGGCCGAGGATGCGGCGGGCCTCTCGCGTTGCGAAGCCGCGCATGCGCAGCAGGGCGGCCACGGGGTCACGCGCCATGCATCGTCTCCGCAAGTTGGGCGAAGGCCTGCGCCACGCTGCTGACCTCGCCCTTGGGCTGGGCGAGGAAGGCTTCGATCCTGGGCGTGACGGCAACCGCGGCATCGACGGCAGCATCCGCGCCGGCGCGGTAGGCGCCGAGTCGGACCAGGTCCGCGACCTCCGCATGCAGGGCCAGTGCGCGCCTGGCACGCAGCATCAGCGCCGCCTCATCCTCGGTCAGGCAACCGGGGACGGTGCGCGAGAGGCTGCGCAGCACGTCGATGGCGGGGTAGCGCCCGCCCTCCCCGATCCGGCGATCGAGCACGACGTGGCCATCGAGGATGCCGCGCACCGCATCGGCCACCGGCTCGTCATGGTCGTCACCCTCGACCAGGACGGTGAAGAGGCCGGTGATCGCCCCCTGCCCTTCGAGGCCCGGGCCGGCGCGTTCGAGCAGGCGCGGCAACTCGGCGAAGACGGAGGGCGTATAGCCGCGCGTGGTGGGCGGCTCCCCGGCAGCCAGCCCAATCTCGCGCAGCGCCAGGGCAAAGCGGGTGACGGAATCCATCATCAGCAGGACGTGCTTGCCCTGGCCGCGGAAATGCTCGGCGACGGTCATCGCCGCGAAGGCGGCCTCGCGGCGCATCAGCGGCGGCGCGTCTGAGGTGGCGCAGACCACCACGGAACGCGCCATGCCGGCTTCGCCCAAGTCGTCCTCGATGAACTCGCGCAGCTCGCGCCCGCGCTCGCCGACCAGCGCGAAGACCGCCACATCGGCCTCGGCACCCTGGGCGAGCATCGCCATCAGCGTGGACTTGCCGACACCGGATGCGGCGAACAGGCCAAGCCGCTGGCCCTGGCGGCAGGTGCAGAAGGCGTCGAGCGCGCGGACGCCGAGATCCAGCCGCGGCCCGAGCCGGGCGCGCAGCCCGGCCGGCGGTGGTGCGGCACGGAGGGGTCGGGGGTGCAGGCCCCGCGGCAATGCGCCGAAACCATCGAGCGGCCTCCCGAAGGGATCGATCACGCGGCCGAGCCAAGCATCGCAGGGTGCCAGCGTCGCGGGCCCGAGCAGTTGCGCAGGGGCGCCGAGGCGCAGGCCCTCCAGCGCTTCGAACCCGACGGCGCGCACGCGCTTAGCGCCGATGTCGGTCACCTCTGCCGTCAGGGTGCCGCCCCGTGCATCCTCGATGGCGAGCCGGTCGCCGCGCGCGGCAAGCCCGGCCAAGCCTTCGATCTCGAGCGTAAGACCGCCCGCCGAGACCAGCCGCCCCTCGATGACGAAGGGCTGCGCGCAGGCGCCGCTGCGCAACGCTGCGGCCAGGGGCGGCAGCACGCTCAACGGCGCATCCCTGAGATGCCGGCCTGAATCCTGCGTCGCGTCATGCGCCATCCTGCAAGGCGATAAGCTGCGAAATTGTCAACGCCGGCGGGGTGCGTGTGGCACGGGGCTTGCGCCCTGACGGCCATGACCCGCGCCGCCTTCCCCTTGTTGCTGCTCATCCCCGCCCTGCTCGCGGCAGCGCCGGCCGCGCATGCGCAAACGGCCGAGCAGGGCCAGCTCTGCCGCGCCGGCATCCGTGCGGCCGAGGCCAGCGCGGGCATCCCGGCCCATCTGCTGATGGCGATTGGGCGGGCGGAATCCGGGCGGGCGGACCCCGCGACCGGCGTCTTCCACCCCTGGCCCTGGACGATCAACGCCGAGGGGCGTGGCAGTTTTTTCCCCGACCGCGCGGCAGCGATTGCCGCCGTGCGGCAGCTTCAGTCGCAAGGCGTGCGCTCGATCGACATCGGCTGCATGCAGATCAACCTCCGCCACCACCCCAATGCCTTCACCAGCCTGGAGGAGGCCTTCGACCCCGTCGCGAACACCCGCTACGCCGCGCGCTTCCTGTCCGAGCTGCGGACCGAGCTGGGCGACTGGAACCGCGCGAGCGCGGCCTACCATTCCCGCACGCCGGAGAATGGCAGCCGCTACCAGGCGCGCGTCGCCGAGCTATGGGCACAGGAAAGTCGCAGCCCGGCGCCGGTGGGGCCAGCGCCTGCCCTCGCCGCCGCGCCACGCCCGCCGAGTGCGGCACCCGGCGTCGCCGGCGCCGCGCTGCTGGGTAACGGGTCCGACCGCGCGCAGGTAATCGCGGCCGCGCCGGGCACGCAGGGGCGTGGCCTTGATGCCTATCGCGGCGCGCCGATCCCGCTCGCCTCGCGCGCGCCCGTGGGTGGGATGTTCCTCGCGCGCCGGATGTAGCGCGCGATTCGGGCGGACGCGGCAGGAACGGCTCCCGCGTTACACGGTGAAACCGGGGGCGCTTCCCGCCGATTCGACCGCCTCAAGGGGAGTTTCCGGCCCCTTGCAGGGGTTTCACGAAAAAAATCTGGCGAAGGTGGATTTTCCGCTTGCGTGGGGGGGGTCACGGCATTATTTCCCCCCGCAGACGCAGTACGCACGTGCCTCTGGCCCCCAGACTGGTGATCCGCCGCCTTCTTCACTCAGGAAGCCGGCTTCACCGAGCAAGGGTTTACGCAACGACGTCAAGCGTTCTGGCAACCCCGCAGGGCGCAATCCCGGCGGTTCACTTGGTCGCTGGTTCGTTCGACCGTTTCGTTAACCCGGGCCGCCGCCTTTTTTGGCGTCCCGCCTGACCTGGGGATTGCTGCGATGAATTCCAAAATCGCCGCGTATCTGCGCGACTCCATGCCCGCCACGCCCTGCCTTGTGCTGGACATTGATCGCGTCGAGACGAATTACCGCCGGCTGAAGGCCGCGCTGCCGCTCGCGCGCGTCTACTACGCGGTGAAGGCCAATCCCGGCGCGCCGATCCTGGCACGGCTGACCGATCTTGGTTCCTCCTTCGACGCCGCGTCGTGGGAAGAAATCCAGCTGTGCCTGGAAGCCGGCGCGCGCCCGGACGCGATCTCCTACGGCAACACCATCAAGAAGGTCTCGGCCATCCAGGCGGCCTATGCCGCGGGCGTGCGCATGTTCGCCTTCGACTCCGAGCCGGAGTTGAAGAAGCTCGCGCAGCACGCGCCGGGTGCGAAGGTCTATTGCCGCATTTTGGTCGAGAACAAGGGCGCCGAGTGGCCGCTCAGCCGCAAGTTCGGCTGCGAGATGGATATGGCGCGCGACCTGATGGTCCTGGCGCGCACCTGGGGCCTGGATCCCTACGGCATCTCCTTCCACGTCGGGTCGCAGCAGACCTCGACGGGCGCCTATGAGATGGCGATCGCGCGCGTGGCCACGATCTTCACCGACCTCAAGCACGCCGGGATCAACCTGCGCATGGTCAACCTCGGCGGCGGCTACCCCGTACGCTACCGCGCCGAGGTGCCGGAGATCGACGCCTTCGGCGACGCCATCATGGGCGCCATGACCCAGCATTTCGGCAATGACCTGCCGGAGATGCTGGTCGAGCCCGGCCGCTTCATGGTGGGCGACGCCGGCGTGGTCTCGGCCGAGGTGGTGCTCGTGTCGAGCAAGGCGAAGGATGATCCGGTGCGCTGGGTCTATCTCGACATCGGCCGCTTCGGTGGGCTGGCTGAGACCGAGGGCGAGGCGATCAAGTACGCCTTCCGCACGCCGCATGACGGCGCGCCGGAAGGGCCGGTGACCATCGCGGGTCCGACCTGCGACAGCACCGACACGCTCTATGAGAAGTCCAACTACCGCCTGCCGCTGGCGCTCGACGCCGGCGACCGGGTGGAGCTGCTCTCGACCGGCGCCTACGTGACCACCTACGCGGCGCAGAGCTTCAACGGCTTCAAGCCCCTGGCAGAGCATTATATCTGACGGTGCCCTCATGCGCCGGGCGCTATCTCCAGCGGCTGCGCTCGCCGTACGGGCGGTGCGCAAGTAAGAGCACGCCTCGTTAGGCCGCCCTTAATCGCCGGGCGGCGCCTTCGGCGGCGCGCTCATTCGAACTAGCGTCGTTCAACATTGCGGGGCGCGCACAGGCGCGCCCCGGTACCAGCCACCCGAGCCCAAACCCC
>JAZKFA010000075.1:0-1364 GCA_040386655.1 Pseudomonadota bacterium | reverse complement strand
GGGTGAGGGGTCCCGGCGAGCCTCAGTTGAAGGCGTAGTCCTGCGCGCCGGCGCTGTTCTGCCAGTGCGCCAGCTCCGGGTGGGCGACGCCGTTGTAGATGATGTTATCGACGTGGAGGTTGCGGTCGGTCGTGGTCGTGCCTCCCCAGGCGTCGTTGAGGAAATTCACCGTCACGATGTGCGGGCCGGCTCCCCAGCTGCCCTTCAGCGTCAGCGTGTCCGCCTGGTTGGCCGCGGCCAACGCATGCGCGGTGAACACATCGCCGATCTGCTTGCCGTCCACCTTGACGGTGTACTGCGCATCCCCCTGCCAGGCTTCCTCGTTGATCTTGAGGACAAGCGTGTCCGTGCCGGTGCCGACGGTGAGGCTCACCGGCTGCTGGGTCGTGGGAGTGGGGGTCGGCGTCGTGGTCGTGGGGGTGGTCGTCGACGAAGTCCCGGAGAAGCCGAAGTCCTGCGCCCCGCCGCTGTTCATCGCGCGCGCGAGTTCCGGATGGGCGACGCCGTTATAGGTCATGCCGTCCACGTAGAGGTTGCGGTCCGTGGTCGCCGTGCCGCCCCAGGCGTCGTTGATGAAATCCACGGTTACCACATGGGCGCCGCTCCCCCAGTTGCCCTTGAGCGTGAGCGTGTCGGACTGGTTGGCCCCGTGCAGGGCCTTGGCGGTGAACACGCCGCCGACCTGGGTGCCATCGACCTTGACCGTATACTGCGCGTCGCCCTGCCAGGCATCCTCGCTGATGCGCAGCGTCAGCGTATCCGTGCCGGTCCCAGCCGTGAGGCTCACCGACTGCGGGGTCGTGTTGGTGGGCGTGGTGGGCGTGGTGGGCGTGGTGGGCGTGGAGGTGGCAGCCAAGGAGAAATCCTGCGCGCCGGCGCTATTCAGGGCGCGCGCCAGCTCGGGGTGGGCAACCCCGTTATAGGTCATGCTGTCCACATGGAGGTTGCGGTCGGTCGTGGCCGTGCCGCCCCAGGCGTCGTTGAGGAAGTTCACCGTCACGGTGTGCGCGCCCGTGCCCCAGGCGCCCTTGAGCGTGAGCGTGTCAGACTGATTGAGCGTGTGCAGGGCCTTGGCGGTGAAGGTGCCGCCGACCTGAACGCCGTCGACCTTGACGGTGTATTGCGCGTCGCCCTGCCAGGCATCCTCGCTGATGCGCAGCACCAGCGTGTCCGGGCCGGTGCCAGCGGTCAGGCTCACCGGCTGCTGGGTGGTGACCGGGGTTGGCGCCGGCGCGACAGGCGCAACCGCACCCGTCGGACCGGAGACCTGGATGATCAGCGGATGGTCGGTGATGTCGACATTGACCGAGCTGACGTTGGTGTAGGTGCGGATCGGCGAGGTGCCCAGCAGCGGGTCGAAGATC
>JAZKFA010000074.1:1517-9057 GCA_040386655.1 Pseudomonadota bacterium | reverse complement strand
TGGGCAAGGCCTATGGCGAAAACGGCTCCGTCGAGACGGAGAAGTTGGCGGATTTGTTGCAGCTGACGCGCTTGCAGTTGGCGAGTGCGGCGGGGTTGTCGCGTGATGCGGTGTCGAAGACGGCACGGCTGCATGCGCCGGCGACGCAAGCTCGGCTGCGGGACATGATCGACATTCTGAACAGGACGCAGGGCTGGGCGGGGTCGCCGCAGATGGCGCTGGCCTGGTATCGCTCGCAGCCGCTGGCGGGGTTTGGCGATCTGACGGCCGAGGATCTGGTGAAGCAGGGGCGAGCGGAGGCGGTGAAGCGGCATCTGTCGCGCATTGCCGAGGGCGGCTTCGCCTGATCCGGCTGACGGGCCGGGCCTACCGCGCGCATCATCCGGGCTGGGCCTGGGCACCGACTTCGGGCGAGGGCGCTGCCCGGCATGGCGGCCGGTTCAATCCGCGCGGGGTGCCCGCGTTGTACACCGCGCTGCATTTTGAGACGGCCTGGTTGGAGGCGCAGCAGGGCTTCGTGCGCAAGGCGCAGCCGATGACGCTGTGCGCCTACGAGGTCGATTGCGCGGATATGCTGGACTTGTCGGACCCTGCGATCCGGGCGGCGCATGCGGTGGCGGCGGAGGACCTGTCCTGCGCTTGGGAGGATCTGCTGGATCGGGGCCAGGTGCCGCCAAGCTGGGCGTTGGCGCGCCGGCTGCTGGCCGAGGGCGTGGCGGGTGTCCTGGTGCCGAGCTTCGCGAAGGGTGCGACAGCGCGCGACGTGAACGCGGTGTTCTGGCGCTGGGGCGAGGATCTGCCGCACCGCGTGCGCGTCATCGACGACCATGCGCGGCTCTCAGCGGCGCTCTCCTAGAACCGCTGTAGCGGCACGCGTGTCGTCAGCACCGCACCCACCACGCAGAAGCCTGCGGCGGTGTAGAACATCGCCCGGAAGGCGCCGACCAGCGCCGCGCGAAGCGCCTGCGCATCCGCACCCGGCAGGCTCGCCACCATATCGGGCGCGGCGATCACGCGCGCGAACATCGCGGCCACCTCGCCCCCAGCGAGTGCGAGACCCCCGAACAGCACCGCGCCCAGGATGGCCGTGCCCGTCGCCGCCCCGAGGTTGCGCGAGAACTGCACCGAGGCGGCCGCCGCGCCCAGGCGCGCGGGTCCGGCGGCGACCTGCACCGTCGTCTGCGCCACCGGGAAGGATGTGCCGAAGCCAATCGCGGTGATCCCCAGCAGCACCGGCAGCAGCCAGATTGGCGCGACCTCCGCCACGGTGCCGATGAGGATCAGCATGGCGGCCGCGATGGACAGCCCGATGCCCGGCCAGCGCATGCCGCGCCCCGTCCGCATCATCAGCTTGCCCACGATGACAGCGCCAATGGCGCCGCCGACCGAGAGCGGCAGCAGCACCAGCCCGGCCTCGCCGGGGGCCAGGCCGCGCACGGCCTGGAGGAAAATCGGCAGGAAGGCGATGGACCCGACCATCGCGCCATAGACGCAGGCGCCCATGAGGTTGGTGCGCCAGATGGAGGGTTCGGCGAGCAACGAGATCGGCAGCAGCGGGTCCGGCGCCCGCTTCTCCCACGCGATCAGCGCGACCAGCGCGAGGATGGCGACGACGCCCAGGCCGGCGGCCATGGGCAGCAGCGCGGCATTCATCCGCCGCGCCTGGTCGAGCGCCACCAGAGCCGAGGCGACCGCCACGATGAACAGGCCCAACCCTAGCCAATCGAAACGCAGCGGTCCGCTGCGCGAGGGTGCGACGCGCGTGATGCGCAACGCCAGCACTCCCGCCAGCACCGCCAGCGGCGGAGCGACGAGGAAGATGGAGCGCCAGCCGAAATGCTGGGTCAGGAACCCGCCGCCGACGGGCCCGAACGCTGCCGCGGAGGCGTAGATCGCCGCGATATGTGCCTGGAAGCGGCCGCGTTCACGGGGCGGCAGCGATTCGCCGATAATCGACATGGCGAGGGTCAGCAAGCCGCCGCCGCCGATGCCCTGCAGGATACGCCCGGCGATCAGCACGGGCAGGGTGGGCGCGAAGGCATTCACCAGGCAGCCCGCGAGGTTGAGCGCGAGGGCTGCGTAGAGCACGTTCCGCCGCCCATAGGCGTCGCCGAGCTGGCCGAAGACCGGGGCTGCGCAGGTGCCGGCGACGAGGTAGGCGACGACCACCCAGGACACGCGCTCCACGGCCTGGAACTCGGCCGCTATGGCGGGCAGCGCGGTCGAGGTCACCGTCTGGTCGACGGCGGCGAGGAAGATCGCCAGCGCGACGGCGGGGAAGCCGCGAAGGAAGGTGCGGCGGCGCGCCTCTATGGCTTCGGGGTGATTGGGGAAACTGTCCATCCTGGCGTCACGTGGTCCCGTGGCTGCACAGGTCCAGGCGCGGCTGCGCCCGGCGCGGTAGCGTGATCCTGTCCACTACCAGCACGTCGGGCGAGGCGCAGCGCGGGAAGCCGCGCATTTCCAGGCTTATGGCTTGCCCGCGCAGCGCGATCGCGGGGCCCTGGCGTGGTGCGGCGAGGGTCAGGACCCGAAGCTCACGATGTCGGCAAAGCCCGTCGATGCGATCGCTGCTGCGCGGCGGACACTCGACAAGCTTCGAATTCCGGCTCGCGCTCGCACGGATGAAGCTGCGGCATGTGGCGCTGGGGCGCGGTGCGCCACGGCCATCATCACAGGGCGCCGACGCGGCCCATCTCAAGGAACTTCTCGCGACGGCGCGCGCGCAGCGTGGCGCCGTCCAGTGCAGCCAGCGGTTCGAGCACTTCCTCGATGCGGGCACCGACGGTCTCGATCATGGCCGCAGCGTCACGATGGGCGCCGCCGAGCGGCTCGGCGACCACGGCATCGATGATGGCCAGGCGCTTGAGGTCCTCGGCGGTCAGGCGCAGCGCCTCGGCGGCGACGGAGGCCTGGGCGGCGTCGCGCCACAGGATCGAGGCGCAGCCCTCGGGCGATATGACCGAATAGATCGCGTGTTCGAGCATCAGCACCCGGTCGGCGGCGGCGAGCGCGATGGCCCCACCGGACCCACCCTCGCCGATGATTGTCGCGATGAAGGGCACGGGGGCGTCGAGCCCGGCCTCGATCGAGCGCGCGATGGCTTCAGCCTGCCCACGCGCCTCGGCGTCGATGCCCGGGAAGGCACCGGCGGTGTCGACGAAGGACAGGATGGGCAGTCCGAATCGGCCGGCGAGCTCCATCAGCCGGCGCGCCTTGCGGTAGCCCTCGGGCCTGGCCATGCCGAAATTATGCTTCACGCGGCTTTCGGTATCGTCGCCGCGCTCGGTGCCCAGGACCACGACGGCGCGGCCCCGGAAGCGACCCATGCCGCCCAGGACGGCCGCATCATCGGCGAAGGCGCGGTCGCCGGCGAGCGGGGTGAAGCCCTCGATCAGGCCGGCAATGTAGTTAGAGGCGTGCGGGCGCTCCGGGTGGCGAGCGACCTGGGCCTTCTGCCATGGCGTGAGCTTGGCGTAGGTGGCCTGGAGCAGCTTGTGCGCCTTGTCGCGCAGGCGCCCGACCTCTTCGGCAACATCGATGCCGCCGGCGTCGGTGGTGCGACGCAGTTCCTCGATCTTGCCTTCGAGCTCGGCGATGGGTTTTTCAAAATCGAGGAAGTGGCGCATGGCGGGGAGGGGTTAGCGGAAAACGAAGGCGGACGTAAGGAGGGGCGCGCCCTTCGGTCGGCAGCACCCCGGCACGCAAGGCGGGCCGCAAGGCCAAATGGCCGTCGCCGCCAGTGCGGCGAGCCAAGCCGCTGGAGGCGGCGCCCGGCGCCTGAGGGCACAGATATTAGTCAATCATTCTTCATGATTGCTGAGCGGATGATGCTCCTGAACCAGGGCGCGGAGGCGCTCCTCCAACACGTGGGTGTAGATCTGCGTCGTGGCGATGTCCGCGTGTCCCAGCAGGATTTGCAGCGACCGCAGATCGGCCCCCCGGCCGAGCAGGTGGGAGGCGAAGGAGTGCCGCAGCACGTGCGGGCTGACGCGGCCAGGGTCGATGCCGGCCACCAGCGCCGCCTCCTTCAGCAGCAGCCCGAGTCCCTGGCGGGTGAGGTGCCCGGTGGCACCCCGCGCTGGAAACAGCCAACGCCGCGCCTTCTCGGTGGTGGGCTTCGCACCCTTGCGGGGAGCGACCTTGTTCGCATGCGCCTCGAAGGCCAGGGCGCGGGCGCGGGCGGAGACCGGCACCAGCCTCTCCTTGCCGCCTTTGCCGCGGACGGCGATCAGCGGCGCCTCGCCCTTGCCGGGCCGCAGCGCCGTGTGCGGCAGGGCGACGAGCTCCGAGGCGCGCAGGCCTGAGCAGTAGAGCAGTTCCACCGCCGCCGCCGCGACCGGGCCGCGCCCGGCGGGCAGGGTGGCCGCCGCCTCGATCAGGCGGACGACCTCGGCCTCGGCCAGCGGGCGGGGCAGCAGGCGGGGCAGGCGAGGGGCGTCCAGCAGCTCGGTCGGGTCATCCGTCCGCACCCCCTCGCGCGCGAGGAACTGGTGGAACTGGCGCAGCGTGGACAGCCGCCGCGCCGCGGTGCGCGCGGCCAGGCCCTGGGCATCGAGCGAGGCGAGATAGCCGATCAGCGTGGCCGAATCGGCGCCATGTACGGGATGCCCCGCCTGGGCGGCGAAACGCGCGAAATCGGAAAGGTCGGCAGTGTAGGCGGCCAGCGTGTTCCGCGCGGCCCCGCGTTCGGCCGCGAGCATTTCAAGAAAGGCCTCGGCGTGACGCATGTGGACCTCAGACCCAGGCCAGAGGCGGCGCCCGGCGCGCGGGTGCGCACTTTCGGTGCGCGCGTTGCGCGCACCGCGAGCCCGAACGGGCGAACGCTGCCAATGCGGCGAACCAAGCCCGCGGAGCGGGCGCCCGGCGCCTGAGGGCACATATATTCGCGTTGAGCTCAGCGGTCATTCTTCATGACCGCTGAACTCAACGGGTTTGGAAGCGGTCGTTGGGCAGGACGCGCTCGATCGGGCGCGGCTCGACCGAGGGGGGGAAGGCGCCGATCGCCAGCACACCCACCAGGACCACGGCGAGCACCAGCAGCACGATCAGCACGAAGGGGCTGCGGAACATGAACCTCCCGGCGCGGCGGCAAGGCTCCCGCTCGCGCGGCGTTGTGCTAGCTTGGCGAACCGTGTCGCGCAACCTCGCCCTTGATCTGCTGTCGGACGCCGTTCCGCTGCCCGAACCGACCGCTGCACCCCAGGGTGTGCAGCAGGTGCGGTCGGTCGTGCTCGTCGGCATGCCTGGTGCAGGGAAATCCGCCATTGGGCGGCGCCTGGCGCATCGCCTGGGCCTGCCGTTCCGCGATGCGGATACCGAAATCGAAGCCGCCGCGGGCATGCCGATCACGGAAATCTTTTCCCGCTATGGGGAGCCGCACTTCCGCGACGGCGAGCGGCGGGTGATCGCACGGCTGCTCTCGGGCCCGCCGATCGTGCTCGCGACCGGGGGTGGGGCCTATGCGGATGCGCGGACGCGGGCTGCTGTCCGACAGGCGGGTGCGGTGGCCCTGTGGCTGCGCTGCCGCCTGCCGGTGCTGCTCCGCCGCGTCGCCGGGCGTGAGCACCGGCCGATGTTCCTCAACGCCGATCCGGCGGAGGTGCTTGAGCGCCTCATGGCCGCCCGCCACCCGCTTTACGCCGAGGCCGACATCATCGTGGATTGCTCCGAGGAAAGCCCCGACCAGACCACCCGCCGCGTGGCCGATGCGCTGTCCGGCTGGGTGCCCGAACGCCGGCTGCCGGTGGCGCTCGGGGAGCGTGGGTACGACATTCTGGTGGGCCCCGGGCTGCTCGCCCGTGCCGGGGCGCTGATCGCGCCGGCCATTCCGGCCAGGCGCTGCGTGATCGTCACCGATGAGAATGTCGCGGAGATTCACCTGCCCGCGCTGCGCGTCGGGCTCGGTGCTGCGGGCATCGCCATCCTGGCCGAGATCGCGGTGCCGGCCGGCGAGGTGTCCAAGTCCATGTCGGTGCTGGAGACGGTGCTGGAACGCATGCTCGCAGCCGGCGTGGACCGGCGCTGCGCCGTGGTGGCCCTGGGTGGCGGCGTGGTGGGCGACCTCGCGGGGTTCGCGGCGGCGGTGGCCCTGCGCGGGCTGCCCTTCGTGCAGGTTCCGACCTCCCTGCTCGCGCTGGTGGACAGTTCCGTGGGCGGCAAGACCGGCGTGAACCTGGCCGCCGGGAAGAACCTGGCCGGCGCCTTCCACCAGCCGCGCATTGTGCTGGCCGATACCGGCGTGCTGGGCACCCTGCCGCTGCGCGAACTGCGCGCGGGCTATGCAGAGGTCGCCAAGCACGGCCTGCTGCAGGGCGAGTTGTGGAACTGGTGCGAGGCGGAGGGGGCGCGGGTGATCGCCGGCGACCAGGGCGCGCTCGCGCATGCGGTGATGGAAAGCTGCCGGCTGAAATCCGCTGTCGTCGCCGATGACGAGCGCGAGGAGAGTGCCGAGGGTGGCCGCGCGCTGCTCAACCTGGGCCACACCTTCGCCCACGCCTTCGAGGCGGAGTGCGGCTATGGCGGCGAATTGCTGCACGGCGAGGCTGTCGCGGTGGGGCTGGGCCTCGCGGCGGCCCTTTCGGCCAGACTCGGGCATTGTTCGCAGGAGTTGCCGGGCCGGGTGATGCAGCACATGGCCGATCTCGGCATGCCGGCCCGCATCGCCGATCTGCCGCGGCGCTTCACGGTCGAGGCGCTGCTCGGGCGGATGCGCAAGGACAAGAAGGTTCGCGACGGCGCGATGCGCTTCGTGCTGCTGCGCGCGCCAGGCCAGGCCTTCACCAGCGCCGACGTGCCGCCCGAGGCGGTGGCGAAGCTGCTGCGTGACGAGGGCGCCGAGGGCTAGCCTGGACCCTTACGCTGCACTGCGGCATAGATGGCGGCGACGCTGTCATACCGGAGGCTCCCTTGCCCCTCTCCGCCCCCGCCGAGCGGGATCTGCTGCACCTGCGCGATATAGAGCTGCGCGGCTACCAGCGCGCCGATGGCCTGTTCGACATCGAGGCGCACCTGACCGACACCAAATCCTACGGCTTCGCCAATGAGGGCCGCGGGTGGATCGAGAAGGGGGAGCCGCTGCACGGCATGTGGATCCGCCTCACGCTCGATGAGGAGATGCTGATCCATAGCTGCGAGGCATCCTCGGACTTCACGCCCTATCCGATCTGCCCGCAGGCGGCGCCGAATTTTGCGAACCTGGCCGGTCTGCGGATCGGGCCGGGGTTCAACCGCGCGGTAAAGGAGCGGGTCGGAGGCGTGCTGGGCTGCACCCATCTTCGCGAGGTGCTGGGCCAGGTCGCGACCGTGACCTACCAGACGCTTTACCCCGTTCGGATGAAGCGGGAACGCGAGGCCCGGGCCAGGCGCCTGGCCGAGGGCGGTACGCCCGAGGTCGCGGCGCCGCGGGCCAATGCGTTGATCGGCACTTGCCTGGCCTATGCGCCCGACAGCCCTGTGGTGCTCGCCCGCGAGGCGGGGAACGAGGCGGCGACGCCCTCCACCTGAACGCATTCTATCGGGGCGGACTCTTCGCGCGCAC
>JAZKFA010000074.1:0-1507 GCA_040386655.1 Pseudomonadota bacterium | reverse complement strand
CGGTACGCCGAATGGCCAAACTCCGCTGGTGTGGCGACCCGGGCAAGCGGAGCAGGCCCCCGGCGACTGATGGAAATCTATCGGGGCGCGCCGTGCGCGTGCCGCGAGGCCGAATGGCCGAACGCCGGTTGTCCGGCGAGCCAAGCCTGCGGAGCAGGCGCCCGGCGCCTGAGGGCACAACATCACTGCGCGCAGTGCAGGGCAATCGCGGCGTCGGGCTGCACAAGTATCTCGATGCTGTCGGGCCGCGACCAGGCGAGGACGGATTGCTCCGCATCGCCGCCGACCTGCTGGGGCGGGCCGAAGCCGCGGGTGATCCAGCGCCGCAGCGCCGGCGCCTGGCGGGGATCCTCGGCGCGGATGCTGACGCAGCGCAAACCCGCGCGGCCGAAGCCGAAGACAACGCGAAAGCGTGCGCCTTCCGCCTCGATCCGGGCGGCCGCGCGGTAGTCGAGGTCACCCTGGCGCCGGCGTTGCGCGGTAGGCAGCGTGCGGGCGGCTCCGCGGGAGGCGGCGATGACGGCGTCCTCCGTCATCCCCCAGCGGGTGTATTCCCAATGCGCCGCGGCGGGCGTGGCCGTGAGCAGCGCGAGGACGATCAGCCCCGCCCGTGGCAATGCTTGTACTTCTTGCCCGAACCGCAGGGGCAGGGCGCGTTGCGCGGCACGTTGCCCCAGGTCGAGGGATCCTGCGCATCCACCGAGCTGGAGGTCGGGCGCGTCGCCACCGCGGCGCCATAGCCCTCGCCGCCGGTCATCTCGTAATCGGCCTGGCCAGGGTCGGGGTGGCGCATGTCGGTGACGCGCACCGGGTCATGTTCGGGCAGCGGCGCCTCGGGGCGCAGCTCGATGCGCATGAGCAGCCCCGTCACGCGCTCGCGCATCTCGGCGAGCATGGTGTTGAACAGCGCAAAGGCTTCGGACTTGTACTCGTTCAGCGGGTCGCGCTGGCCATAGGCGCGCAGGCCGATGCCGTGGCGGAGATGCTCGAGCGCGAGCAAGTGCTCCTTCCAGACCTGGTCGAAGACCTGCAGCAGCAGGGACTTCTCGACCATGCGCATGATGTCGGGGCCGACATCGGCGGCCTTGGCCGCCATGTGCCGGTCCGCGGCATCCATCAGCCGCTCGCGCACGGCCTCGTCGTCGATGCCTTCCTCGCGCGCCCACGCCGCGACGGGCAGGGTGAGGCCGAGCGTGTCGGCGACCGCCTTCTCCAGCGATTCGAGGTCCCATTGCTCGGGGTAGGCATTCTCGGGGATGGCCTTGGAGACCATCTCGTTGATCGCCTCGCGGCGCATCTCGGCGGCGGTCTCGGCGACATCCTCGGCGAGCATGAAGGCGCGGCGCTGGGCGTAGACCTCGCGGCGCTGGTCGTTCATCACGTCGTCGTATTTGAGCAGATTCTTGCGCGTGTCGAAGTTGCGCGCCTCGACCTTCTTCTGCGCGCGCTCCAGCGCCTTGTTGATCCAGGGATGGACGATCGCCTCGCCTTCCTTGAGCCCCAGCTT
>JAZKFA010000073.1:0-7022 GCA_040386655.1 Pseudomonadota bacterium | reverse complement strand
CGGGTACTGGAAGGCGAATGGCCGATGGAGGGCGCGCGCCGCAATGCCGGCATCGACGCCTGCACCGGCGATTGGATCCTCGAGGTGGACGCCGATGAACGCGTCTCCGCGGAGTTGGCACAGGCGGTGCGCGAGACCATCGCGCTCAGCCCCCATGCCTGGCACCAGGTGCCCAAGGACAATTATGTGGGCGAGCGACTGCTGCGCTTCGGCTGGGCCGGCAGCTTCGGGACCACCTCCGTCCCCGGCCTGTTCCGCAAGGGGGCGAAGCGCTGGCGCATGCAGCGCGTGCATCCGGGGCTGGACTGGACGGGAACGCAGGGGCCGAAGATCACCCGCGGCGCGCTGATCCACCTGGTGGACCGCGACATTTCGGACATGCTGCGCCGTCTCGACAGCTACTCCACCGCCAAGGCGCGGGACCTGATCGCGACCGGTGACATCGGCACGCTGCGCGGCAATCTCCGTCGGTTCGTCAGCCGGGTGTGGAAGAGCTACGTGGCGCGGCGCGGCTACCGGGAGGGCGCCTGGGGCGTGCTGCTGGCCTTTTGCACCGGCGCCTTCCCGCTGCTCGCCTACCTCAAGGCACGGCTGGAGCCTGGGAAGCACAGCGAATGAGGGTCGGGTGAAGGTGGCCCAGGTCATGGCGGGCGCGGCGATGGGGGGTGCGGAAGCCTTCTTCGAACGCCTGACCCTGGGCCTGCACGGCGCCGGCGACACGGTGCTGCCGGTGATCCGCCGCGACGCGAGGCGCGCGGCGCGGCTGGCGGCCCTGGCGCCCGTGCAGCTCGGCTTCGGCGGGGCGCTGGATTTCACCACGACGCGGCGGCTGCGCCGCACGCTCGATGGCTTCGGCCCCGATGTGGTGGTGGCCTGGATGAACCGCGCGGCACGCTACTGCGCCCGTGCCTGGCCGACCCCGCGCCGGGCGCCGCTGGTGGGCCGGCTCGGGGGCTATTACGACCTGAAATACTATGCCGGCTTCGACCACCTGGTCGGCAACACGCATGGCATCCGCGACTGGCTGGTAGCCCAGGGCTGGCCCGCCGAGCGCGCCCATGTCGTGCCCAACTTCGTCGAGGATTTTTCGGGCATCGCGGCCGCGCCGCTGGCCGGCCCGGTGCGGCTGCTGGCGATGGGGCGACTGCACACCAACAAGGGTTTTTCGACATTGCTGCGCGCGATGCCGGCCTTGCCCGACGCCCACCTCTTGCTGGCCGGCGAGGGGCCGGAAGGGGGGGCTCTGGAGGCGCTCGCGACATCGCTCGGCATTGCGGAGCGTGTGAGCTTCCTCGGCTGGCGGGAAGATCGCGGCGCGCTGCTCGCGGGGTGCGACATCTTCGTCTGTCCCTCCAACCACGAGCCGCTGGGCAATGTGGTGCTGGAGGCGTTTTCCGCTGCGAGGCCCATCGTTGCGGCCGCCGCTGATGGGCCTCGCGAGGTGATCACCGATGGCCAGACCGGGGTTCTGGTGCCAGTCGGCGACGCCGATGCGCTGGCCACCGCGATTGCCGCGCTGATCGCGGACCCCGCGCGCGCGGCGCAGCTGGCCACCGCCGGGCGCGCGTCCTTCGAGGCGCATCACGCAGAAGCGCCGGTGCTCGCGCAGTGGCGCGCCTTTCTCACGCGTGTCGCGCAGGAGCATCGCTGATGTGCGGCATCGCCGGCCTCATGCTGCGCAACGGCGCGACGCCGGACGCGGCGATGCTCGCCGCGATGAACCGCGCGCTCGCGCATCGCGGCCCCGATGGCGCGGGGCAGCACGTCAACGCCAATGTCGCGCTCGCGCACACCAGGCTGGCGATCATCGACCTGGTCACCGGCGACCAGCCGCTGTTTGCCGGCGCCGTCGCACTCGTCGCCAATGGCGAGATCTACAATTACCGGGAGCTGCGGCAGGACAACCAGCTGCGCTGCGTCACGCAGTCCGATTGCGAGCCGCCGCTGCATCTGTACCGGCGCGACGGCATTCGCTTCGCCGATACGCTACGCGGCATGTACGTCATCGCGCTGCATGACCCCACTGCGCGGCGGCTGCTGCTGGCGCGCGATCCTTTCGGCATCAAGCCGCTCTACATCGCGGAATTCGAGGGCGGCATCGCCTTCGCCTCGGAGCCGCGCGCGCTGCTTGATGCCGGCATCGTCGCGGCCGAGATCGATCCCGCGCGGCTGAACGAGCTGCTGCAATCCCAGTTCAGCACGGGTGCGGAGACCATCTTCCGCGGCATCTCCCGCCTGCTGCCGGGCGAGACCATCGCCATCGCCGATGGCCGCATCGTGGAGCGCCACCGCCGCGCGGCCCTGCCCGAGGGCCCGCCGGAGACTATCACCGAGGAGGCCGCCCTCGCGCGCCTGGACGCGGCGCTGGCGGAGAGCGTGGACCTGCACCAGCGCAGCGACGTGCCCTACGGGATGTTCCTTTCGGGCGGCACCGACAGCGCCGCCATCCTGGCCATGATGGCGCGGCTGAACACGCGCCCGGTGCTGGCCTATACCGCCGGTTTCGAAAGCCCCGGCGCCGCCGATGAGCGCGAGGCCGCGACGCGTGCCGCGCGCGCGGCGGGCGCGGAGCATGTCACCATCGGCATCACCCGCGCCGTGGTCTGGCGGCACCTGCCGCAGATCGTCGCCGCGATGGACGACCCCGCCGCGGACTACGCCATCATCCCCACCTGGTTCCTCGCGCAGCGCGCGCGGCGGGATGTGAAGGTGGTGCTTTCGGGTGAAGGCGGGGACGAGATCTTCGGTGGCTATGGCCGCTATCGAAGCGCAATGCGACCCTGGTGGCTCGGCGGCAAGGCGCCGCGCGGGAAGGGCGCCTTCGACAAGCTCGACGTGCTGCGCTCACCCACCACCGGCTGGCGCGACGGCATCGCCGCGGCCGAGGTCGAGGCCGGCGCCGGCGGGCGTTCCCGCCTGCAGGGCGCGCAGGCGCTGGACGTCGCGGACTGGCTGCCAAACGACCTGCTGCAGAAGCTGGACCGATGCCTGATGGCGCATGCGGTGGAGGGGCGTACGCCCTTCCTCGATGTCGGGGTCGCCACCGCCGGCTTCCGCCTGCCCGATGCGCTGAAGGTCAGGCGCGACATGGGCAAGTACCTGCTGCGCAAGTGGCTGGAGCGGCATTTCCCGGCCTCCGAACCCTTCCGCCCGAAGCAGGGCTTCACCGTCCCGATCGGTGCCTGGATCGCCGAGGATGGCGCGCGCCTGGGCCCGCTGGTCGCACGACAGGCGGGTGTCGCGGCGATCGCAAAGCCGGACCGGGTGGAGGCGCTGTTCCGCGCGGCATCGGGGAAGCGCGAGGGCTTCGCCGCCTGGCACCTGCTGTTCTACGCGCTGTGGCACGCCCGCCATGTCGCGGGCGGCGATGCCTCAGGGGATGTCTTCGAGACCCTCGGCGGGTAGCGCGCGAGACGCCGCGACCAGCACCAGCAGCAGCGCGATCCACCAGCCCTGCCACAGCCCGTAGCTGAGCGATCCCACCACCGCGGCGGCGGCGAGCGCGCCGGTAGCGCCCGGGTGCCGCGCCCGCAGCGCGAGCAGTGCCGCGAGGAGTGCCGCCAGCGCCGCGCCGACCAGGCCGAGCTCCAGATGCAGCTGCAGCGGCGCGTTGTGCGGGTGCAGGGGCAGGCTCTCCGCACTGGGCAGGGCGAAGCGCATGCGCTGGGTGGCGTCGGTGATGCCGAGCCGGTCGAGTGTCGCGGGCGCGGCGTTGGCCTTGCCGCCGGGTATCGCGCGGCTCGCCTCGAAGCCCCAGCCCGCCAGGGGCCTCTCGGCGATGCGGCCCATGGCGAAGTCCCAGATCACGACGCGATGGGCGGCCGAGAAGGGCAGCATCCCCGCCGGTGCGCGCGCAAGCACCGCGCCAAGGATCACGGGCATCCCGAGGATCGCGATGGCCAGCGTCCCCGCAATCGCCGCGCGCGTGACGCGCGGCAGCACCCAGGCCAGGCCGTAGGCGGCGAGCCCCGCGAGGATGGCGATCTTCGCCGTCTCCGCCGGCAGCCACAGCGCGACCGCGACCGCGACCAGCGCCAGCACCGCCCGCATCCACACGATGATGGGTGCCGCGAGTGCCAAGGGCAGCAGCACTGCGAAGACGGTGATCGCCGGCTTCAGGCCAAAGCTGAGGGTCACGTCCCACTCGCGCAGCCCGCGCACCGCCGCTCGCACGGCGTTGCCCGATGCGTGGTCCACCGCCGCCAGCACGACCCCCGCCGCGAGCCCCAGCGCAAGCCGCTTCAGCAGTGTCCGGTGTTCGGATGGTTCCGCACGCGCGATCACGCCTGCCGCGGCTGCGCCAAGGATGAAGAATGCGCCCAGTAGCAGCGCCTCGACCGCCGCACGCCTCGGGTCCACCGCCCAGGTCGCGCTCAGCGCCCCCCAGCCCGCCAGTGCAAGCGCCGCCCACAGCACCGCCCCGCACGGCCAGGGAACGCGCCGTTCCGCGCGCCACCCAACCACCACTGTCGCGGCCAGCGTCGCGATGGCCAGCGGCGCGATGGCGCGGAATTGCAGTACGCTCGCCGCCGGCATGACCAGCAGCAGCAGCGCGAGGGGATGGGTGGGCGCCATGCGCGCCGGGACTAGCGCCCGGCCGGCGCCGCGTCCACTCTCCCCCCAGCACCCAAAGCCAAAAATAAAAGAAGGGGTCCGGGGAATTCTTTCCCCGGCCTGCTTCGACGGAGACCCCTCAATGGCCCATTACGACCTGATCCTCCGCGGCGGCGCCTGCGCCCTTCCCGGCGGGATCGAGACCCTCGACATCGGCGTGCGTGACGGCCGCATCGCCGCCATGGGCGACCTCCGCACCGACGAGGCGACCGAGACGCTGGACTGCCGCAACCTCCATGTCCTGCCTGGCCTCATCGACCCGCACGTCCACCTGCGCGACCCCGGCGACCCCGCCGTGGAGACCATGGCGACCGGCACGAAGGCCGCGCTGCTCGGCGGGCTGGCGGCGGTGTTCGACATGCCCAACACCCAGCCTTCGATCACGACGCGGGAGCAGCTGGACCGCAAGCGCGCGCAGATCGGCGCGGAGGCCTGGTGCGACGTGGGCATGTATGTCGGCGGCACGCGCGCGAACACGCCGGAGCTGGCCGCGCTGGAGGCGCAGGAGAATGTCTGCGCCATCAAGATTTTCGCGGGCTCATCCACTGGCGATCTGATGATCGAGGATGACGAAAGCCTGGAGCGCGCGATGCGCAGCGGCCGCCGGCGCATCGCCTACCACTCCGAGGATGAGTACCGCCTGCAGGCGCGCAAGCCCAACTATACCAAGGGCATGCCGCACATCATGCACGCGGATTGGCGCGACGTGGAGGCGGCCTTCCTCGGCACACGGCGGCTGATGGCGCTCGCGCGCAAGACCGGTCGTCCCGCGCATATCCTGCATGTCAGCACCGCCGAGGAGCTGGCCTATATGCGCGACTTCCGCGACGTCGCGACCTGCGAGCTGCTGATCAACCATCTCTCCCAGACCGACGAGGCGTATGAGCGCCTGGGCGGCTACGCCGTCATGAACCCGCCGATCCGCGATGCGCGCCACCGCGACGCCGCCTGGGCAGCGGTGCGCGACGGCATGGTGGATGTGGTGGGCAGCGATCACGCGCCGCATTCGCGCGCGGCGAAGGAGCGCCCCTGGCCGGACACGGCGGCGGGGCTGACGGGCGTGCAGACGCTCGCGCCGCTGATGCTTGACCACGTGAATGCCGGACGGCTGTCGCTGATGCGACTGGTGGATCTGATGTGCGCGGGCCCGGCGCGGGTCTATGGGGCGACAGGCAAGGGGCGGCTCGCGGCCGGCTACGATGCCGACTTCACCATCGTGGACATGGCCGCGACGCGCACCATCGAGGATAGCTGGATCGTCTCGCCCTGCGGCTGGACGCCGTTTGCGGGCCAGCGCGTCACCGGCTGGCCTGTCATGGTTGTGCTGCGCGGCGGCCTCGCGATGCGCGAGGACACGGTGGTGGGCGCCCCGCGTGGCCAGCCCGTGCGGTTCGAGGCAGCACGCGGCGCATGATGGACGTCGCCGAAGCCATCGCCGGGCGGCGCTCCATCCGCGCCTTTCGCGACACGCCCGTCGCGCGTGAGACGGTGGAGCGCATCCTGGCACTGTCGGCGCGCGCGCCGTCGGGGTCCAACACGCAGCCCTAGCGCGCCTATGCTTTGGCCGGTGCGCCGCGGGACGCGCTCTGCACCGAGATCCAGGCCGCGCACCTCGCCGGCGATGCCGGCGACCGCGAATACCTCTACTACCCCGAGCCCTGGTTCGAGCCCTATCTCGCGCGGCGACGGCAGGTCGGCTGGGCGCTGTACGGCACGCTCGGCATCACCAAGGGCGATACGGCGCGCATGCAGGCGCAGCACGGGCGGAACTTCACCTTCTTCGGCGCGCCGGTTGGCCTGGTCATCACCATCGATCGCCGGCTGAACCCTGGCAGCTGGCTCGACCTGGGCATGTTCACGCAAAACATGATGCTGGCAGCGCGCGGCGAGGGGCTGGAAACCTGCCCGCAGGCCGCCTTCGCGCCCTATCATCAGATCATCCGCCGGCACCTGCCGATCAGCGCGGAGGAAATGGTGGTCTGCGGCATGGCACTCGGCGAAGCGGATTGGGACGCGCCGGAGAATGGACTGGTGACGGAGCGCGCGACGGTCGCGGAGTGGGCGCAGTTCCACGGCTGGGAGTAGGAGGCGCGGCCTTTCGCGACCTCCGGTTCCTGGGGGCTTGCCGGACGACCGGCGTTCGACCATTCGGCCCCGCGGCCCGCATGCGGGCCTCCATATTGCGACCTCAAGCGCCGGTCGCGGCCTCCGGCCGCTGGGCTCGCCGGACGACCGGCGTTCGGCCATTCGGCATCGCGGCCCGCATGCGGGCCTCCATATTGCGACCTCAAGCGCCGGTCGCGGCCTCCGGCCGCTGGGCTCGCCGGACGACCGGCGTTCGGCCATTCGGCATCGCGGCCCGCATGCGGGCCTCCATATTGCGACCTCAAGCGCCGGTCGCGGCCTCC
>JAZKFA010000072.1:0-3779 GCA_040386655.1 Pseudomonadota bacterium | reverse complement strand
GGTCGCGTAGCAGATGCTGTCCTTGATCGGCGCCTCGATGTCCGGGAAGCGCGCCTGCAGGGCGGCGACGATCCCTGCGGTGTCGTCGACGGAGAGCGTGGTCTGCGTCGTGTAGGCCAGCGCCCTGTCGGTCGGCACCACGAGCTTCGACACCTCCTCGACCGACTGGACGAGCGTCACCGCACCCGGTGGCAGCTGGCCCATGGTGCCCACCACCTCCGGGTGGCCGGCATGGCCGATGAGCAACAGGTGGCGGCCGGCGGCGAAGTGCCGTTCGGCCTCCCGATGCACCTTGCTTACCAGCGGGCAGGTAGCGTCGAGAAAATACAGGTTCCGCTCGGCCGCCGCAGCCGGGACTGCCTTGGGCACGCCATGGGCGGAGAACACGACCGGCTTCCCGTCATCGGGGATTTCATCCAACTCCTCGACGAAGATGGCGCCCTGGCGTTCCAGGCTTTCGACGACGAAGCGGTTGTGAACGATCTCGTGGCGCACATAGACAGGCGAGCCGTGCTGCCGGATCGCCTCCTCGACAATCTTGATCGCGCGATCGACGCCGGCGCAGAACCCGCGCGGACCGGCGAGGAGGACAGTGAGGCGAGGTTTGACAGCGGGGGGCTTGGCAGCGGCGTTCATGACGGTCCTGGGGTCTGGCCGATGGGTCACCGGCACAGTAGAGATGGCGAAGCCCGGTCAAAATAGCAAAGGGCAGGAGAGCGACATGCGGCTGCACGTGAGTCTTGCGCTGGCGGGGGTGATGGCGCTCGGCGCATGCGGCAGCGAGGTCCAGCGCACGGCGCCCTGTCCCCGCATCACCCTTTTGCGCGATGGCGCCGACCTCACGCGCTTCCGCCCCGGCGCCGGGCAGGACCTGTCCGTGATGACTGCTGATGCGCGCCTCACTGGGTTTGAAGCCCGCTGTGACTTCGCCGATCGCGGCCGTGCGATCGCGATCGACATCACGCCCGCCTTTGCCGTGGAACAGGGACCGGCCGGAACCACCTCATCAATCGACCTGCCCTGGTTCGTCGCGGTCAGCGATGAACGGGACACGCGCATCCTTGACCAGCAGGACTACACCACCCGCGCACGCTTCCCACCGAACCAGTCCCGTGCGGCTGTCGCCGGGGAAAGGGTGCGCCTGACGCTGCCGGCCAGCGACGTCCAGGCCTACAACGTCCGCCTCTCCTTTCGGCTGACCGCTGAGGAACTCGCCTACAACCGCCGGCGCGGCACACGGTAGCGGCTCACCCCCTCGCGCCTTGCTTTCGCCACCGCACTGGGGCATCACAGCTTATCCCGTCGATTCCGCGCGGGAGAGAGCCTCGCTGCGAGGCCGCCGAAGGCGCAACCGGCCCCCGGAAACGCTCAGGCCAAAGGACCGCGCGGGGAAGGGAACTCTGGAAAGCTCGGCGCATGATCGCGCCGGCACCGACGGAGTAAGGCGAGACCGGGCAACGGGCATCGCCGAATCTCTCAGGTTCCCAGGACAGAGGGGGGTCACGGACTAACCTCAACGTCGCATCCGTGCGGCCGGAGCAACCGTGACCGAGACAACCGCGTCTGAATTCTTGCGCGAAACGCCGCTGGCCGATCTGCATCGTGAACTCGGCGGCCGTATGGTGCCCTTCGCGGGCTATGCCATGCCGGTGCAGTACCCCGCCGGTATCATGGCCGAGCACCTTCATTGCCGCGCCCGTGCTGCGCTGTTCGACGTATCCCATATGGGCCAGGCCGAGCTGGTGGGTGCCGAGGGTGCCGCGGCGTTGGAACGCCTCACGCCCGCGGATGTGCTCGGCCTCAAGCCGCAGCGCCAGCGCTATGCCCTGCTGACGAGCGAGGAGGGCGGTATCCTGGATGACTTCATGGTCGCGAACCTGCCCACGCGTGAGGGCGGGGAGCGCCTGTTCCTGGTGGTGAACGCCGGCAACAAGGACGCCGATTTCGATCGCATCGCGGCCCATCTGCCGCCCGGCCTGCGCCTGCTGCGCCGCGAGGACCGTGCGCTGCTCGCCTTGCAGGGACCGGAGGCGGTTGCCGCCATCGCGGAGCACGCGCCAGGCGTGACGGCACTCGGCTTCATGGGCATTGTCGAGACCACGCTGTTCGGCGTGCACGCGATCATCTCCCGCTCCGGCTACACCGGCGAAGATGGCGTCGAGATATCGATCCCCGGTGAGCGCGCCGAGGAGGTGGCCCGCGCGCTGCTGAAGCTGGATGGCGTGCTGCCCGCCGGTCTGGGCGCGCGCGATTCGCTGCGGCTGGAAGCCGGGCTTTGCCTGCACGGTAACGACATCGACGCGACGACCAGCGCAACCGAAGCGGGCCTGGTCTGGAGCATCGGCAAGCGCCGGCGCATGGCCTGGGATTTCCCCGGCGCCGAGCGCCTGCGCGAGGAAATGGCGAACGGTCCACGCCGCCGCCGCGTCGGCCTGCGCCCCGAGGGCCGGCAGCCCGCGCGCGCCCACAGCATCATTCAGACTGTCGATGGTACACCGGTGGGCGAGGTCACCTCCGGCGGCTTCGGCCCCAGCGCGAATGCGCCCGTCGCCATGGGCTATGTCGCGCCTGAATATGCCGCGGACGGTACCGCGCTCGAGATCCTTGTGCGTGGCAAGGCGCTGCCCTGCCGCGTCGCCGCCATGCCCTTCGTCCCCCATCGCTACGCACGCTGACCGGAGACCCCAAGATGGCCGATACGAAATTCAGCAAAGACCATGAATGGGTGCGACTGGAAGGCGACGCCGCCACCATCGGCATCACCGACCACGCGCAGAACGCGCTGGGCGACGTGGTGTTCGTGGACCTTCCCGAAGCGGGCCGCGTCGTGGCCGCCGGCGAGGCCTGCGCGGTCGTGGAAAGCGTGAAGGCGGCCTCGGATGTCTACGCGCCGATCGCGGGCAAGATTGTGGAAGTGAACAGCGCGCTGGCGGAATCGCCCAACCTGATCAACAGCGAGCCCACCGGGGCCGGCTGGTTCTTCCGTATCGAGCCCGCCAACCCCGCCGAGATCGACGCCCTCATGGACGAGGCCGGCTATGCCCGCTTCGTGGAGAGCATCGCGTGAACGATCTCGATCAGCTGACGCTGCTGGAAGACCGGCAGGAATTCTCCCGCCGCCACATCGGCCCCAGCGAGGCCGAGATTGAAGCCATGCTGAAGGTGGTGGGGGCCACGTCGCTCTCCGACCTGGCCGCGCGCACGGTGCCCGCCGCGATCATGGGGATGGACCTCGCGGTGCTACCGCCGCCGCTGACCGAGGCCGAGGCGATCGCGGAGCTGCGCGGCCTCGCCGCCCAGAACCGCGCCGACATCAAGTCGCTCATCGGGCAGGGCTATCACGGCACGCACACGCCGCCGGTCATCCTGCGCAACGTGCTGGAGAATCCGGGTTGGTACACCGCCTACACCCCCTACCAGGCGGAGATCGCGCAGGGGCGGCTGGAGGCGCTGGTCAACTTCCAGACGATGGTCTGCGACCTCGCGGGTCTGCCGGTCGCCAATGCCTCGCTGCTTGATGAGGCCACCGCCGCGGCCGAGGCCATGGCGATGGCCTATGCCGCGACGCGCGGGAAGATGAACACGCTGGTTGTCGCGGCCGATGTGCATCCGCAGACGCGCGCGGTCATCGCCTCCCGCGCGGCACCGCTGGGTTTTGCGGTCCGCATCGTGCCGGTCGCGGGCCTGCTTGCGGCGATCGAGGCGGAGCGCCCCTTCGCGCTGGTCCTGCAATACCCTGGGACCACCGGCGAGGTGCGCAACCTCGCCCCCGAGATCGC
>JAZKFA010000071.1:1619-21046 GCA_040386655.1 Pseudomonadota bacterium | reverse complement strand
CAAGCGCGCCGTCCGCAATCTTTCGAACCTCGCCCGCCGCGTGTTCGCCCAGCATACCTGTCAGCTGACCGGCTATTGCTTCATCGACCTGGTCTCGCCCGAAGACGAGGCCGGCGATTCCCGTGGCGATGAATAGCAACGGGCCAATGGAGAACAGGGTGAAGTAGGCAATCCCTGCAGCGCGCGTGAGGCAATCGTCGCTTATAAAGCCTTCGCCAGTATCTTTCAGCATTGCCCAGAGGCGGCCCATGGCACCTGATCCCGTTGTATCGGTCTTCAACGTCCCGCCATTGACGAAGGTTACAGTTGTGATCCTAGGGAGCGAGCAGTCTCCTCAGAGCGTAGATGCCTCTGTGACGCCCTCGGTAGGCGGGCATGTCCTATGGCTCGCTGCGCTTCTGGCGAGTTGACGGAAACCCAAGCATGCGGCGACGCCCACTCCTCAAGACTCGACACCAGAACATGGACAGAACATCGTTTGCCTATGACGAACGATTTACAGCCACCTCTTGAGATTTTTGCTGGGCAGGACGAGGCCACGCGCGCCACGCTGTTACACGCGCGCGCCATCGCCTCAAGATCAAGCCTCAAAATGGGAGCCAGCAATCAGGCCCCGGCGAGCTCGCTGCACGACAGCTTGCATGACAGCGCACACGAATCCTGCCGGCGACGAATTCTGCGGTTGAATTATGGCCTCGATGGAGCGCCGGTTTGACCCAACCGAGCCAGTCGGCTCGGCAAGCTCAACAACGATCCCTCCCGGAGGCGCTGCGCTGCGCTGCCAGCCTAAGCTCCGCTGTTGGTGCACGTCGCGCGAGTGGGCAGACGATCTACTGGCGAGTAATGCCCTCGCGCTTGCTTACAAGCAGTTTCACGCCACCTCCGGTAGCGCATCGAGCAGTTTGTCGAGCGTGATCGGGTAGGTCCTCACGCGCACGCCGGTCGCGTTATAGATCGCGTTCGCGACAGCCGCGCCGACGCCGCAGATACCCAGCTCGCCCACGCCCTTGGCCTTCATCGGCGAGGAGATGGGGTCCACCTCGTCGAGGAAGATCACCTCCTGGTGCGGGATGTCCGCATGGATGGGCACCTCGTAGCTGGCGAGGTCGTGGTTGACGAAGAAGCCGTGGCGCTTGTCGACCGCCAGCTCCTCCATCAGCGCCGCGCCCACGCCCATCGTCATGGCTCCGATCACCTGGCTGCGCGCCGATTTCGGGTTGAGGATGCGTCCCGCGGCACATACCGCCAGCATCCGACGCACGCGTGTCTCGCCGGTCGCGGCGTCCACGGCCACTTCCACGAAGTGACCCGCGAAGGTCGATTGCTGGTAGCGCCTGGCGAGGCCGCCGTATTCGATGGTGTCCTCCGCCACCAAGCCCTCCGCGCCTGCCGCCCGGCCGAGCGGGACGCTCCGGTTGCCCGCACGAACCTGGCCATCGGCGAAGGTCGCCTCGCTGGAGTTGATGCCAAGCGCCTGCGCCGCGGCCTCGCGCAGCTTCACGCAGGCCGCATAGACGCCGGCGGTGGAGCTGTTGCCGCCCCACTGCCCGCCCGAACCCGCCGAAACCGGGAAATCCGAATCGCCCAGCCGCACCGTCACCTTGTCGAGCGGCACGCCCATCATCTCTGCCGCGGTCTGGGCGATGATGGTGTAGCTGCCGGTGCCGATGTCGGTCATGTCGGTCTCGACCGTCACGCCGCCGCCGGCATCCAGCCGCACCCGCGCACCGGACTTCATCACCAGATTGTTGCGGAACCCCGCGGCCACGCCCATGCCGACGAGCCAGCGCCCTTCGCGGCGCTGCCCGGGTGTGGCGTTGCGCCGGCTCCAGCCGAAACGCTCCGCGCCCTGGCGGAGGCACGCGACGAGCTGGCGCTGCGAGAAGGGACGCTCCGGATGTTCGGGGTCCACCTGGGTGTCGTTGAGGACGCGGAACTCGATGGGATCAATGCCGAGCTTCTCGGCCATTTCATCCATCGCGACCTCGAGCGCCATGAGCCCCGGCGCTTCGCCCGGCGCGCGCATGGCGTTGCCCTCGGGTAGGTCGAGCACCGCGAGGCGCATCGCGGTTAGCCGGTTGGCGCCGGCATACAGCAGCTTCGTCTGTGCCACAGCCGTCTCCGGCCCGCCGCCCTCAAGGTCGCCCGAAAGGCTCTCATGCGCGATGGCGGTGATCCTGCCGTCCCGCTCGGCGCCGATGCGGATGCGCTGGATCGTCGCCGGCCGGTGCGTGGTGTTGTTCGCGACTAGCGGCCTGGTCAGCGCCAGCTTCACCGGCCGGCGCGCGGCGCGGGCACCGAGTGCGGCCAGCACGGCATCGGCGCGCAGGAACAGCTTGCCGCCGAAGCCACCGCCGATGAAGGGCGAGTCCATGCGGACATTCTCCGCGGGTATGCCCAGCGTCTTGGCGAGGTCGCGCTTGCCCCAGGCGATCATCTGGTTGGACGTCCAGACCGTCAGCTTCTCACCATCCCAGGCGGCGATGGTGGCGTGTGGCTCCATCATCGCGTGGCTCTCATCGGGCGTGGTGTAGGTCGCGTCCAGCGTGACCGGCGCCTGGGCGAAGGCGCCTTCGAAATCGCCTGTGCGATCCTCGTGCGGCGCCCCGCTGCCCTCACCACTGTCGCCGGTGGCCAGCTGCGCCTTCGGCGCCTCGGCGGCCAAGTCGAAGCGGCCGGGCGCACGGGCATAAGACACTCGAATCATCGCTGCGGCATCGCGCGCTTGCTCGAAGCTCTCGGCTACTATCACGGCGATCGCCTGGTGGTAGTGCTGGATCTCGCGGCCGCCGAAGAGCGAAGCAGTGTTCATCTGCCCCTTCTCCAGTCGCGGCATGTCGAGCGTGGTCACCACGGCCAGCACGCCGGGCGCGGCCTTCGCGGCCGCAGTGTCCATGGCGGTGACGCGCCCCTTGGCGATGCCGGCGCCGAGCACGTAGCCGTAAGCCTGGTTCGGGACAGCGTCGTGCCGCTCATAGGCGTAGGGGGCGGTGCCAGTGGTCTTTCGCGGCCCGTCGATGCGATCGACCGGCTGTCCGACGACCTTCAGCTGGTCGATGGGGTTGGTGGTGGCGGGTGTTTCGAACTTCATGGCTCAGCCCCTCGCCTCGGCTAGCACGGCGGCGAGTGTCCGCTCCGCCAGCTTCACCTTGAATGCGTTGTCGTGCGTCGGGCGCGCGCCTGTCAGGATCGCGGACATCGCCTGCCTGGCACCGCGCGGAAGCTCCGCCTCGGCCGCTTCCACGCGCCAGGGCTTGTGCGCGACGCCACCCAGCGCAACGCGCCCGGTGCCGTCGCGCTGCACCACGGCCGCGACGGACACCAGGGCGAAGGCATAGGAGGCGCGGTCGCGGACCTTGCGGTAGAAATGCCGCCCACCCGCTGGCGGCGGCAGGGTCACGGCGGTGATGAACTCGCCGGCTTCCAGGGTCGTCTCCATGTGCGGGGTGTCGCCGGGCAGGCGGTGGAACTCCGCGATGGGAATGCGACGTGTGCTGCCATCGGCCTTCACCGTCTCTACGACAGCGTCCAGCGCGCGCATGGCGACGGCCATGTCGGAGGGATGCGTCGCGATGCAGGCCTCGCTCGATCCGATCACCGCCAACTGGCGCGTGATGCCGCCGATTGCCGCGCACCCACTGCCGGGCTGGCGCTTATTGCAGGGCTGGGCGGTGTCATAGAAATACGGGCAGCGTGTGCGCTGGAGCAGGTTGCCCGCGGTCGTCGCCTTGTTGCGCAACTGCCCCGAGGCCCCGGCGAGCAAGGCTCGCGATAGCACGCCATAGTCGCGCCGCACGCGTTCATCGGAAGCAAGGTCTGTGTTGCGCACCAGCGCGCCGATCCGCAATCCACCTTCATCCGTCGCCTCAATGCGGTCGAGCCCGAGGCCGTTCACGTCGATCAGATGCGCCGGCGTCTCGATCTGCAGCTTCATCAGATCAAGCAGGTTGGTGCCGCCGGCGATGAACCTGGCACCCGGCTGGCGGGCGGCGGCCGTCGCCGCTTCGGCGGGGCTGCGGGCGCGCTCGTAGGTGAAAGGCTTCATGCTTGCCTCCCCGCGACTTCGGTGATCGCGTCGACGATGTTGGAATAGGCACCGCAGCGGCAGATGTTGCCGCTCATGCGCTCGCGGATTTCCTCGAATGTGACCTGGGGCGCGGTGGTGAGGTCCGCAGTCACGTGGCTAGGGATGCCCGCCTTGATCTCATCAAGTGCCGCGACCGAGGCGCAGATCTGTCCAGGCGTGCAGTAGCCGCACTGGTAGCCGTCATGCTTGACAAAGGCGGCCTGCATCGGGTGCAGGTTGCCGGGCTGGCCGAGCCCCTCGATGGTCGTGACCTCCTCACCCTCATGCATCACCGCCAGCGTCAGGCAGGAGTAGATGCGCCGGCCGCCCACCATCACCGTGCATGCCCCGCACTGGCCGTGGTCGCAGCCCTTCTTGCTGCCGGTCAGCTGCAGGTGTTCGCGCAGTGCGTCGAGCAATGTGGTCCGCGTGTCGACAGTGAGGGCGCGCCCTTCGCCGTTCACGCGAATGGAGACGTTCGCCATCGATGGTGTTCCTGGGTTTGAGGGCGCGGCGGCCGCGGGTGCAGGCTGCGCCTTCGCCGTCCCGGATGTGGTCGCCGCGGCGGCCGTTGCCGCAGTCGCGACCAGGGCACGGCGGGAGACCGGTAGATGGCCAGGGAGTGTCATGAGGTTAGGTCTTTCACTGGCTATGCGAGGCTCCTGGCATCGCTGAATGTGAGAAGCTGAGGCCTTCGATCGTCGCGCTGTGAGCGTTCGAGCCGATGTGGGTCGCCGCCCTGCGGCGTCCACGCAGCTGCGGTTCAATGCCGCGGGCGGTGCCGGCAGTCTTGGGTGAACGCCCCAGCCCGGACGATGGTGACACCGGGTGTGCGGACACCTTTTTGTCACGGAGGCTTGGGCCAGCATCATCGGCGGTAGTGCTCATCGGACACGTGTTCGAGCCAAGTTACCGCCTGGCCTTCGAGCTCCTCCGTCAGCGCGATGTGGGTAACGCCCGTTGTCGCGGCGGCACCGTGCCAGTGCTTCAGGCCCGGCGGGACCCAGACCACGTCGCCCGAACGCATCTCCTCGACCGGCCCGCCCTCGCGCTGCAACCAGCCGACACCGGCGGTCACCACAATAACCTGGCCCAGCGGATGCGTGTGCCAGGCAGATCGGGCGCCGGGCTCGAACGTGACGCTTCCCCCGGTCACGCGCGACGGCGCGGTGGCTGGAAACAACCGGTCGACCCGCACCAGACCGGTGAACCAATCGGCCGGCCCACGCATCGATGGCTGCGAGCCGGCGCGTGTGATCCGCAGTTCGGCGGCGGGTGGCGGGCTCCCCATCGGGGCGACGGCGGCGGTGATGCCGTGGTCGCCTGCTGCGACGAGCAGGGACATGGCCACCGCGAGCATGGCAATTCGCTTCATCGGGCTACTCCTTCGTCGCGTCAGTTCGGGCGGCTGTCGAAGACGCTCTTCACGACCGGGACGGCAGAAAAGGCGTTGGGCCAACCGGCGTAGAAGGCCAGGTGTGCGACGATCTCCGACGCCTGGGCGCGCGTCAGGCCGTGATCCATGGCGCGGCCCAGGTGATAGGGAAGCTGCGCGGCATGGCCCGCGGTGAGCAGGGCGCTGACCGTCACCAGGCTGCGGTCGCGCGGCGCCAGGCCAGGGCGCAGCCACAGGTCGCGGAACAGCGTGTCGGTCGTGAACTGCTCAAGCCCAGGCGCAGTAGGCCGGACAGTCGCGGCGACTCCCGCCGCGCGCGCCGCTTCGCTGGCTTGGTCGAGTGGCAATAGATCGGGGTTCGCTGCGGGCAACTGTTCGGCACCGATGCCACGGCTCTCGAAGACCTGCCGCGCCGCGGGCATAGCGGGCATGGCATTGCCCAAGCCGGCATAGAAGGCGAGATGGGTGATCAGCTCGGAGACCTCTGCGGGCGTGACACCGCTGTCGAGCGCAAGGGCCAGGTAGCGCGGCAGTTCCGCCGTCTGATTGCGGGTGACCAGCGCCGCAAGCGTGACGATGCTGCGGTCGCGCGGCGACAGGTTGGGCCGCTGCCAGAGATTGGCGAAGACTGTGTCACGTTCGTAGCGCTCCAACGCTGGTGACACCGCCTGCAGGCCACGCGCATCTGGCTGAGGCGCCGTCACCTGAGCCTGTGCGAGGGGGGCACCGAACAGGCCGCAGGAGAGCGCGGCGGTTGCGAAAAGCCTCATCCGTTTCATCCTTTCCTTCATCGCCGGGTGGCTGCCGGACTTGGCTGGCGGTGGGCGGGCCGGCCACCGGTCGCCGTCGCGTTGAGGCGCCAACTCAGCAGCGCCAGCACGGCCGAGGCCGACAGCAGGGCGGCACTCGCGGCGAAAGTGCTCTGGTGGCCAGCGAGGTCGAACAACACGCCGCCGACAGAGGCACCCAACGTGATGCCGAGCTGGATGGTGGCCACCATCAATCCGCCGCCAGCTTCGGCATCATCGGGCAAAGTCTGGCTCAGCCAGGTGCCCCAGCCGACTGGCGCCGGCGTGCCGATCAGCCCCCAGGCAGCGAGCAGCACCACCGTTGGGATCAGCGCATGCCCGAGGCCCATCAGCGCGATCGCGATCGCGGCCATGACGAGGGGAATGGTGACCAGGACGACATGCAGGCCGCGCCGCAAGAACCACCCGACCGCATAGGTGCCGATGAGGCCCGTCACGCCCAGGATGAGGAGGATGAACGATAGCGTCGACACATCGACGCCGGTCACTCCTTCGAGGAACGGGCGGAGATAGGTGAACAGCGCGAACTGCCCCATGAACAGGAACAGGATCGCCGCCATGCCGAGCGCCACCGGCGGCCGTCCAAGCAGCCGGAAGGCAGCGCCGGCACCGGAGCTGCGCTCGGCGGGGAGCGACGGCAGCGTGCTTCGCAGCCAAACGAAAGCGATGACCGCAAGCGGCACCACGCAGAAGAAGGCGCCCCGCCACCCGATGATGGCGCCGAGGAAGCTGCCGAGCGGTGCCGCAACCGTTGCTGCAAGGGCGTTGCCGCCGTTCACGATCGCCAGCGCGCGCGGCACGTCCTGCATCGGCACGATCCGCATGACCACGGAGGTGGACATCGACCAGAAGCCGCCGATCGCCACGCCAAGCAGCGCCCGACCAATGGTCAGCACAAGGAAGTTCGGTGCGAAGGCGACGATCGTGCCGGACGCCACCATGAGCAGCGAAAAGCCAAGCAGCACCGAGCGGCGATCCAGACGCCCCACGGCCGCCGACACGAACAGGCTGGTAAGCACCGCGAAGATGCCCGAAATAGAGATCGCCTGACCGGCCTGGCCTTCCGTGAGGCCCAGGTCCGACGCCACCGGCGTCAGCAGGCTGACCGGCAGGAACTCCGACGCTATGAGCGCGCCGGCACACAGCGTCATGGCGAGGACCGCGCCGGACAACGGGCTGCGAGATGCGACAGCTTCTGCATCGCGGTGGACCAGAGCGGCCCTCATTGAGCGCGCTCCAGTCGCACGGTGACCGGACCCGTTCGATCGAAGATGGAGACGTCGCCGTTGACGCGGCCGAGCACGATGATACCCGGCGATGGTACTCGCCCACTCCGATAGTAGATCACGAAGTCGCTCGCGCCCCAGAGACCCAAGGTTCCGATCGCAAAACCCTGTTGCCGTTCAGCGGCAGGCAATGGCGCAGGCAACCGCCCTGTCTTCTCCTGGCGCAGGTGGTCGCGCATGCTGACCGTAAGCGGCAGCATCTGCACGAGCGTGCGCGTCGCGGCGTTGTCGACCAACTCGGCCGTCACATCGCCCCACTCGGACGATATCCTGATGCGCTCACTCGCGATGGCGGGCGCCGTCGAGGCGACGGTGGTCATCAGGGCAGCCCCGATGATTGACTTGAGCATGTGATCGTCTCCGAAAAGGGGGCGCGTCAGCTGGCCGAGCGGGCGAGAAATTGCTCGTCGGTGACTTGCTCCATCCAGTCGACGGGCGAGCCGTTGAGCTTTTCCTGGATGGCGATGTGACTCATGGTCGAGGTGGCGGTGGCGCCGTGCCAGTGCCGCTCGCCAGGCGCAAACCACACCACGTCCCCAGGGTGGATCTCCTCGACTAGGCCGCCCTCGCGCTGCGTCCAGCCGCAGCCCGCCGTCACGATCAGCGTCTTGGCCGAGCGGATGGGTGTGCCAAGCCGTGCGCGCCCCCGGTTCGAAGGTGACGAGCGCGCCGGCGACACGTGCAGGATCTGGCGGGCTGAACAACGGGTCGATGCGGACGGTGCCGGTGAACCAACCACCGGGCCGTTGCCGGACGGCTTGGAGCCTGCTCGCGTAATCTCCATGGCCGCTCTCCTTCCGATCTGTCGTGACGGAAGGTGGTGGATGCGGAGGCTACGCATTAGGCTCCGAAAACGGCATGAGCCTTGAAGTGGGACTTCACAATGCCTCGGACCGACCTCGATGATCTCCGGGCCTTCCGGGCAGTCGCTAGCGAACGCAGCTTCACGCGTGCCGCCGCTCAGATCGGGGTTTCGCCATCAGCGCTGAGCCAGACCCTGCGTGCGCTAGAGGCGCGGCTGGGGCTGCGGCTTCTCACACGCTCGACGCGCAGCGTCGCACCCACAGAGGCCGGCGAGCGCCTGCTGCGGACCATCGGTCCGGCCTTCGACCAGATAGAGCTGGGGCTATCCGCACTCGGCGACCTGCGTGAGA
This sequence comes from Pseudomonadota bacterium, assembly GCA_040386655.1. Classification (GTDB taxonomy): domain Bacteria; phylum Pseudomonadota; class Alphaproteobacteria; order Acetobacterales; family Acetobacteraceae; genus Plastoroseomonas. Next base: position 12,335 of record JAZKFA010000071.1, on the reverse strand, counting down.
AGCCGGCCGGCACCGTCCGGATCACGGCAGGCGAGCACCCGGCCGATACGATCCTGCTGTCCGCCTTGAAGCGGCTTCTACCCGACTACCCGGATATCAGAGTCGAGATCGACGTCGACAACACCCTGCTCGACCTTGCAGCCGGCCGCTATGATGCCGGCGTGCGCCTCGGCGAGCAGGTCGCGAAAGACATGGTCGCGGTGCGCATCGGGCCGGACATCCGCTTGGCGGTTGTGGGTGCGCCCGCCTACTTCATGCGGCATCCACAGCCGATGGCGCCGCAGGATTTGACCGCACACACCTGCATTAACATTCGCCTACCCACCCTTGGCGGGCTCTACGCGTGGGAGCTGGAGAAAGACGGTCGAGAGGTGAAGGTGCGGGTTGATGGACAGCTTGTCTTCAACACCTCTCCCCCGCTGCTCAAGGCGGCATTGGCGGGGTTTGGGCTGGCCTGCGTTTTCGAGGATCAGGTCCAGGAGCACCTGGATGCAGGACGTCTAGTTAGGGTGCTTGCCGACTGGTGTCCGCCTTTCCCAGGATACCACCTCTACTATCCCAGTCGCCGTCAACCCACACCCGCCTTCGCCTTGCTTGTCGAGGCGCTGCGTTATAGGCCTAACAGCTAGCGCCGGCGTGTGCTGGTTCGCATGCAGCGCGGTTTGAAGATCCTAGAGAGAGACACACCTTGCCGAAAGGGCTGCTGCCTTCGGCAAGCTCAGAGACCGTTCGCATCCAGTTGCACTTCCTCCGCCAAAAAAGCGGTGTTTTCCGGAAGTTCTGGCGGTTTCGTTCGATAGTTCACAAGACCGTCGACAAATCTTTGTTTAATCGGTGTGCTGAACGTCGGCTCTCACATCCTCGGCGCTCGCCCTCAAGCATTCACTCGATGGTCGTTCGCTCAATGCCTGTTGGTGGGGAGCCAGCCCCGTGGTTGGTCCGCGCGCGAGGCATGGATTCGGGTCAAGTCACAGCCTGGGCGGCAACGACTGCTCAAGGATTTCCCACCGCTGCAGCTCTGGCCAAAAGCGGACGGTCTGCTTTCGGGACGTGCTGCTTCATTGGTATCGCTCGTTGACACGCTGCCCGCCGCAGGTCCCTGATTGTCCAAAATCGTGCGGAGGGTCTGCATGTCCCGAGTTCATCGCCACCTCCTGGCCGCCGCCGTCGCATTGGGGTTGGCTGCGGCAGCCGGCGTCCCGGCTCACGCGCAAACCGCCTCCGCTCCGATTAGCCTCGGCAGCACCGACATCGGCGGAATCGTCACCGGGCCGAATGGACCGGAGGCTGGTGTCTGGGTCATCGCTGAGACGACGGATTTGCCCACCCGCTATTCCAAGATTGTGGTGACAGACGATCAGGGCCGCTACCTGATCCCTGACCTACCGGCGGCAGGCTACCAGGTCTGGGTGCGCGGCTATGGATTGGTGGACAGCGATCGGGTGGCCGGTACCCCTGGTCGGGCGCTGAATCTTACTGCCCGCCCCGCCCCCAGCGCCGCCGCAGCGGCGGAAGCTTATCCTGGCATGTACTGGTATTCGATGCTGCGCATCCCCGCGGCCGACCAGTTCCCAGGGACCGGCGACGCACCCGGCGGCAATCGCATCTCACCGCAGATGCGCAACCAGCAGGCTTGGGTGGATACGGTGCTTCAATCGTGCCAATCCTGCCACGCGCTGGGCAGCCAGAACATGCGCCGCCCCAGCCCCGCGCTGGGCGAGTTCCCCAACCATGTCGACCTGTGGCAGCGCCGCCTGCTGTCCGGTCAGGCTATGACCAACATGGCGACCTCGATGGATCGGTTCGGCGCCATCCGCGCCAGCGAGATGTTCGCCGACTGGACTGACCGCATCAGCCGCGGCGAACTTCCGACAAGCCAGCCGGCCCGACCGCAGGGGCTGGAACGCAACATGGTCGTCACGCTGTGGGACTGGGCGACCCCGCACACCTACCTGCACGACGCCATATCCACCGACAAGCGCAACCCGAGGATCAATGCCAATGGCCTGATCTACGGATCTCCGGAGGAATCGACCGACGATGTCCCGGTGCTCGACCCGAGGACGCATCGCACCTGGAATATCCGGCACCCGGTGCTCGACCCGGCGACGCCGAGCCATGCCGAGGAGCCAGTCGGCGAATCGCCGTTCTGGGGCGAGCGGATCAACTGGGACGGCCGCACCTCGAACCACAACCTGATCATGGACCAGGGCGGCCTGTTGTGGTTCGCCGCCCGCATCCGCCCGGCCGCGACGCAGCCAGCCTGGTGCCGTGCTGGTGGCGACCACCCCTCAGCGCGGGTAGCGCCGCTCAACGTCTCAGGCCGGCAACTCTCGGTGTATGATCCGGCGACGCAGCGCTTCGATCTCATCGACACCTGCTTCCAGACCCATCATCTCTACCTGGGCTACGATGCAGACAACACGATGTGGACGAGCTGGGGCCCGCCCACCGGCGGCGCCATTGGCTGGCTCAACACCCGGCGTTACCTGGAGACGCGCGACGCCCGCACCAGCCAGGGCTGGGCGCCGATGATCGTCGACGTGCCCGGCTGGGGCCGGCGTGGCGAATATACCGAGGGCGAGCAGCCGCTTGACCCGAACCGGCAGCGTCGCGTCATCGCCAGCCTGTACGGCGTGCAGCCTAGCCCGACGGACGGCTCGATTTGGGGCCAGTCTATGGATGTCGGCTTCTCACGCGTTGACCAGCGCGGCTACCTGGTGCGCTTCATCCCCGGCGCGGACCCCACCCACACCGGCCTGACCGAGTTGTTCCAGCCACCGCCCGGCGCCTTCTCGCCGCGCGGCATCGACGTCGACAGCAATGGCGTGGTCTGGACCACGCTGGCCAGCGGCCACCTGGCGAGCTTCGACCGCCGCCGCTGCACGGCGCCGCTGACCGGCCCGCAGGCCGCCACCGGCGAGCATTGCTTCGAGGGCTGGACGCTGCACCGCTTCCCCGGCCCGCAGTTCGAGGGACGCGACCCGGCCGGCAGCGCCAACCACGCCTATTACGTCTGGGTCGACCGCTTCAACACGCTGGGGCTGGGGAACGACGTGCCGATCGCCAGCACCAATGGCGGCGAAGCGCTGACCGTGCTGGTGAATGGGCACATGCACCAGTTGCGGGTGCCATATCCGGCCGGTTTCTTCACCAAGAACGTGGATGGGAGGATCGACGACCCCAACACCGGCTGGCGCGGCCGCGGCGTGTGGACCACGACCGGGACCCGCACTCCTTACCACAGCGAGAGCGGGGCCGGCGAAAGGCCGCGGGTGTTCCGGGTTCAGATGCGGCCTGATCCGCTGGCCCGCTAGAACCTGGCATTCGGTTGGCAGCGGCCAGACGGGCCTCTAGCGTTCGTTCAGCCTAGAATAACTGCCAGGATGAACGTTCGATGGGGGAATGCCGAAGCCGCCGGGCACGACCGCAGAGGCAGCCTCGGCTTGGACCTCGCCTATTGCTTCTGCCCGCTGGGCAGGTCGCCGTCGCTCACGTAGCGAGGCTAGCCACTACTATCCGCGGCTTGCCCGTGAGATGGTTGAGATGCCGTCGTTCATTAGGTGCAACGCTGCCCCTGCTACGTCGAAATCGGAATAACGATCGGAGTCGACCATCGGCCAGCATCTCCCATGGTTCACTTGGCTTGTGGGAACCTATGTGGGAACAGACTAACAAGCGCCCAAAAAACCGCATCCTGCCGTCGATACTGGCAGATGGGGTGGGATCCGAGCTGTGACTACGTGCAGCGGCCAGAACTCATACGTGTTCGCCATAGCCTAAGCCTTTCCCCGCATCACGCCCGCTTCGCGCTGTTCCCTGAAAATCGGCCTTTCGGCACTGGCGCTCGTGGAGATACATGCGAGGGCGGACTATGAAAGGCCGATGTGTCGATGAAGGAAGAACCAGCCCCCAAACCCCCGCCGGGGATCGCGCCGATCCCCGGGCCCCTGCGTGTGTTGGTGCTGGGTTTGGGAGGGATGGGGCTTCATCAGAGATGGGCCGAGTTGGCGAGGGGGCGCATCGACGGAGCGCATGTGGCGCAGGTGTGCGTTGCGCTCCCTCCCCAACCCGGCGCGCCTTCGGCGAGCCTCATGCCCCTGCCAAATTCAATGCCAACAGATGGAGGTCCAGGATCAACACGATCCTGGCGGTCTTCGACGTATACGTCGAAGGGGGCGGAGCCCCCGCCTTCCTGACCCTCACTCATCCCGCGTGTTCTTCCGCCAGTGGCGCGGGTCTTCGCTGGCGTTGGTGTCCGGGTCGGCGTCGAAGACGATGCGGGCTTCGCCGGCCAGTGCGATGAACCGTCGTCCTTTGCAGCGCCCGATGAGGGTGAGGTTCGCTTCGCGCGCCAGCTCCACCCCCCAGGCGGTGAATCCGGACCGCGAGATCAGGATGGGAACCCCCATACGCACGGTCTTGATGACCATCTCGGAGGTGAGGCGTCCGGTCGTGTAGAAGATCTTGTCGCCGGCGGGGACGCCTTCGCGCCACATCCAACCGGCGATCTTGTCGACCGCGTTGTGCCGGCCGACATCTTCCATGTAGGCGATGGGCGTGTCCTGATGGCAGAGCGCGCAGCCATGAATGGCCCCGGCTTCGAGGTAGAGGGTGGGCAGGGTGTTGATGGATTTCAGCAGCCCGTAAAGCCAGGAGGTGCGCAGCCGCGCCTCTGCGTTCAGCGCGACGGAGGCGAAGTCTTCCATGAGGTCGCCGAAGGCGGTGCCCTGGGCGCAGCCGGAGGTGAGCGTTTTCTTCTTCAGCTTGGCTTCGAAATCGGTGCGCGCCTCGGTGCGCACGACGACGACCTGGAGGTCGTCATCGTATTCGACGGCAGTGATGGGGTCGTTCGGCTTGAGCATGCCCTGGTTGAGCAGGTAGCCGATGGCCAGATCCTCCGGTCGGTCGAGGATCGTCATCATCGTGACGATCTCCTGGCCGTTAAGGTAGAGGGTGAGCGGGCGTTCCACCGTCACGCTGGTCTCGATGAGCGCCCCATCCTGGTCGAAACCTGTGACGCGGCGGGTCAGCCGTGGGTCGGTGGGATCGGGGCGGACGAGGAGCGCGCCGGTCATGACGATCGTGGCCTTGCTATTGCTCTGCCGCGCGCCCGCGTAGGGCGAGGAAGATGATGCCGATACCCAGGCCCCAGACGCCGTTGATGAGCATGGGACGCCACCACCGATAGATGTCGTCGATTGGCATTGGCAGGCCACGCAGCCAGGGCAGCAGGGTCAGGTTGACCATCGCGGCGCCGAGCATACCGACCGCGATACCCGCGAAGATCGTGTGCTTGCGTGGACGGCCTATCATGATGAGCCCGAACAGCACGCCCCACATGCCGCCCCAGAAGGCTTGGTTGAGGATGGTCGGGACGCCGAGCGGCGGCACCGGGCGCATGGACCATGGCGCGTTCGGCACGAGGCCGGCGCTGTGCAGCGCCAACACCGTGAGCTGGTGGAAGATTGGCACGGAGATCGCTCCGGCGAGGAAGCCGAGCATGAGGTATCGAAACGCCATCAAGTCGCTCCCGCGGTTTTCGCAGTGTAGCGACATATCGGCCGGGCGACGAAATTTGTCAGAAGGTGCCGGAAAATTCCACGGGCAACGCGGCTACGGCCGCCCGATCCGGCCAGCGCCGTAGATGACGTTGTTGAGGTAGAACTCGTCGCGCGGGAACACGTCGGACAGCGACGCGCCGGCGCGCGGCGTGCCGGGGCCCCAGCGCATGACGCCTTCGGCGAACATGCTGGCGTAGTCCGCGAAGCTGGGATTGCCGCTCGCGAGGTGCTGGCGCGCGGCTGGTGTCGCCAGGCGCGCCGCGAGCGCCTCGGGCGCGAATGCGATGGGTCGGTCGCTGCCGACCAGCACGTTGCCGGGCAGCAGCAGCAGCGCGTGCGGGAAGACGGCGGTGAAGGTCTCGACCACGCGCAACGTCGGCGCCCACTGCACGTACAGCCCACCCGGCGCGAGGCGTCGGCGCACCTGTTCGAGAAATTCCTCCGAGTAGAGCAGGCCGGAATGGGAGCCCTCCGGCAGGATCGCGTCGGCCTGGATGACATCGTAGAGCGCGTCCTCCCGCGCGAGGGTCCGGCGGCCATCGCCGTATTCCAGCGTCCAGCGCGGGTCGGCGAACATCTGTGCGATCGGGCCGCGCGGGTAGTGGCGCGCGACCTCGCCCAGCGCCTCGAGCACGGGGCCGACCAGTTCGATCGCGCGCACCTGGCTCTCAGGCAGGATGCCCGCCGCCCAGGGGGTGCCGCCGGAGCCGACGCCGATGACGAGCACGCGCTGCGGGGAGGGGTGCAGGAGCGGGCCGAGGCTGCCCATGAACAGGTGGACCGGCAGGAAGGGCATGCGCCCCTGGGAGAATCCCTGGATGAAAAAGGGCCCGTGCGGCTGGCCGGGCGTGCGCTGCTCGTCGCGGAAGAACACGACGCCGGAGCGGTCCTCGGACCAGGCGACGCGGTGTCCCGGCGCCTCCCGGTGCAGGCGCGACCAGAAGGCGGCGTTGCCGGGCAAGGCGATGAGCGCGAGGGCGCAGCCACCGGCCAGCGCCAGCTCCGCCGGCCGCCGCCAGCCGCCGCGCCACAACCACCCGAGCGTGAGCAGCAGCGAAAGGGCCGCGAGCATGCGCAGCGTCCCCGCCGTGCCCAGCACGTGCAGGGAGACGAGGCCGGTGCCCACCGAACCGGCCGCATTGCCCGCGATGTTCGCGAGCTGTACCCACCCCACGCGCGCACCCACCGCGGCGAGATCCTGCTGCACCGCGCGCTGGACAAAAGGAAAGGTCATGCCGATGAGCAGCGACGGCGGCCCGACCACGACAAGCGTGAGGAGGACCATCATCACCAGCGGCTCCCCGCGCAGGCGGGAACTGTCCACCGTCATCATTCCCGCCATCGGCAGCCACCACCACAGCGCGAGGATCAGCGCGGCGGCGAGGACGAAGCCCGCCGCCTGTGTGATGAAGAAGGCCGGTCTCGGATCCCGCACCCGCTTGAGGATGCGCGATGCGATCTCGATGCCCAGCCCGTCGGCGAGCAGGAAGATGCCCAGCACCGTTGGGAACAGGTAGGCATGGTATTGCCCGACCTGCCCGATCAACCGCACCCACACGATCTCCAGCGCGACGATGACGTAGCCCGACAGGAACACCAGCACGCACCAAAGCGGCAGGCCGCCATAAGGTTCGACCTGCTTCGCGGGTGCGGCTCGGGCGGGTGTCGTGCGGTCCATCGCCGGCAGCAGGCTGAGCGCGAGCAGCGCGGCGCCGACATCGAGCGTCGCGGCGAGGACCAGCGCGCCGACGAAACCCAGATGCCCGACCAGCAACCAGCCGCCGAGCAGCGCGCCCAGCCCGGCACCCAGCGTGTTCAGCCCGTACAGCCGCGACACGCGCGCCGCGACCTCGTCCAGCGAACTCGCCACCGCGCGCGACAGCAGCGGCAGCGAGGCACCCATCAGGGTCGTCGGCAGCGCGAGCCCGGCGAAGCACAGCGCGAAGATCGCGCCCGGCGCATCGACCAGGCCGGCGAGGTCCGTGGCGAGCCAATCGTACAGGAACAGCTTGGACAGCAACGCGAATCCTGCGACACCGGTCTCGGCGATGACGAAGCCCAGCAGCGCGTGGCGGGGCGACAGCCGGTCCGCGATCTTGGCACCCAGGATGGATCCCAGCCCAAGCCCAGCCAGGAAGGCCCCCACGACGAGCGCGGCCGAGACGGTGTCCGAGCCCGCGAAAATGCCGAGCATGCGCTGCCAGACGATCTGGCACAGCAGCGCCGCGAAGCCCGAACAGAAGAACGCGACGGCAAGACGGCCCATTGAGGAATTCCCCACTACCACACAGTTGCGCGAGGCAGTGGCAGCATTACGGCAAAACGACAGGCGGGAAAGAGGCCCTTACCGCTCGCAGCGGACGAACAGGGTGGAGCGATGCGCGACCTCGCCCACCTCGGCCGCGTTGCGATCCGCGCCGGTGCTCTCAGCAAGGAGCGGCGTCAGCCCGGCGCGGCGCATGAACTCCTGCGCCTCGCTGCCCTTCACGGCGAAATTCACGTTTTGCGGGATGTCGCCGGTGCGCGCGGCGATGCGCTGCGCGTTGAGCTTGGAGACAACGACGCCCACCACATGCCCCTGCCGGTCCAGCAGCGGCCCGCCCGAATTGCCCGGCTGGACCGGCGCGCTGATCTGATACTGCACCGGGTTGTCCTGCATGCCCGCAAGCGCGCTGACCTCGCCCGTCGTCAGCGTCGGGCCGGAGGAGAGCAGGCCCGAGAGCGGGAAGCCGTATGTCACGACCGCCTCGCCCCGGCGCACCGCATTGGCGCGGAAGGTCAGCGGCGGCCCGGGATCGCCCGGCACCGTGAGCAGGGCAAGGTCGCGCCGCGTATCGACGCGCGCGGGGGGCGTGGCGGCCAGCGTCCGGCCATCGGCGGTGCGGACCAGGATGCGGTTGCAGCCCTCGACCACGTGCTGGTTCGTCAGCACCACGTCACGCGCGACGACGAAGCCGGTGCCGGAGGCGACGCGGGCAGCGGCATCGGGCTGCACGCCGCGTGCGGAGGGCTGCGGGGCCGATCCCTGGCGGGGCGGAGGCGCCTCGACGGGTGGCGGCACGACCGCGGCGGCGGTCGCCAGCCGCACCTCCCGGTTGCGGCAGATATCCTGGTTGCGCAGCACCGACTCCCGCCCATCCTCCAGCACCAGGCGCAGGTCGAAGCTGCAGCCGGCGCTGGGCGCCGGGCGCAGCGCGAAGCGGCCATCGGCGGCAAGCGGCCCGCGGTTGAGCAGGTTGGAGCCCCAGTCCGGCCGGCCGGAGCGCACCGCATGCAGCGCCACCGCCCCGGCACCGGTGCCATTGACGATTCGGAAGGGCTCGGGCGCCAGCGCCTGCCCGAGCAGCGGCAGGGCGGCCAAGACAGCCAGGGCACAGCGTGCTTGTTTGTGCATGGTGGGTACATGTCACGGCGACCGGCGGCGGCGTCAATCGCCAACTTGCTGCAATCCGGCCCGCCTTGGCCCATATGGGCGGCATGCCCGACACGCAGACCCCATCCATCGTTGAGACCCAGCGCCTTGGTGCCGAACGCCTGGTTGCACTGCCGATAACCGGCATGACCTGCGCCAACTGCTCCCGCGCGGTCGGCCGCGCGCTATCGGCGGTGCCGGGCGTGACGGCGGCGGAGGTGAACATCGCCTCCGAGCGGGCGGAGATCCGCGGCACCGCGAAGGTGGGCGATCTCATCACCGCGGTGCGCCGCGCGGGCTACGACGTCGCGAGCGACGAAGCGCGGCTGCACATCACCGGCATGACCTGCGCCTCCTGCGCGACGCGCGTCACCGCGGCGCTGCAGACCACCCCGGGCGTGACCGAGGCGAGCGTGAACCCCGCGAGCGGTATCGCGCTGGTGCGCATGCTGCGCGGCACGCCGCTCGCCACGCTCGACGCCGCGGTGCAGCGCGCCGGCTACGGCGTCGCGCGCACTGACCAGGCGGCGCCTGTTGCGGACCGCAGCTGGGTCGCGCCGCTGGTCGCGGCATTGCTGACCGCGCCGCTGCTGCTGGGCATGGCGGGGATGGTGGTCGGCCAGGACTGGATGCCACACCCCTGGGTGCAGTTCGCCCTGGCCACGCCGGTGCAGTTCATCCTCGGCGCGCGCTTCTATCGCGCCGGTTTCCGCGCCATTCGCGCGGGCGCGGCCAATATGGACGTGCTTGTGGCCCTCGGCACCTCGGCGGCCTATGCGCTCTCGGTCTGGACCCTGCTCAAGCACGGCGCCGCGCACGCGCATGCGCTGTATTTCGAAGCCTCGGCCGTCGTCATCCTGTTCGTGCTGGTGGGCAAGTGGCTGGAGGCGCGCGCGCGGCGCGCCACGGGCTCCGCCATAGCCGCCCTGCTCGCGCTGCGGCCGGCGACCGCGCGGGTGCTGGTTGGTGGCGAGGAGCGCGACATCACGCCGGAGGCGCTGCGCGAAGGCGACGTGCTGGTCGTGCGGCCGGGCGAGCGCATCGCGGCGGACGGGACCATTTTTGACGGCATCGCCAACATCGATGAAAGCGCGCTGACGGGTGAGAGCCGCGCCATGGCGCGCGGCGTAGGCGAGGCGGTGCACCAGGGCGCGATCGTGCTCGACGGGCGGCTGCTGGTGACCGCGCGGGCTATCGGCGGGCAGACGCTGCTTGCGCGCGTCGCCGCACTCGTAGAAGCCGCGCAGGCCAGTCGCGCGCCGGTGCAGAAGCTGGTCGACCGGGTGAGCGCGATCTTCGTGCCCGCCGTTCTGGGGATCGCCGCGCTCACGCTAGTGGGCTGGCTGGTGGTGGGTGCGGGGATGGAGACGGCGCTGTTGCACGCGGTGGCTGTGCTGGTCATCGCCTGCCCCTGCGCGCTGGGCCTCGCCACACCCGCCGCGATCATGACCGGCACCGGGGCGGCGGCGCGCGCGGGTATCCTGATCCGCGATGCCGAGGCCATCGAGCGTGCCAGCGGCATCACGCTCGTTGCCTTCGACAAGACCGGGACCCTGACCGAGGGTCGCCCCCGCCTGGCCGCCAAGCATGGCGACGCGGATGGGCTGCGCCTGGCTGCCGCACTGAATGCCGGCAGCGAGCATCCGCTCGCGCGCGCCTTCCTCGTCGCTCTGGGCGAAGCACCTCCTCCAGCAAGCCAGTTCCGCGCCCTGCCCGGCCGCGGCGTGGAGGGCGTGGTCG
>JAZKFA010000071.1:0-1609 GCA_040386655.1 Pseudomonadota bacterium | reverse complement strand
AGGCGGGTGCGGATGCCGGCCCGCTCGCCACCGCCGCCCAGGCCGAGGAGGCCCAGGGCCGCACGCTCGCCTGGCTCATGGAGGGCGATCGCGCGCTGGCGCTTTTCGCGTTTGAGGATGCGGTGAAGCCGGGGGCCGCCGGCGCCGTGGCCGCGTTGCGCGGCATGGGGCTGGATGTGGCGATGCTGAGCGGCGACCGGGACGCCGCGGCGCGGGCCACTGCCGGGCCGCTCGGGATCGACACCGTGGCGGCGGAGCTGCTTCCGGCACAGAAATCCGAGGCGATCGCCGGCTGGCGCTCCGGAGGCGCGCGGGTCGCGATGGTGGGCGACGGGGTCAATGACGCGCCGGCCCTGGCCGGCGCGGATCTCGGCATCGCGATGGGCAGCGGGACGGACCTCGCTATCGCGGCGGCGGGGGTGACGCTGCTGCGGTCAGACCCGGTGCTGGTCCCTGCAACGCTCGACATCACGCGGCGGACGCTGGCAAAAATCCGGCAGAACCTGGCCTGGGCCTTCGCCTTCAACGCACTGGGGATCCCGCTTGCGGCAGCCGGGTACCTCTCGCCGGTGGTGGCGGGGGCGGCGATGGCGCTGTCTTCGGTGACGGTGCTGGGCAATGCGCTGCTGCTGCGGCGCTGGCGACCCTCACGACGGTGACGACACAAACGACGGCGAAAACGTGCGATCCGCGGAAATTAGACCAACTTAAAGTTGCGGTTGTATTCATTTTGGTAACGATTGAGGGCATATACCTCGGGTGCGCAATCAGAACGGGCGCAGACGAAACGAGGAGGCTCAAGGTGTCGGACGGTCAGGTTTTCTTTGTGCTCGACAGCGGTGAGGTGAACGGTCCGTTCCAGGGGATGCTGACATTGTCGACCCCGAAGGACGGCTATTACCTCGACGTGCGGAAGGCGACCGAGAAGGACGGCTATCCCTCGAAGCTAGATATCCAGGGCCGGCGCGGCCGGAAGGTCACGGGCATCGAGTTCCGGCCGAACATGGGCCGTCCGGCGCGTTATTCCGCCTGGACGTTGCGCAACAACGGCGCCTGGCCGGTGGACCGGTTCATCGAGCTGCGCTGAGGAGGCCCGCTTGCCAAGCAGGCTAGCCGGACGCAGGCTCCCCTCTTGCCCGCGCCAAGACGCGGCGCTGCGGAGGATGCTGCGTGAAAGATGTCTACGTCGGCCTTGATGCCGAAATCCCCGAAGGCGGCCGCAAGGTCGTCGTCGCCGAGGGGATCGAGATCGGCGTCTTTCGCGTCGACGGGGGGCTGCTGGCCTACCGCAACGAATGCCCCCACCAGGGCGGCCCGGTGTGCCAGGGCCGCATGATGCCCGGCGTCGAGGAACGTCTCGACGCTGACCGCAAGAGCCTCGGCATCCATTACAAGGTGGGCTCGCTCGTCGTCGTCTGCCCCTGGCATGGCTATGAGTTCGATTTGCGGACCGGCGCGCATGCGGGCCTCGCCAGCATCAAGCTCGCGCAGCACCCCGTGAGCGTCCGCAATGGCGAGATATTCGTGGGCGTCCGTGGCTGAGGACCTCGCCACGCTTTCCTGCCGGATCACTGCGCTGAGCGAGGCCGCGCTGGCCGGCGATGCCACC
>JAZKFA010000070.1:28807-49733 GCA_040386655.1 Pseudomonadota bacterium | reverse complement strand
GCGCGGACACCATTCGTGCCACCATCGAGAAGGCCGCCTGGCGCGAGGACACACAACGTCTGTCGGCGACCTTCAGCGGGGACGACCTGGATGCGAGCCTGATCCAGCTTCTCGACCTGCGCTTCCTCACGCCCGCGGATCCGCGCTTCCGGACCACGCTGACCGCCGTGGAGGAAGGGCTGCGGCGCGGGTCGACCATGCTGCGCTACGCGACCGAGGATGATTTCGGCCTGCCCAAGACCGCCTTCAACATCTGCACCTTCTGGCTGATCGAGGCGCTGCATGCGACGGGGCGCGTGCTCGATGCCCGCGCATTGTTCGAGGAGATGATCGAGCGCTGCACGGCGGCCGGTCTGTTGTCGGAGGGCATCGACCCGTCCAGCGGCGAGCTGTGGGGAAACTATCCCCAGACCTACTCGCTTGTGGGACTGATCAACTGCGCCGGCTTGCTCAGCAAGCCCTGGAGCTCCGTCCGATGAGCCGTCTCGTCGTCATCTCCAATCGTGTCTCGGTGCCGACATCGGAGAATGGCGGCGCTCAGGGTGGGCTTGCGGTCGCGCTCTCCGCCGCGCTGCGCGAGAGCAACGGGATCTGGTTCGGCTGGTCGGGCGATGAGACAGCGCAATTCTCCGGACACATCAATTTCCAGCGCCACCAAGGGGTCGCTACCGCGACCATCGACCTCGAGGCGCAGGATATCGACGAGTACTACAATGGCTACGCGAACCGGACCCTGTGGCCGCTGTTCCACTACCGCGTCGATCTCGCCGAATTCGAGCGCGGCTTTGCCGGCGGTTACCAGCGCGTCAACGCGCGCTTCGCCGATACGGTGGTGCCCCTGATCGACCCGGATGACGTCGTCTGGGTGAACGATTATCACCTCATCCCGCTGGGCGAGAAACTGCGGGAGCGTGGCTGCCGCAACAGGATGGGTTTCTTCCTGCACATCCCCTGGCCACCGATGCCGCTGCTTCTCTCATTGCCGAGCCACCACGAGCTGGTGCAGTCGCTGTTCGCCTATGACGTGGTGGGGTTCCAGACAAAGGACTCGCTCGAGGCCTTCCGTGACTATGCCCGCGTGCAGCTCGGCGCCGAGATTGGCAATGACGACAGCGTCATCCATGAAGGCCGCTCGATCCGTGTCGTCGCATGCCCCATCGGCATCGATGCCGAGGCGTTCCGCGAAAGCGCCAATGCCGAGGCCGCGCGCATCATGTTCCAGCGCATGCGCGCCAGTGCGAATGGCCGCACGATGATCATCGGCGTCGATCGGCTCGACTACTCCAAGGGCCTGCAGGAACGCTTTCTTGGCTATGAGCGGTTTCTTGCCGCGAACCCGGACAAGCATGGTGCGGTGTTCCTGCTGCAGATCGCGCCCCCTTCCCGCGCCGAGGTGCAGAGCTACCAGGAAATCCGCGCTCAGCTGGATGCGCTGTCCGGACGCATCAATGGCGAATTCGCCGATGCCGAATGGGTGCCGATCCGCTACGTGAACAAGGGCCATCCGCGCGAGCAGCTCGCGGGGATGTACCGCGCCGCGCGCGTGGGCCTGGTCACGCCGCTGCGCGATGGGATGAACCTTGTCGCCAAGGAATATGTCGCGGCTCAGGACCCGGCCGACCCGGGCGTGCTGATCCTGTCGCGGTTCGCGGGCGCTGCGGAACAGTTGGTGGATGCGCTGCTGGTCAACCCGCACAGCCCCGAAGACATGGCTGACGCGATCGCCACGGCGCTGGCGATGCCTCTGGAGGAACGCCGCGCACGCTGGGGGCGGATGATGGATGGCATCGAGCGCGAGGACGTCATCTGGTGGTTGCACCGCTTCACCGATGCCCTGACCGCGGCAGAACCGCATGAGGCACCGAACGCCTGAACGCGGCGGCGATGAACGCTTGCTACTCCATCGTGCGCCCTGAGTTGCCGAGGCCTCCGGCCGCCGAGTTCTCTGGACGGCGGCGTCCTGTCGAACAACGGCGCACAGCGGCGTCGGGGGGTGCGCCAGTGCCCTTGGCGCGATGGTCCTTCAATATTCGTAAGAGTAGCTCAGGCCCAGCCTATCTCCGGCCTCCCCGCTCTGGGTCTCGGCCTCCAGGCGCAAACGCGGCGTCAGTTCCACCTGCACGTTGACGCCCGGCCCGCCGCTCCCCGTCCCCTGGCGCACGCCGACATACACACCGGGCGCCACATAGCGCCCTGCCTCCACCGTCGCGCCGCCGGTCTGCTGGTTCTGCCCGGCCGAGAGCCGGTCGAGACCCAGGAGCGCGCGGATGCGGGCGGCCGGCGTATTGGCCTCGGTGATCACCCCCGCAAGCTGGGCCAGCGCCTGCGTCAGACTCGCGATCTCGAAGGGGGACAGCCGGCTGGTCTCGCGGTCGAACAGCAGCCGCGCCAGCGCCTCATCCTGGGGCAGCTCAGGGGTTGCGCTCAGCGTCAGTTGCGGTGCGGAGGGCTGGCCGGTGATGGCCAGCGTGATGGTGTGCGAGCGGCTTCGGGCGCTGGCCAGAAAGTCGAGGCTTGGCGACAGCGTCCCCGCATCGAAGGTGACGTTCCCGCGGGTGAGGTTCAGCGCACGGCCCCCTAGGTCAAAGCTGCCGCGGCGCAGGCGGAAGCCGCCGCTGGGCAACGGTGCGGCAAGATCGCCGCGCACCACGATGTCGCCGGCGAGCTCGGATTCGAGCCCCCTTCCCCGGACAAAGATTGCCCGCGGCGCGCTGATGGTGACATCGAGCGCGAGCGGGGCGCCGGCCGGCGCGGCCGGAGCGGCATTGCCGCGCGGCGGAGGCGCCGGGCGGCCAGGCGGGCGCGGACCCACCTCCCGCACCCGCCCGATGGAGGGGATGTTCGCCGCGAGCTGTTCGGGGATGCGGATATCGGTGCGCAGCAGCTCGACCCGCCCTGACAGGCGGCCACCCGCCAACAAGGGACCGACGACGCGCAGGTCCGCGTTCAGCAGCACCTCGGCCAATTCCGAACGGATCGGGCGAGCGCGCTGTGCGGTGATCGTCAGCGCGGCGGGGATGTCGGGGCCGAGCAGTTCGACCCAGCCCTCGGCCGCCAGCCGTCCGCCGCCTGGCGTGGTCGCGGCGAAGCGTTCGACCACCAGACGCTGCCCGGCGGCAGCCAGGCGCGCGGTGATGTCGTTGACCTGTACGCCCAGTTCCGCGTCGGCGTAGCGGCCACCCGCGATATCCACCCCCCCGGCCAGGACCGGGGCGTTCGGCGTGCCGGTTATCAGCAGGTCCAGTGTCGCGCGCCCGGCCGCGCGTCCTGCGCTTCCGGCCAGCAAGGGCGCCGAAAGCACGGCGATATCAAGCCGGCCACGCAGCCGCGCTTCGGTCGCGGCATCGGCGCCGAGGCCACGCGGCTGGGCGGCCTCAAGCGTCAGCGCGATGCCAGGCCCCGCATCCAGGCGCGCATCGACCCGCGCAGCTCCCGCCGAGGCCGTGCCGGTTGCCGTCAGCTGCGCGAGCGGCAGCGTCGGCGCGGCGGCAGCACGAAGGCCGGTGCCGCGAAGGTTGAACCGGGCATCCGGGTTCGCGATCGGCCCGGTCGCGGTGACTTCTCCGGACAGCGTGCCCTCGGCTGCGCCAGCGCTGAAGGGCGCGACCGGCAGCGCCTGGAGTTCGGCCCGGGCGGTCAGCACCTCTCCGCGCGTCTGCGCCTGGATTGCAAGCCGGCCCCCGCGCGGCGAGGCGAAGCGCGCTTGTGCCAGGGTGAGGTCGCCATTCGCCTCCCGCCGCACTCTCGCTTCACCCTGAAGCGCCAAGCTTTCCGGCCCACCGCGCAGCTCCAGCCGGCTGATGGCCGCGTCGATGGCACCATCGGCCAGGGCTATGCGCGCCGCCGTCTCGACCGCCCCCTGTGCGGTGGCGGCGCTGAGCCGGAGATCCGCCTGGGCGAGCGTCCCGTTCGCCTCCAGCGCCAGGCGCGCCTGCTGGCCACTGACGCGCAGCCCCGGGCTCTCCGCACGCAGAGACAGGCCCTGTGCTGAGGGGCCGGTCGCGCCCGGCACCACCTCTGCTCGGGCGGCCACGGTCACGCGCCCCGCAAGCCCCGGCGCGAGCCGGGCGAGGTTCGGCACATCGAGGTCCAAGGCTCCGGCGTAGGGGCCTTCGGCCGGCCCCTCCGCCGCGCCGCGCAGGGTGGCGCCGGCCCAGCGCGCATCCAGGCCGCTCACCCGCAGGCGGCCATCTGCGGTGGCGGCATCCAGGCGCAGGGACAGCGGTTCGGCATCCAGGCGCCCCTCGGCCTCGGCATGGAGCTCGGATGGGCTGGCGTCGAGCGTGACGCGCAGCGCCTCCAGCAGCCGCCCGCCCGTGGCCAAGCGGTCGGTCGCGAGCACGGCGCGGGCGAGCGGCGCGGCCGCGGTCCCGGTGAGGCGGCCGGTGAGCGTCACGCGGCCGGTTGCATTGGGCGGATCCACCACGCTGGCGCGGATATCCATTCCGAGTTCACCAACCGCCGCGCCCTCCGCGGCGAGTTCGATGCGGGCGGCGTTCAACGCAAGCCCCACCGCGCGTCCGCCCTCCGCTCCGCGCGCTCGGAAGGTGAGGCGCTCGCCAAGCAGCGGGTCGGCGGCGGTGCCGGTGCGCGGCTGCGCGATGGCGCCTTCCAGCTCGACTGTGGGTGCGGCCAATGTGCCGCCGAGCCGGGCATCGATTCCCGCCGAGGCCCAGCCAAGGCCCTTGGGCAGCAGCGCGGCGAAGGTGCTCGGCGCTGCAACCTCCAGGCGCATGCGGCCCGCCAGACCACCCTCGGCCCCGAGGCGAAGCTGCCCCGCGAGCCGCCCTGCGGGCGCGAGCACGGCGATGCGCTCCACCTCCCATGCCGTATCCGGCGCCTGGCGCAGGGCGAAGCCCAGGGTCACGTCGCGGGCGAGCGGCACGATTGGTTCCGGCATTAAGCCGCCCGGCCGCGCCCGGATCTCGCCGGCCAGAGCGAGGCCGCTGGCAGCATCCACCGTGCCCTCGCCTTCCACGCCGCTGTCGCCGAGATTGCCGGCGAGCGTCCAGCGTGAATTCTCGACGCGGAGCCTGGCATCGAAGCCGGCATCCGGCCGCCCGGCCAGCATCGCTACCACCCCACCCGCCGGCTCCGCCGCATCAAGCCGCGCGGTCACGGCGCTTTCATCCAGCGCGGCCTCCAGCCGGACGCTGCCCGGCGCGTCGAGGCGGGTCACCGCCAGCCGTACCGCACCCGTCCTGCCCTCCAGCCGCGCCTCACCTTCCACCGACAGGGCTGCCGTCCCGCCGAGCACCGCTTCGCCCAGTTCCAGCCGCGCGACCGAGAGCTGGTCGAGACGAATGCCGAGAGGCAGCTGCGGCAGCTCCGGCAGGGCGAAGGGTTCCGCGGGCACCGGGGCTGGCGCGGGTTCGCTCGGCGGCAGGCGCGTCAGCTGCACGCGCCCGGCGCGGAGCTGGCGCAGGTGCGCCTCGCCCCGCAGCAGCGCCGCCAGGTTCAGATCAAGCTCCACATCCTCGAGCAGCAGCCAGGGGCCATCCGCATCCGCAAGTGTCCCGCGCGCAAGCGTCAGCCGGGAAGGCAATGGCCCGCCGAGGCCCTCCAGCGTCAGGCCAGGCACCGCCCACATCGCCACCCGCGCCAGCTGCGACGCGCCCCAGGGCGTCGCGACCCCGATGAGGACCAGCGCCAGCAGCAGGATGAGCGCGCCAGCCGCGCGCAGGATCAGGCGTGCCATCCCCTTCAGAAGGCGTGGCCGATCCCAATGTAAAGGCCGAAGCCGGAACTACCGACCTGTCGGACGAGCGGCACGCCGACATCGGCCCGCACGGGGCCGAAGGCCGTGTAGTAGCGCAAGCCTACCCCCGCGCCGACCCGCAGCGCGTCCGTGGGCGCGAAAGCATCTGTTCCGACCGCACCCGTATCGAGGAAGGCCACCGCGCCGAGGCTGCCGCCGATGCGCTGGCGGAACTCGACCGAGCCCTCCAGCAGGCTCGCCCCGCCGGCGGGGCGGCCACGGCGATCGCGCGGGCCGATGCTCTGGTAATCATAGCCGCGCACCGATCCGCCGCCGCCGGCGTAAAGCCGCTGGGCTGGCGGCACGTTCGGCGCCTCGGCGCCGATCAGCGACCCTAGGCTCCCGCGGAAGGCCAGGACGCTGCGACCGTTACCGCTCAGATCGACGTAGGTGGATCCCGTGGCCCGGGCCGCGAGATAGGCCTCCGAACGGCTCAGAGAATAACTCGGAGTGGCGCTGAGATTCAGCCGCCAGCCGCGCCGGGGGTCGAGCGTGCTGTCGGTGCCATCGTAGCGCGCGGCGGTCGCAAATCCGACCAGGTTGGACGGGCGCAGCGTCTCGCCAGGCGGGGCGGTGCGGCCAATTTCGGCAGTCGGCCCGGCGGAGGCCGTCCAGCGCCGGCTGACCCGCCACTCATACAGCACTGACGCCTCCACCGCGTCGCGGTCGAAGGCGTCGAGCCGGTCGCGGTTGAGCGAGACGCGGGTGACCAGCGCTCCGTCATAACCAAACGGGACGGGCAGCCGGAACGTGCCGGTGATCCGGGCGTTCGTGCGGTCCACTTCGCTGCCCAGGCGACGCACCTCGCCCTCGATCGTCAGGCGCTCGGCGCCGCCTAAAAGATTGCGGTGTTCCCACCCGAGCCCGACCGTGGCGCCGAAATTCGTCTCGTAGCCCGCCGAGGCGGTGATCGCGCGGAACGGGCGATCCACGACCCGGAAGGTCACCGGCAGCCGGCCCTGATCATCGAGCTCCGTCCCCTCCTCCACCCGCACGCTGCCAAAGGGGCCTAGGGCCAGCAGGTCCGAGCGGGTCTGCGCGATCAGCTCCGGGCTATAGGGATTGTCGCGCAGGCGGGCGGCGGCAACGCGCCGTGCGATCTCGGGATCGACGCCGGCGCTGCCCTCCACCTGCGCGACCACCGCGCGCGCCCGGGGACCGAGTGCCACTTGGAAACCCACATCCATGGCTTGGGCGGCGTGATCCACCGTCACCTGGCGCTCGATGCGCGCGAGCGGGTAGCCGGCCGCGCGCCAGCCAGCCAGCGCGGCGCCCTGCGCTTCCAAGACCGCATCGGCGCGGGCCGGAGCACCGGGGGCGAGCGGGATCGGGGCGGCGCCCTGGGTGATGATACGCCGCAGCATGTAGCGCGGACCCGGGTCTGGACGGATCTCAATCGCGACGGGGCGCGGGGCGGCCTCCACCTCCGCGATGGTCGGCGGCGGGGCGAGCGGCGGCGCGCCGGAGAGGGCGACGGTCGCGCGCCCGGCCCAGAAGCCCTCCGATTCGAAGGCGGGGCGCAGGCGCTCGGGCTCAGCGAGCATGCGCGCCTGGATGCCGGCGGCGTCGGTCGGCGCACGCTCCCGCAGGCGGTCTAGGCCCGAGGCAGCGCGCAGCAACGCGTCCAGCGCCCCGTTGCCGGAAGGCAAGATTGTGATCTCGTGTGGTATGCCGGCTTCCTGTGCTGACTCCCCTGCCTCGGGTGCCTGGGCGCGGCCTGGGAGGGCGTGCAGACTGGCGAAGACCCAGATGGCGCCATGCAGGATTTGCCGCGCTGGGCTACGGGCGTGTGAATATCTGGTCATTCAGTTCAGGCTAGCCCAGCCGGATGATACGTGCAGCCTCGTGTCGAACCGCCGGCGAGGCGCGACCCCGAATTTATGGACAGCAATGGTCACATCGGCGCCAGGACAGACTGGTGGCTGCTAAGCAGCCGGGCGCCAGCCCGCCCGAACCGCCAGTGCAGGAGGAGGGCCAACCGCTTGATGCTGCCGCGCAATTGTTCGCGAGCCGACCGCACGGCTCCGGAATATTGCAAACTGAGCAGCGCGAACTGCGTTACCTCGGTCCCAGAAGGGTCCGCCCCCGAGCGCCACACCCGTGTTCGCCGGTGAGCGTGCCATTCGCCTGTTGCCGGAGAGCGCGATGTGATTACCTGGTTGCGCGGAATCTCCAGCCGAACGCGCCGGCGGTGCATCACGCTCGGCTTCGGCGCGCTGAGCCTGCTGGGTGGTTGCGTGCCGCCCCAGGCGCCGCCCACACCAACATCGATACCGACCCGTGTCGCCACCGCCGCGTCCGTACCCAGGCCAGAGCCGCGTGTCCTCACGGCACGTTGGCAGTTCGTCAACGCGCCGTCGGCCTGCACCGCGACGGCCTCGGCATCGGGCGCGAGCTTCGCCGCCTATGTCGATGCCACGCAGGTGCGGTTCTGGCATTCCGGCGGCGACGCGCCGCGATCGCAACGCGTCGCGCCGACCAATACTCGGGTGTTCTCGGGCCCCGATGGCGAATGGCGCCTGCCCGGCGAACGCGGCGCGAATGGCGCAATCTCCGCGCAGCTGCCCCTCGATGAGCCCGCGGTCGTGCGGGTCCTCGCGTTGCTCGGCGGCGGCGTCGTCACCGCCGAACGTGGCGGCGCCGGCCCGCTGCAGCTGCGGCTTCCGCCTGGCGGGGCGCAGGGGCGCGCTTGGTATGAGTGCGTCCGTCGCCTGCTGCTCACCTGAGGGACGCCGTGGCCTGCGCAACGTGGCAGAGTTGATTGGCGGATTCTCGGTCAGGGACAGGCGGTAGACACCAGCATGCGACGCATCCTGCGGCTCCTCGCGATCCTGCTGCTCCTGATCATGATCCCCGGCGCCTGGGCCTGGTCCGAATTCCGCGCGGCCGCCGGACAGAGCCGCTTTGTGGCTGCCACCGGCGGTCAGTGGGCCGCCGAGCGCATCGGCGATGTCCTCGGCCGCTTCGAGGCGATCGCGCTGCGCCTGCGCCCGGGCACGACGCCGATGGAGAACGCTTCGCTCACCGCGCGGCTCCTCAGGCTCGAACCGCAGCTCAGCCCCGCCACCACCTTGTTCGTCCTCAGCCCACAATTGCGCGTCGTG
This sequence comes from Pseudomonadota bacterium, assembly GCA_040386655.1. Taxonomy (GTDB): domain Bacteria; phylum Pseudomonadota; class Alphaproteobacteria; order Acetobacterales; family Acetobacteraceae; genus Plastoroseomonas. The sequence goes on along the minus strand of JAZKFA010000070.1, from coordinate 40,871 downwards.
GCGGGATCGCATCCGGTCGATGCGGAGTTACTGGGCGACGATGCTTCGGCTTGGCTTCGCGGTATCCTCGACCAGCGCTCCGACAGGGTCGAGCTGCGCGCCTTCCCCAACCCTCCTCTGATCGGCAGGCCCAACTACCTCGCGGTCGCGCGCAGGCTCGACGATGCGGGCGGGGGGGCCGGCATCGCCCTGACCTTCATCGACCAGGCCGACCTGCTGGGCCTGATCCATCCTGCCTGGCTGCGGCGCACCGGCGCGGTGCGGCTCGTCGATGAACCTTCCGCACGGGTCATAACAGACTCACCAAGCCAGGCTCCGCCGCTCGATGGCGCCGCCCTGGATACCGTCCGGCGATGGGCGGAAGCGGCGTTCAGCGACCAGCGCGCGCTGGTCGAGGTGCCGGTGGGCGATGGGCTCCGCTGGTCCATGGGCATTGATCCCTGGACCACATTGGCGGGCGACCCGGCAGGGTTGCGCCAGCGGGGGCTGCTCGCGCTCGTCCTTGCCCTGCTGGTTACCATCCTTACAGTCCTTGCCTCCCTCACGCCCCGTGAGCGACCCGCCTACGGCGATGCCCGGGCGCCCCGCGGAGGTCGCGCTGAACGCGCCCGCGTGGAACCGGCAGCAATGGCCGCGCCGCGGCGCGAGCGGGACCACCCGATGCCCGTCGTGGAGGAGGCTGCGGCCGTCACGCCGGCTACCGCGCCCGCCACCGCACCGGCCGAAGCACGGGGCCCGGTCGGGCTTGCCGAGCCCGATGATAGCAGTCAGTTCGAGGACATCCTGGACTCGAACTACGTCGATCCCGCTGCCTTCGATGCGCTCGCCCGGGAATACGGCACCGACCGCGCCAGTGAGATGCTGCGCGAGTTCATCGCGGCGGCGGATGCGCGGCTTCCCCGGCTCGCAAACCTCGTCGTCGCGCGGGAATGGGTCGCCTTCGCGCGCGGCTGCGAGGAGCTGGTCGGCGTGACGGCAACCTTCGGGGCCGTGCGTTTTTCGGAAACGCTGCAGCGTCTGGAGCAGGCGCGGAACAGCCGCTCGCCGGAGGTGGATATCGGGTCGATGCTCAACGAATGGCGGCAGACGAAGCGCGCGCTTCTCAACCTGGTCGCGCCGGATGGTGGGCAACGCACGCGCCGCGGGCAGGCCGCCTGACGTGAGCGGAGGCGCCGGCAGACCGTGTGCCATGCGGAGGAAGGACGGCTCGCGAACACGTTCTCGTTGCGATGCCACTTCACGCTCACATTGCGTTTTGCCACGCGCCTGCTCCCTTGCGGATAAAGCCCGTGTCCGCCAACTCGGCCACTCACCGGGGAGGAGTGCCTTCGTGACGGCAGCATGGACGCCGAGGCGAGCCGCACCGGATGATGCGGCAGAAGGCCTTAGGGAGGTCGTCCCCCCGCGGGCGGGGCAGATGCATCACGGTGGACAGGGTCGCGTTCCGGCCTGCGATGCGCGGCCTCCACTGATCGCCGCCGGAGGCTAGCCGGCGTGAGCGAGCCATCCAAGCCGCCCGATCTCAGCAACGATAGCCGGCGCGAACGCGTCGAGGCTGCCCTGCGGGAAAGCGAAGAGCGATTCAAGCTGCTCGACAAGTTGAGCGAAGCGACCGTGCGCGCCTTCGCGCCGAGCGAGATCATGGCGCTGACGGCGGAACTGCTCGGCAGGCATCTGCGCGCGACCCGCTGCGCCTATGCCGACGTCGATCCCGACAATAACCGCTTCACCATCCGCGACGACTGGACAGATGGCGCGCCCAGCAGCGCCGGGGTCTACAGCCTGGCGCTGTTTGGCTCTCGCGCCGCGGCGGACATGCGCGCGGGGCGCACGCTCGTCATCAGCCATGTCGATGTGGAGCTGGCCGTCGATGATGGCGGCGCGATGTTCAGCGGCATCGGGATCCAGGCGGTCGTGTGCTGCCCTCTGGTCAAGCAGGGACGGCTGGTCGCGATGATGGCGGTCCATCAGTGCGAACCCCGCGTGTGGACGCGGGCTGAAATCTCCCTGGTCGAGACCGTCGTGGAGCGCGCATGGGCGCATATCGAGCGGGTCCGCGCCGAGGCCGCTCTGCGCGAAAGCGAGGAGCGGCTGCGCCTCATTGTCGAGGGTGCGCGCGATTACGCCATCTTCACCACCGATCCCAACGGACGCATCGACGCCTGGATGGCCGGGGCCGAGAACGTCTTCGGCTGGACCCCGGCGGAGGCGGTGGGCCAGCCGCTCGCAATGACCTTCACACCCGAGGATCAGGCGCGCGGCGCACCGCAGGCCGAGCTTGATACCGCCCGCTGCGACGGGCGCGCGCCGGATGTGCGCTGGCATCTGCGCAAGGGGGGCGGGCGGGTGTTCATCGACGGCAGCCTTACGGCGCTTCGCCGCAGCAACGGCAGCGTTCGCGGCTTCCTCAAGATCGGCCAGGACGTGACGGCCCGGAAAGACGATGCTGCGCCTGACGCGGGCCGACGACGTGCCCTCCTTCGTGCGGGTGGTGGAAGGGCGCGTCGCGGCGCTGGCGCGTGCGCAGACCCTCCTCGCGGAGGAACGCTGGGAGGGCGCGACGCTGCGCGCGATGCTGGAGGGCGAGTTGGCGCCCTTCCTCGCCGGGCATCGCGCCTCGCTCGATGGACCACCGACGGTCCTGCCGCCAGGCACGGCACAGCCGCTGGCCATGGCCCTGCACGAGCTGGCGACGAACGCGGCCAAGCATGGCGCACTGTCGGTGCCGGAGGGGCGCGTCGCCGTCACCTGGCGTCTCGGCGATGACGGACTTGGCGTGCTGCGCCTGAGTTGGGCGGAGAGCAACGGGCCGGAGATCGCCGGGCCGCCCACGCAGCGCGGCTTCGGCTCGCGCGTGCTGGAGGGGACGGTGCGTGGGCAGCTCGGGGGCGCGGTGACGATCGCCTGGGCAACGACGGGCCTGGTCTGCGACATGGAACTGCCGTTGGGCCGCGGACGCCCGAGGCCGCAGTGATCGCGTGGCCGTGCTGATCATGGGCAGGGTGGGGCGCAAACCTGGCGCGGCCGCGGGGCCACCCCATTCTTGACGACGATACGTTGCGGCCTTCATGCGGAAGACCTTCCGTACCGGCGCGGGGTGCCGGCCCTCAGCTTGCACGCAATGGTGACATGTTGTGGGCTATGGTGTTTCTGAACAGCATTCCCTCCTTCGATTCCGACCCGGCGAGGGCGCCGGGCCAACAAGGCTTGACCCGCCGCACGATGTCGAATGCCCCGCATACAGCCCCCCTGCCCAGCCCCGCGCGGCAGGTCAGCGTGCCCAGCGGCTCGGCCGGGTCGCCGCGTCCTGTGCGCCTGCCGCTTGCCATCCGGCTGATCCTGCCCGCGGCGGTCATTCTGCCTATTCTGACAACGGCTGCCGCGGGATGGCTCTCCTGGCACCAGGCCTGGCGCGAGGCCGAGGTCGAGATCGCCCATGCCGCGGAGGCCTCCGCCGAATATGCGCGGCGGGTCTTCGACGGGCTGCTGTTGCGCCTCGACCGCGCGGGAGACGCCTTGGCCGGCCTGAGCGACGACGAGATCACCGCCCGTGAGCCCGAACTCCACGAGATGCTTCGGCGCGCCGCCGTCGCCGGGCCGCGCGAGAATGGCCAGCGCGAGCCTTACATCTTCGTCTATGACCGCAATTCCCATCCGCTCGTCTCGGGCAGCATCCTGCCGGTGCCGCGCGCTCAGTCCTTCGCCCATCGCGAGTTTAATCAGGCGCTGCGCGAGCCCGGCTCGCCGTTTCTCCATGTGAGCCCCGTTTATGTGGGCACCGTCACCGGCGAAGGCTTCTTCGCGATCTCTCGCCGGCGCCAACGGGCGGGCAATGGTCTGCCAGCCCACACCTACGACGGCGTGATCAATGCCTCGGTCTATGTGAGCGAGGCCGAGACGGCGTTGCGGCGGCTTGCTTCGGCGCGCCAAGGCGACGTGCTGAGCCTGGTGCGAACGGATGGGGCGGTGCTGGCTCGTTCGGTCCCGGTTCCTCCCGGCACCAGTATCGGAGCGAACAGTCCCATGCTCGCAGCGATGCGGCGCGAAGAGCCATTGGTGATACACGCCTCCCGTTCCACGTTGGACGGAGAGCAGCGCATCGCGGCTTTTCGGCGGGTCGGGGGCTATCCGGTCTACGCTTCGGCGGCGCGGCCGCGATCAGCCATTCTCGCGCGCTGGACAGCGGCCATGCTGCCGCTGTTGATGATCGGCGGCGCGGCAACACTGCTGATGTCCGCGCTGGCGCTGATGGTCCGCCGCCGCCAGCGCGATCTCGCCGATGCGAACACGGCGCTCGAAGAGCGAGTGGCCCGACGCACCGCGGAGCTGGGGGAGAGCGCGGACCGGCTGCGCCGGGTGCAGCAGATCGGCCGCGTTGGCGGCTTCGAGATCGACCTCCGCAGCGGGGAGAATTTCCGCTCCCCCGAATACATGGAGTTGCAGGGCGGTGCCGCCTTCGCCCGCACCGAGCAGCATGCCGACTGGGTCGCGAGGCTGCACCCCGAGGATCGCGAGCGCGCGGAGCAGTACTTCCTCGCGGCCATCACCGACGCCGCCGTGACGGAATACGAGCAGGAATACCGCATCGTCACGCCGGCGGGGGAGATGCGCTGGATCGCGGCGCGTGCCGAGATCGAGCGCGACAGCCAAGGTCGCATGCTGCGCATGGTCGGCGCTCATGTCGACATCACCGCACTGAAGGCCGCCCAGACTGCTCTGCTGGGTGGCGAGGCGCGCCTGCGTGCAGCCTTGCACGGCGCACGCCTCGGCACCTGGGAACGCCACCTGCCGACGGGAGCCGCGCATTGGGACCAGCGCGCGAGCGAGATCTATGGCGGCCTGACGCCGGAGCGCTGCTCGCCCGACCATTCCGAGTGGCGAGAGCGCGTCCATCCCGATGATCGTGCCGCCCGGCTTGCGACGGTGGAAGCGGCGTTCGCGGCGGGCGGACCGGATGGCTACGATGCCGAGTTCCGCTTTCGTCGGGATGATGGCGGCTGGAACCGCATCTCCGTGCATGGGACCATCATCGAGCGCGACCTGCTTACCGGGCGCGCCGTGCGTATTGCCGGCGTGGTCCAGGACCTGACTGAACGCCATCTCGCAGAGACGGCGCTGCGCTCCAGCGAGGAGCGCCTGCGCCTGGCGCAGGAGGCCGGTGGCGTCGGTTCCTGGGAATGGACCATTGGCAACGGCGCGCTCTATTGGTCGCAGAGCTGCCACCGGCTGCACGGCACCGACCCGGCGGTGCCGCCGACGGTGGAGGCCTGGCGCAGCGGCATCCATCCGGCGGACTGGGAGGGGGTGGCCGCAAGCATCGAATCGTCGATTGCGGGCGTGGGGACCGACTGGTCCACGGAGTACCGCTTCACGCGGAAATCGGACGGTGCGGTTCGATGGATTTGCGGCCGCGGCACCATCGAGCGCGACGCGGCCACGGGACAGGCCCTGTATTTCCGTGGCATCGCCCTCGACGTCACGCAGCAGAAGGCCGCCGAGGAATTGCAGCGCCTTCTGATCGGGGAGATTGATCATCGCGCGAAGAATGCGCTCGCGGTCGTCCAGGCCGCGGTACGGCTGACACCGCGAGAAAACAATGCCGCCTACGCGCAGTCGATCGAGGGGCGCGTGAATGCACTGGCGCGGGCGCATACGCTGCTCGCGGAGGGAAGCTGGACCGGCGCCGACCTTATGACGCTAACGCGCGGCGAGCTTGCGCCGTTCCTGCTGCCGGCCAGCAGCGTGGAGGTGCCCGTGGTCGTCATCGACGGTCCCCCTGTCCAGGTCTCCTCCGCGGCCGCACAGGGGCTTTCCATGGCACTGCACGAGTTGGCGACGAACGCGACGAAGCACGGCGCGCTGTCGATCACGAGCGGCCGCTTGTCCGTGAGCTGGTCCGTGGATCATGCGGCCGGCCTGCTGCTGCTCCGTTGGGAGGAGCATTGCGGACCGCCGGTAACGGCACCTCCGCTACGACGCGGCTTCGGCACGCGTTTACTGGAGGGAACGATCAAAAACCAGCTGGGCGGAACCATCGCTTGCCATTGGGAGGGGGCGGGGCTGGTTTGCGAGATGACAATCCCACTCAAGCGCGCGGTTGAGCTGGAGTTCGGCGTTGAGGGCGAACTGAAGGCCCTGCCTTCCTCCGATCCTTAAGACGCCTCCTTGTCGTTCGGCTCATCCGCTCGACATCGCCGTGCGCTAAAGGGTGCATCGGCGGCAGTAGCTGGTGCTGGAAATCACGCATCCGCCCTGCGCTAGTGGCTCGTGGCACAGCCGCGGCGACGATCGCCCCTCCGCCAGCGGGTCAGGCCGAGGACTACCAGGTTATTCGCTCGATTTGAGTGAATTCGAGCTGCCCGCCATCGGCGAACTGGATGTGGCCCGCGGCGGGCTGGGTGAAGTCCATGGCGTGCTCGCCCAGCTGCACGTTTGCGGCGTTGTCGACCACATCCGTCCAATTGCCGCTGCCATGCTCACTGGTCGCGTGGACATCATCGGTCCAGGAGCCACTGCCGCCCTCAGACGGGTGGTGCCCGCCCTCCGCTGCGATGGCGAAGACATCGGAACTCCCTCCAGGATGCTTCTGCTCCTGGCCCGCGCTGCCAGCGAAGACGTCGTGTGCTGCGGCAGCGGCAAGCACCTGATCCGGCCCATCATGCGTGCCGTCGCAGGAGGGGATGTTCAGCGTCACGACATTCGTCGATGACTTCCCGCCCTCGTCGTCATGCAAGGTGATGCCGATGCTGCGCGTGCCCGAGGCGAGACCGCCAAGTCCCGGATGCTCCACCGCCATGCCCTCGAGGATCTCTCCATAGGTGGCGGTGCGGGCCAGGCCGCTCAGCGTCACCTGACCGTCGCCGCCGATGAGGATCTCGATCCCGGTGCTGCCAAGCATCGTCCTGCCGTCCTCGTGCTGCACCAGGTCGTCGGCAAAGGCGAGGCGATCCCCGGCACCGCCCCCGGCGAGGGTGATGGTCGCACCGCTCATCATGGAACCGTGGCCACCGGCGATGTCTGCGTCCTGCCTCGCCTCTGGGTTGTCGTGCCGATGCTGCTCCGCGTTTTCTGACGCGTCCGCATGGGCATGCGTGCCTTGGCCGTGGGCGACGCCCCCGTCCTGCCTGATAGACGCGCTGACGTGCCCGTGCCGGCCCGCGCTCTCCGAACGATCCTCATGATCGGAGGCCGCCGCGATGGACCGGCGCGAGGAGGCGTTCTCGCTACCCGTCAGGTGCGTCGCTTCCGATTCCGGGTCCGTCCTCACGTCACCTCTCAGGCTGCTGGCATTGCGGCCGCCGTCGGCCTCCGCCTCGGAAACCGCGGCATGCAGATGCGCCGGGCGGCCTACGTGCAGCGGCGCGGTAAGGGTCAGTCTGGGCTGGGCCACGGCGTCGCTCGTGACCGAGGCGTCATCGACGACCGGCGCCTGCGCCACACCCGCCACGGTCACGTGGAAATCCAGCCGCGTGCTTGCCACCTCGGCGGTCGAACGCTCCAGGGCGTGGGCCTGCATGGTCAGTGGCATGCTTCCCGACCAATCCCGCTGCGGGATGACCGTCAGGTGGTCCAGCTGGGCAGATGTCAGCGTCCAGCTGCCATCGCCGTTGTTGATGCCGGCCGAGAGCCGCGCCCGCTCGGGCAGGCCCGAGACGACGATCGACAGGGTCTCCGAGCCATCACGGTCCAGGAGTCCTGCGGAAAGGCTGAGCGCGATGGGCTCGCCCTCACGCCCCGTCGCGTCCATCGCGCTGGCGATGGGCGCATCGGCCCGCGCCGCGACGTCGACGGTCACGCTGCGCGACGTGGTGGCCTGGGCGCCGTTGCTTGGCTCGCGCGTGGTGGCGGTCACCGTCACTTCGAAGCTGCCATGGGCGTCGGCCGGCGGCACCAGCCTGACATTCCCCAACGCGTCCGGCGCCACGGACCAGGTGCCGTTCCCTTGGTCGCGGATGCCCGCGCCGGGTGCGATGATGGCACCGCGCGGCAGATCGGAGATGGTGACCGAGACCAGGGTTTCGCTGCCATCCCGGTCCCCGGGTGCAATGTTGAGATTGAGCGGGATCGTGCCGTCCTCGACCCCTGCCGCAGGGTTGGCGCCGATGATCGCGCCATCCAACACCGCGTCGAAGTGCATCGAAACGCGGGACTGCGTCGAGGCGGACTGACCGGTTCCCTTCACTGTCACGGCGGTGACGCTGATAGCGAAATCGCCGGAAAAATCGGCAGGCGGTATCACCGCCAGATCCTTCAGCTCATCAGGCCGCAGCACCCAGGTTCCGCTCTCTCCATCCTGCACGCCAGCGCTGAGGCGGGCGCCTCGCGGCAGGCCGTCGATCCGGATCCCCAGCGCTTGGTTACCGCCACCATGCCCGCTCGTGTCGGCCTTGATGAATAGAGGTGTGCTGCCGTCCTCGCGGCCGGACGCCGCTGACACGGCGAGGGTGGGCGCTTCGGCATCATCGCGCTTGGCCAGGCCATTGCCGCCCTTGCCGCCATTGTCGACCGCGACAACCAGGCGGCTTTCGGCGGTTTGTGTGTCGGCCTCGCGCTCCACGGCCACGGCCTGGATCCGCAGCGTGATCTCGCCATCGAAATCGGCACGGGAGCGCATCTTCAAGCCATGCAGGTCCTTCGCCTGGAGCAGCCAGGCGCCCTGCCCCGCCGGCGTCCCGGACGACAAGGAGAAGCCCTCGGGCACGTCGCGCACCCAGACATGCACATCCTCCGAGCCGTCAGGATCCGTTGAGGCGGCGGTGATGGGTAGCGCAGTCCAGCCGGAAGCCGAGTTCTCGCTGGAATGGCCCTTTGTCTTCACGCTCCCAACCTCGAGCTGCGGCATGTCGGCCACGCCGCGCGGGTCCACCGTCACTGAGCCCATGATCTCCGCCCGGACGCCGCCGGCATCCTCGACTTCGACACGCACGGACAGGAGCACGGCCAAATCGCTGTCGGGCGGCATCGTGATGGTGACACCGTGCAGCTGTTCGGCCGGGATCTTCCATGTGCCGCCGCTGCCGGTGAACGCCTTGCCCTCGGCACTGCGCAGCACGGCGCCTTCCGGCACGCCCTGGACGATGACGGTGCCGACGAGCCGCTCGGACCCGTCCTGATCGAGCATGGGCGGTGCGAGGTTGAGCGCGATCGGGCTGTCCTCGTCGCCGGTCGCCGTGGCGTTCCATCCAGTGGTGTCGACCACCGCGGTGACCCGCACCGGAAGGTTGACGGTGGAGACCGCCTGCTGCCCGCCATCCTGCTCCTGCGCCACGGCGCTGACCGTCAGCTGCATGGTACCCGTGAAGTCGTGCGGCGGCGTAATGGTGGCGGTGGCGGCTTGCTCCGCTGTCAGCGACCAGCTGCCCGGACCGTGATAGGCGCCGGCGTTCAGAATGGCACCGGCCGGCAGCCCCGAGACGAGGAAGGACAGTCGCTCGGAGCCGTCGCCGTCGGTAAGGCGCGCATCAAGGCCGAGCGGGATGGACGTGTCCTCGCGCCCTTCGGCACCGACGCGCAGCCAGATCGGTGCTTCCGCTGTGTCGTCGACGTGGACCGTCAACAGGGCGTGCGCTGTTTCGCTGCGGCTGCCATTGGCCTCCTGCACGACGGCAGTGACGCGCAGGGAGATGGCGTGGTCAGAGCCGGCGGGCGGGGTGATGCTCAGCGTGTGTGCGTCGGCCGCGCTGACGAGGATGCTGCCATCGGGTTCGCGCGCCAGGACAGAACCGCCGGCACGCAGCACGGCGCCCTCCGGCGCATCCATGACGCGGAAGCACACGATCGGCCGCAAGCTATCGCTCTCCGTCTTGCCGGCAATGAGCGGAACGCCCGTGGCGCTGTCCTCATGGCCCGGCACCAAGACCGGCTGCCCAGGCGGCGGTTCGGTTCGGTCGGTAGAAGTTGAGGGCCCGCCGCCAACCGGCTGGCTCACACCCGCGCCCGTGGCGGCAATCTCCCCTTGATCCGCGCCTTCGCTGGCGTGCTTGTCGGAGCCGCCATGGTCGCTTTCAGGGCGCAGCTCCATGCTGTTCCCGACGCCGCTCGGATCCTTTGCGGCGGGATCCTGAGCATTCGCTCCAGCCTGACCCTGGCCGGCGGCGGCGTGGTCCTTGTCGTCGCCGTCCGTCCCCTGCCCCCCACCCTGCGCGGCGTTGGACGCACCGGCATTCCCACGCGGCGGGACGCCAGCGCCGTCGGTCATCGCGTCAACCAGTGTTCCATCGGAGGCGCCGGTCGTCACGTCATCGCCGGAGGGCGGGCGGTCGCTACCCGCCTGGCCCTCATTGGTACTGGTCTTCGCGTTCCCCTCGGCGTTGTCCTCGTGGGCGGGGGTGACGCGCGGGTCGGCGCTGTCCTCAGCCTCCGCCCCGTCCTTCTTGTCGCTGCCAGGACCGGCTGATTCGGCCCCCTGCTGCCCGGTGGCGGCGGCGGCGTTACTCCTGGTGTCGCCGTTCGTTGCCTGCTGGTCGTCGCGAGGGCCGTTGTTCGCGCCTGCAGTCTCGCGCGGCGTGGTGTCGGCGGTCTCGGCCGCCGCCCTGACCTCGTCGCGCGTGGCGCCATTATCGTGCGGGGTGTCCAGCTCAGGACCAGCGATATCGGGCCTGCCGCCGGCGGTATCGCGCGGGGCGGAGGTGTCGTCGCGCCCGCCCTGCGATGCGGCGCGTGATGCCGGCGCGACGTCGCCTTCATCGTCATGCGCCGGTATCGTTGTCGAGCGGATAAGCTGCCCGGGCGGGAAGCCCACGCTTCCATCCACCGCGTGGCGGCCGGCGGCGATGCCGGGGTCGTGCGACATGTCAGGCAGCCCGACATTAGGCATGCCTGAACCGCGGATGCCGGCCAGCGCCTCACCCGGCTCGGGCTCGTTTGCCGTGATCCGCCAGCCTGCCGCACCGCGGCCCACGGACAGCGGCGCATCAGCGCCATCGCTCCGCTCCGATCGCGGAGCTGCCGTCTGCAGAGCGTCTCCGGCACGGGACGCATGACGCGTCTGGCCAGAGTTCGCGGCCCCCCCGACATCGGCCGCCATCGCCGGCGGCAAGGCAGCTGTGTTCAAGACCGGTGAAGACCGGTCCAGCCTGGTCTCTGGCGATGCCTCCGGCCCTTGAGGACCAGGAACGGCATCATGCCGGAGATCCTGCGCTGGCGTCGCCGAGCCGGCGGCCCGCCATGCGGGCCCGGCGGCAAGCTCGGGCGCCTGGCCTGCACCGGACAAGGCATTCGGCACGCCCGGGTGTTCCGCGCCACCCGCGGCGCCGGTCGCCATTTCCGAAGCCGTAACAGCGCTGCGCAGGGCTACGGCTTCAGCCGATCGCTGATCCAGGGCGGAGATGGAGGACGCGGGCTCGGTCCTCGCCGTCTCATCCGTCACCGTGCGTGGCGACACCCCAACAGCGCCAGCCATCACGCCTTGCGTAGCCGGAGCGCTGGCGGGGTTGGCGCGGAACGTTGCACGCATCTCGCGCACGGCCGCCTCGGACGTGACAGCCCTATTCTGTTCGCTCATCTGGTGTTCCTTGGCGTGTCAGCGTTCGCTGAACGCGGTGGCTGTTGAGGCGTAGATCGGCTTGAGGAGGTACTGCATCACCGTCTTAGTGCCGGTCGTTATGTCGGCCTGCACGGTCATCCCGGGTGCCAGCCGCGCAAGTCGCGGATTGTGGCCCACATGCGGCTGCGACAGCGCCACGCGCGCGCGGTAGTAGGGCTGGCGTTGCTCATCGAGGAATGAGCCCGCGGAAATGCGCTCGACCATGCCGTGCACGGTGCCGAAGCGTGAGAAATCAAACGCCTGGACCTTGATGTTCACCGCCTGCCCTTCCGCCACGAAGCCGATGTCGCGCGGACTGATCCGGGCATCCACGACCAGCCGGCCATTCTGAGGCAGCAGCTCGGCGATCAGCGCACCTGGCTGGACCACGCTCCCCGCGCGGTGCACGGCCAGCCCGCGCACGATCCCGGTGATGGGCGCACGTAGCAACGTGCGGTCCGCGCGGTCGCGCAGGCGAGCCATGGTCTCCTCGATCTCGTCCGTGAACAGCAGCGGCAAACCGGTCAGGCAGTTGAGCAG
>JAZKFA010000070.1:16867-28797 GCA_040386655.1 Pseudomonadota bacterium | reverse complement strand
GTCGTGCTTCATCCACCGCCTGGGATCGGGTTTCGACCATGCGCGCCTCGGCCTCGGCCATGGCGCGATGCACGGTGATGGCCTGCCCGCCCAGCCGCTCGTGATCGGCCTCCGCGCTCAGCAGCATGCGCTGCGCCTCCATCACCGCGATCCGCGTCGTCAGCCCCTGACGCGCGAGTGCCTGACGGGTCGCGAGTTCGTCGCGCAGCATCGCGATCTGGCGGATCAGTGCTTGCGCCTGCCCTTCCACCATGGCCGCCTCGCTGCGCCGCTGCGCCACCTGCTCGGCGCCGGTGGCGAGCCGGTCCGCCATGGCCGCCAGACGCGAGGCAAGGGCCGCGCGCTGAGGACCGACGAGCGTCGAATCACCGCCCGGAAGAGCCAGACCCTCCGCCATCGCGCGCAGCCTTTCCTGCTGCTGCGCGAGCGCCGCGCGGCGCGTCGTCAGCTGGCCCAGATCGGCACGCGCGGCGGTATCGTTCAGCCGCAGCAGCGGCTGGCCCTCGACGACAGACTCGCCCTCGCTCACAAGGACGGCCTCCACGATGCCGCCCTCGAGGTGCTGCACCGGTGCGGCCGCGAGCGCAGTCACCACCTCGCCCTGCGCGATGGTGATCTCGGGCAGCTTCGCGATCCAGGCCCAGGCGAGGAAGCCCACGACCAGCCCGGCGATGCCCAGGATCAGCAGCCGTTCGGTCCCGCGCAACCGAACCTCCTCGAGCGCCAGCACGTGGCGGTCCGGTGCGGGTTTGCGGCAGGCAGCCGGCATCTCATTCATAGGGAGAACCCTTGCGAGGCGAATACGGGCATGCGCGCCAGGGGCGCGGACGCGGCTGCGGCCGGGGGCGTTCCGTCCTCGACCTGGCCGTCCTGGATGCGCAGCACACGGTCGGCCAGGCGCGCATGGCTTGGCCGGTGCGTCGCCATCAGGATGGTGGCGTGGCCGCGCCGATCCGCGATGACCTCGGCAAAGGCATCCGCGCAGGCGTCGTCCAGGCCAGTCGCCGGCTCGTCGAGCAGCAGCACCGGGGCGTTACGCAGCAAGGCGCGGGCGAGGGTGATGCGCAGCAGCAGGCTGCGTGGCAGCTGGGCGGTGGAATTGTCGCCGACGCGGGTTTCGAAGCCCTCGGGCAGGGCTTCGATGGCAGCCAGCACGTGGGCGGCGTCCGCCGCTTCGCGTAGAGCCTCGTCGCTTGCGCTTGGCATGGCCAGGCGAAGGTTCTGCGCAATCGTGCCGTAGAGCAGGTCCGGCGCCTGCGGCACCCAGGCGACGGCACGGCGCAGCACCGCGGGGTCGAAGGCGCGGATGTCGTGGCCATCGAGGCGCACCACGCCGCCTTGCGGGCGGTACAACCCGGCCACCATCTTCATGATGGTGGATTTGCCTGCGCCATCGGCTCCGGTGATGGCGATGACTTCGCCGTGGCGGATCGCGAAGCTCGCTCCCGACAGCACTGGCTCGGCTTGGGAGAGGTAGCGCAGGGACACGCGCTGGAACACGATGTCGCCACGCTGGGGCGGTGCCATCCGGACCTCATGCATCGGCGGACGCTCCGTTTCCAGCGCCATCATGCCGTCCACCTGGCGGATCGAGGCACGCGTCTGCTCCCATCGTGAGAGCATGACGAAGCTTGTCTGCAAGGGGCCGAGTACGCGCCATATCAGCATCATCCCGGCAATCAGCGTGCCGGCGGACATGCCATTGGCCAGCACCGCCACAACGCCGACCAGCAGCGCCACCATTCCCGACAGCGTCACCATCGCCTGCGACACCGTCATCACTTGACCGCTGACGCTCGAGGCGCGGGCCGAGGCGGTTGCTGCCGCCGCCGCGGCGGCGGCATAGCGCTCCACCCACCGCGCCTCGGCTCCCATAAGCTTAAGGCCGCGGTGCGCCTCCAGGGCTTCAAGCGCGAGCGCCTCGCGCGCCTGGCCGGCGCGGGATGCCTCGTTGATGGCGCGGCTGACCGCACCGCGCGTGGCGAGATAGAGCAGCGCTAAGCCGCAAGCCGCCGCCAGCGGCTCCACGGCAACCCAGCCGCCAAGGAACAGCAGCAACGCCAGCACGAGCAGGCTGAACGGCAGGTCAAGCACGGCGAGGGCAAAGGCGCCGGTGAGAAAATCCCGGATTGCCGCGAAGTCGCGCAGCCGCGAGACCTGCGCGGCCGTCCCGGCGCGTTCCACGAGGGCGTTGGGCAGTGCCATCAGCTGTCCGAACACGGCTGTCGGGACCAGCCTGTCCAACCGCTCGCCGATGCGCGCCAGAGCACGCTGCCGCAAAGCGCGGAACGCGACCTCCATGGCCAGCGCGAAGATCGCGCCCATCGCCAGCATCGGTAGGACACCCGGTGCCCGGCCGGCGACCACGGTGTCGAATACAACCATTGTGAATATCGGCACGGCCAGCCCAAGCAAGGTGATCATGGCCGAAATGGCCAGAAGGGTTGCCGCCTCCGGCGCAAAGCGTCGCGCCACGGCGCCCAACCAGCTGCCTCGCGACACCGGCGGCACGGGGGCCGCGAGATACAGTGTCCCGGAAAGATTCCAATGAGCGCAGGGCTTGCAGTCGCCGGTCGCCCCGTCCAGCCGGAACACGGTGCCGCAGGATGCCCGATACAGCAGACAGGCGGGCTGCCCCCCCTCGATCAGCAGGCCGGGAAGCCTGCGCGCATCAAGCTTGTTCTGTCGCAGCCGCTCGCCGCGCGTGGGGTGACCCAGGCGCGCCAACGCGTTGCGCATTTCTGTCAAATCCGGCCGTGAGTTGGCGTGCGGCAGCGCGGCCAGCAGGTCGTCCTGGCTTCCCGCCCAGTCCAGCACCGCAAGCCAGGCGGTCAGGCAGCGTGTGATGTCCGTCTCGACCAATCCACTGATGGCGTAGGTCCGAAGACCTCCGGACGGAGCGCTCAGCAATGCGGGTGGCGGGGTATGGGCCGATGTCGCGCTGACGTTCATGACGCGACCACCAGCCGGCCCCCCTCGACGTGAAGCACGCGGTCCGCCAGTGCCAGGGCCGAGCGGCGGTGCGTGACCATCAGGACCGTCATCTGGCCACGCAGAGTCGCGAGAACCTCTGCAAGCCGCCGGTCGCCATCCATGTCCAGCTGTGCGTGCACGTCATCGAGCAGCAGGATGAGCGGCTGCTGAACAAGCGCGCGCACCATGCCGACGCGCTGCGCAACGCCCTGCGGCAGGGGCGTAGCGCCGGCACCGACCTGCGTGTGCCAATCCCCCGTCAGGCTTGCCGCAATGCCATCAAGGCCCAGGGCCGCGCCGAGCCGAAGCGCCGGCTCCCGCAGATGCGGCTGATGCAGCGTGAGATTATCGAGCAGGGAGCCGCGTACCATGGGCGGGTTGGGCATCACGAGCGCAACCCGGCCGCGCGCGGGCACTAGATCCACGTGACGCAGGTCCTGCTCATCGAGCAGGACGCGTCCAGATGCCGGCCTGATCTCCCCCGTGATGAGTTTCAACAGCACCGAACGTCCGCTGCCATTCGCGCCGTTGATGCCGATGAACTCGCCAGGCCTGACGTCCAGTGAGAGCCCGTCGAACAGCCAGCTGCCATCGGCCATCTGGCCGAAGCGCACGCTTTCCAACGCGATGGCACCCTGGCTCAAGCGGAGGGGCGGCAGCAGCGGCTTCGCCTCCTGGGGCAGTTCCGCAAGTTCGGCCACCCGGCGTTGCGCGTCGCGCAGCGATTGCAGCCGGGACCAGAGCGCCACGCCGCCCAGCAGCGGCTGCATGCACCGCCCGGCGAGCATCGTGCAGGCGCCGAGGCCACCCACCGTCAACTCCCCGTCCAGCACCATCAGGCAGCCCCAGACCGTCACCGCGACGGTCGCGAAATGCGACATCAGCATGCTGGCTTCCTGGCCGAACGAAGTTGCTGTGGTGAGACGCCGGCGCAGCGCGGATGTCGCGTCCTGCAGGCGCTCGTAACGGCGTTCGAGCAGACCCTCCGCACCCAGCAGCTTCAGGGACTGCAGGCCACGCATGATGTCGAAGAGAAAGTTGAACCGGCGCTCCTCCGCGAGCGCCAATGCCTCGGCACGGCGTCGGACGGCGCGGCCACTGGCCCAGCCGAGAGCGATCATTCCAGCCAGCAGCGTCAGCGGCACCAGAACGAGCTGGCCAGCAAGGAACCAGATCGCGAGAAGGTAAAGTGCTGCGAAGGGCACATCGAGCATGGCCTGGAGCGCAGGGCCCGACCACATCTCGCGCATCGTGCCGATGGCGGCCAGGCGCTCGGAGTACCAGCCATTGCCGTGCCGGTCGAAAGCCGCGGAGGGCGCACCGAGAGCCTGGCTGATCGCGGCGCGATGCGTCTTCGCCTCACCCGCAGCAGCCAGCCTGGCAAGGATCTGCGCGCGCGCCATGCGAAGCGCGGTCTCCGCGAGGATGGCCACGGTGACGGCACCCAGCATGAGCCACAGCGTGCCATGCGCGGCCTGCGGCAGGATGCGGTCATAGACCTGAAGCAGGGCAATCGGCAGCGCCAGCGCCAGCAGGGTGATCAGCAGGCCGGCCAGCAGCACGTCGGGAATAGCGTCCGCGCCATGGCGGCGCATCAGCTGCATCAATGGCTGACGAAGCCAGTAATCCGTCACTGTGCTAGCGGGGCGCGACATGACGCACCAAGACCACGCCGGCGCCTAAGAAAGAGTGAAGCGCCAGGGGCGGGAGCAGATCTGCGGTCAGCAGACCGAGGAGGTTTGGCGGGGCGCTGCAGGCAGAACCGCTCGTCGGCGCTGCGCAGAATGACTGATGGCACCGGCCGGTGTGTCGTGCCCGCGTGGTTCAGTCACCCGCACGCACATGGGCTGGCGCTTCGTGCAATCACTGAGCTGGATCGGGCCAGCAGTAGCCGTGAGGTCTGTGCGGCGCAGATCGGGAAGGGCACCCTGTGGCCGTCCCTATCCGCCGAAAGGTACGGCAACCGGCGCGACGCTTCTCGCCGCGTCGTCTAGGCCATGCGCCGATCGAGCCAGTCGCGGAAGCGATACCAGGACCCAACGGCCGGCAAAAACCAGGGGGTTCCGGAGTAGAACGGACGCGTCGGAAAATCGCGCCCGTCAAAGGACGGTACCTTGTTGGCGTTGCCGAGGATCTTCTTGCCGATTTCCGCCCCGAGATAGGACAGGATCGCCACGCCGGAACCATTGCAGCCCAGTGCGTAGTGCAGCCCCTTCTCGGTCTGCCCCATATGCGGGAGATGGTCGAAGGCGAAGGCGACGTTGCCCGTCCACGCATGGGTGACGCGCACGCCTTTCAGCTGCGGCCAACGCTCCAGCATCATCGCATGCAGCAGCGGCGCCGAAACCTCCGGCGACACCTGCGTAAAGCGCGCGCGCCCACCGAAGATCACGCGGGTTCCGTCCGGGGACATCCGATAATAGCACAGCACACGCCGGCTATCGGCGAGCGTACGGCGCTTGGGAATCAGGCTGGCGGCCAGCGCCGGGTCGAGGACCTCCGTCGCGATGATATGGGACGCCACGGGGATCAGCCGCCGCTTCAGGTCGGGCGTGAGCCCGCCCGTATAGCCATTGGTCGCGATGACGACTTCCCGCGCCTCGATGGCGCCGCGGTTGGTCTCGACGCGCCACCCATCGGCAAGCTTGGTGAGGGCTCCCGCCCGCGTCTGTCCCAGAAGGGTGGCGCCATGACGGCGCGCCGCGTCCATGAGCCCGCGATGATACAGGGCGGGATGGATCTTGCCGGTGCGGTTGATGACCATGCCGCCGTAGTAGTAGTCGGATGCCATCTCCTCCCGCTGCTGATCGCGCGGAACCATGTGCGCATCCGCTTCGGCAAGCTCGTTCAGCATGGCGATGCGGCCGGACATTCCCTGGTAATGCTTGGGGGTGAATGCGCCGATGAAGCGGCCCGTGCGCTCGTAGAAGCATTCGATGTTCTCGCGCGCGACAATGGATTCGATGTGCGTCAGGCTCTCGGCGGCATCGCCGATCATCGCCGCGATGATGGCATCGGCACCGCCGGCCGACCGGCCCTTGGCGCCGGACAGGCCCTTGCCGATGCTGTTGCCGCCGGAGACCCCTCCCCCATTTCGTGTCGAGGCGCCGAAGCCCAGTGTCTCCGCCTCCAGCACGACGGCGTGGGCGCCGCCGCGGCCAAGCTCAATGGCGCAGTTCAGGCCGGTGAGCCCTCCGCCGATGATGACGACATCGGCCCGCGCAGGCAGGTCGGCCGGCGCCTCGTCGGCCATGTCGATCGCATCCCACCAGTACGGGCGGGCCTTGAACTCGGGATGGAAGATCGTGGGATTCATGGCGGTCCTCAACGCGACATCGTGGTCGCGAGCGCGCCACGGCCGAACAGGGCGGTCAGCCCAAGGCAGACGCCGACCAGCAGGATCTGCAGCACCGACACCGCCGCTATGGTGGGGTCGATCTCCATCATGATGTTGTCGAACATCTTCTTCGGCAGCGTCATGGACGCGCCCGAGAGAAACATGGCGACAACGAGCTCATCGAAGGAGCTGATGAAGGCGAGGAAGGCGGCCGAGATGAGGCTCGGGCGCAGTTGCGGTAGCGTGATGCGCCAGACCGCTACCGGCCAGGATGCGCCGAGGCCGGCCGCGGCTTGCTCCTGCGTCTCGTCGAATCCGCGCAGGCCCGCACCGACCAGGATGACCACAAAGGGCAGCGCCAGGACCGTGTGCGCAACCGCCACGCCGTACCATTCGCCGATCAGTTGCAGGCGTGCGAACACGCCGTAGATGGCGATGGAGAGGACGATGGTGGGCACGATGATCGGGGCCGCCGCCAACCGGTCCAGAACCCACATCCCCCGCCGGCGCGAGCGCACCAGCAGGAAAGTCAGGGGCACGCCCAGCGTCATCGAGAGCACGGTGCACAGGGTGGCCGCCTGCAGGCTGCGCCAGGTCGCGTCGATCCAGGAGGGATCATCGAGATAGCGCTGGTACCACTGCCAGGAAAAACCCGGCGGCGGGAATTGCAGATAGGCGGCCGAGGAGACCGAGATCGGGAACACCACCAGCACCGGCAGCATCAGGAAGACGAACACTGTTGCCGCGAACACCGTGAGGATAATGGCGCCTGGCCCGGCGCGCCGGTCACGGGGCTTCAAGGCGCGCATTCCGGAACACTCGGTTGATGACGGCGTAGACGGCGAGCGTAACGGCCAGCAGCACGGCCGAGAGCGCGGCGGCGAAGGGCCAGTCCAGCAGCTCCCGGACCTGCTGCTCGATCAGCATGGAAATCATCATCACCCGTCCTCCGCCCAGCAAGGCGGGGGTGATGAAGAAGCCGAGTGCGAGGACGAACACCAGGGCGCAGCCCGCGCCGACGCCGGCCATCGACAGGGGCATGACGACGCGGCGGAAGGCGCTCCAGCGGGAGGCGCCGAGCCCCTCCGCCGCACGCGACAGATCCGGGTCGATCCGCAGCAGCGCGGCGTAGATCGGGAACACCATGTAGGGCAGCAGGACGTGCACCATGCCGATCAGGACACCGCCGAGATTGTGGAGCAGCGGGAGCGGCTGCTCGATCAGCCCCCAGTCGCGCAGGGCGCGGTTCACGACGCCGTTGCGCCCCAGCAGCACCATCCAGGCATAGGTGCGAACGAGGACGCTGGTCCAGAACGGCAGCAGCAGCGCGAACAGTCCCAGGGCCACCCCGACCGGCCCTGCACGGGTCAGCCATAACGCGACGGGATAGGCGAGTGCGAGGCAGATCAGCGTGACCAGGGCGGCGATCGTCAGGCTGTCGAACAGGACGGCGACGTACAACTCGTCCAGTGCTGCACGCTCCAGCTGAGCGAGGGTGCCGTCGGAGACCGACATGGCGAGCAGGCGCAGCACGGGCCATGCGAACAGCCCCGCGAGCAGCAGGATCGCAGGCAGGCCGAGCAGCAGCAGGAGCCGCTCGCGCCTGTGCGCGGGACCCTCGCGCTCAGCCGCGCGGGACGACATGCACATCCCCGGGCGAGAAGCCCACCAGCACGGCGGCGCCCTCGGCCGGTGGTGGTGCGTCGGACGGGCGGAGCGGCAGCCGGGCCAGCAGGTCGGGGCCGGCGGCCGCCCGCAGGCGCAGCTTCACGGACACACCCAGGAAGATCGCCTCCAGCACCGTTGCCTGTGCCTGGCACGCTGCACCACGCGCCTCCTCGCCGACGCGCAGCGCTTCGGGGCGCAGCAACAGTGTCACCGGGCCCGATGATGGCGCGTCCGGGTGTGACAGGGCGCCGAAGCCTGGCACGACGACCCAGCCTCCTTCCGCGCTGGCCTCGATCAGGTTCGACTCACCGATGAAGTCGGCGACGAAGCGCGAAACCGGCTTGTCATACACATCCGCAGGCGTGCCGATCTGCTGGATGCGCCCCTGGTCCATGACCGCCACGCGATCGGACATGATCAGCGCCTCCTCCTGGTCATGGGTAATGAACAGCGTCGTCAAGCGAAGGCGGCGTTGCAGCCGGCGGACTTCCAACTGGAGCGATTCACGCAGCTTCCGGTCGAGCGCACCGAACGGCTCGTCCAGCAGCAGCAGCGCCGGCCCGAACACGATCGCCCGGGCAAGGGCGACCCGCTGCTGCTGCCCGCCGGAGAGCTGGCGCGGCAGCCGCGCCCCGTAGGTTTCGAGCTCCACCAGCTTCAGCGTCTCATCGACCCGCTTCGCGATCTCGGGCTTGGCCACACGGCGCATCTGCAAGGGGAACGCGATATTCTCGGCGACCGTCATGTGGGGGAACAGCGCGTAGTTCTGGAACACCATGCCCACATTGCGGTGCCGCGCCGGTGCGAGGGTCACATCCTGGTCGCCCAGCCGCACCTGCCCCTCATCGGGCACCTCGAATCCGGCCACCGACTTCAACAGCGTCGTCTTACCCGAGCCGGACGGGCCCAGGATGGTCAGGAACTCGCCTTCCTCGACCGACAGGTCGATGCCCGCGAGCGCGGTGACCGCACCGAAGCGTTTGACGATCCCGGTGACATCGAGGCGCATGCGCGACGCCCGTCAGCGCCGCAGCATCCACCGGTTCCACCGCTCCTGCGCGACGGCCGCATTGGCCGTCCACCAGGGGACATCGAGCCAGAACTGCCGTTCGATGTTGCCAGGCGCCGTACACAGCAGCGGATGCAGTTCGGCCGCGACGAAATCGATCGTCCGCCGGTGCAGGCCAGGGTAGCCCATCTCCGTCGTGTAGATCGCCTGGAGCTCCGGCTCCGTCATGATCTGGAGGAAGCGCTGGCCCCAATACGCCTGGCGCGTGCCGCGCGGGATGCCGAAGGCGCCTGATTTCAGGCTGCCACCCGCGAATTCGGTCGCGACGGGCGCGCCGCGTCGGGTGAGCTCATAGAACCGGCCATTCCAGCCCGATGCGAGGACCACCTCGCGGTCGACCAGCAGCTGCGCGGGCTGGGCGCCGGTCGTCCACCAGACGGTGATGTGCGGGCGGATCTCATCGAGCTTGCGGAACGCGCGGTCCAGGTCCAGCGGATAGAGGCGATCCATCGGAACGCCATCCGCGAGCAGCGCGAATTCCAGGTTGTCGACGGGATGGTTGCGCAGCGAGCGCGGGCCGGGAAAGCGCCGGACGTCCCAGAACTCCGCCCAGCCCTTGGGCTGGCTGCCATTGGGAAACACGTCCGTGCGATAGCCCAGCGCGGTGGTGTAGGCGGAGGAGGCGAGGACATGGCTATCCTTTGCCGTGTCCGGATATTCGGACCGATCGATGACCGACAGGTCCAGTGGCTCAAGCAGGTTCAGCTCCCGGGCGCGCGTCGCGTCCTGGCCGCCGATCTCGGTCACCGTCCATTCGGGATTGCCGCTGTCGACCATGGCGCGGAGCTTGCCGAAATCGACGGGCGAGGTGTCCACGACGCGGATGCCGTGGCGGCGCTCGAACGCCGCGAAGTAGCTGCGCCGGAAAATGCTGTTCATCGCGCCGCCGGACGCATTGACCACGATGCGGTCTGGCTTCGGAGGCACGGTCTGGGCGCTGACGATGCCAGGCGCGGCGAGGGTCGCCACGCCGGGGGTTGCAAGCAACAGGGTGCGACGATGGATCGGTGCGGTCATCGATGGGCACTCCCCTCTTATGGTGCGTCTCGGCCGGAGCGATGAAGTCTCGCGACCCGGCGATCCTGCACAGATGCGCAGCGTTCCGCACCATTCATTCTTCGCGCGATGTCAGAACCTGATGGACTGGATGGCCAGTGCGTTTGCCGGCTTAGTCAGGGCAGCGCATGCCCGCGATGGCGTCACTCGCCGCCATCTCGCTGACCTTGGTGCGGACAGCGTCGAGAAAGGCCTCCGCCAGGCGCGAGGATTCTCGGAACCGCGGGCGCATGGCCTTGAACGTGTAGTCGATGCGCGGCTCGAACGGCACGACGACCACCGATGGTTCAGCCTGCCTCGCCGTCAGCGGGTCAACGATCGCCACGCCCAATCCTCGCGCCGCCAAGGCACAGGCTTCGAAGGAGCTGTAGATCTCATGCTGCAACCGCCGGACGATGTGCTGCTGTTCGAAGACGGCATCGACGAGATGGCGCATGCGGGCATCGCGCGAGAAGGAAAGGAATGTCTCGCCGCGAAGATCCTGCGCCCGCACCAACGGCGCTGCCGCCAAACGATGGCCGACGGGCAGCACACACACGGCCGGGACGTGAAAGAGGTCTTCGCCGATGACGCCGGGGTGGTCGAAGGGCAACATCGAAAAGCCAAGGTCACTTTGCTGATCCGCAATGCGCTGATTGACGACATGGGAGTGGCGGAGCTGGAAGGAGGCGCGGACATTGCCTCGGTTCTGCGCGAAGTCGGCGAGCACATCGAAGAGGAAGGCCTCGCCGAGAGCGGGCGTCGCCAGGATCTCAAGTTCCCCTTCCTCGAGATTGCGCAGGTTGCGGATGAAGCCATCGACCCCGTCGAGCCCCTGAAAAATGCGATCGACTTCACGGCGCAGCAACTGAGCCTCGCGCGTTGGAATGAGCCGGCGACTTTCGCGCAGGAAAAGGACACAGCCGACCTGCTCCTCAAGGCCACGCAGGATCTTGCTGACTGCGGATTGCGAAATGCGCAGGCGCACCGCCGCCGCGGTGACCGTCCCCGCCTCCATGAAGGTGCAGAAGGCGTCCAGTTGCCGGGGTGAGATGCGCGGCTGTGCTGCCATGACGGTGAGCGATCGTCCTGTTCAGATGATGTGGGTTGCGGTGACACCGTCCCGCCGCCTGTGGCGCGCGGCAAGTCGCCTGTTGGGGTGCGAGGCTCCGGGCGAGGCACGTCCAGTTATGGGGCGCCTGAGATTGCGGCTGCTAGCGGCCAGCCTTGGGGCATCAGCCTGAATGCAGTGCCGATGCATGCGAGGAGAGCATTTCACGCTCTGGCCGACTCACAGGCGAGCCGGCGCGATAAGCGCGACTTTGCCGCAGACACACGCTTGGCTTGCCGCCGAGAGCGCCTCGGCGAAGCCGAGCTGAGATGCGCGTCCTCGTGCCCATGGATGAGCTTAGGCGAGTGCTCGCGGATACCCTGCTGGGCTCATCGGCGCGAGGGCTCGTCCCGCCGGTATGGCCAGCCGCAGCACCAGGCCACCTGGGTGCCAACTCCACTCAAGCGATCCGCCGAGTTGCCGACGCACCGTCAGGTCGATCAGGCGAGAACCAAAGCCGGCACGCGCCGGCGGACCCGTTATTTGCGCCCCACCTGCCTCCGCCCAATTGAGCCAGACAGCGGCCGCGGCTTCATCGGTTCCCCATGTTACCGCGACGCGGCCCTCCGGCGAGGCAAGTGCGCCGTGCTTGGCGGCGTTCGTGGCCAACTCGTGAATGACCAACGCCAGGGCCACCGCGGTGTCCGGCGCGAGCCACATCGTCGGACCAGCAGCCGTGACCCGTTGGAGCGGCGCGGCAGGCGTGAGGGCCTGCCCGACCCCGCTGGCGTAGGGCG
>JAZKFA010000070.1:0-16856 GCA_040386655.1 Pseudomonadota bacterium | reverse complement strand
TCGTCGAGCGAAGCGCCACGCCAGGCCTCCCGCGTCAGGGCGTCATGCGCGGAGGCGAGGGCCCGCAGCCGCGCGTTGAAGTCCACATGGAACTGCCGCCGCTCCGGGGCATTGATGGGCCGCTGTTGTGCGCCTTTTCCTGCCGCAGTCGATCGTCGTGTCTGCTCGGCGATCGACTGAACGATGGACAGCGTGTTCTTGACCCGGTGGTTGAGCTCGGAGACGAGCAGGTCCTGACGCTCTGCCGCGGCGTGACGGTCGGTGATGTCCAGGGTGATGCAGACGAGGCGAAGCGCGCGGCGCGCCGCGCCTTCGCCATCGAACCACGCCTGGCCTTGGGACTGGAACCAGCGCGCTCCTGCAGCACTCCCGCCCTCCCCGCCTGTGGCCTCGTCTGACTTCATCCGGTGTTCGACCACGTAGCGTCCGGACGATGTGGGATCGAGGGCCGACTCGATCGCCGCCAGCACACTCGGCAGATCGCCGGGATGGACGTGACGCTTGAGCGCGTCATGCAGCAGGACCGAGCCAGGCAGGCCAAACATTGGCAGCGCCGACGCGTCCCAGGTCGTTACACCGGTAGCGGGGTCAAGCTCCCAGGCGCAGGCACCGGCGGCTTTGAGCGCAAGGCGCAGCCTCTCCTCGCGGGTCCGGTGCGCCTGAGCGACCCGCTCGGCGCGCTTCGTCCCAAGCCCCTGCCGCCGCACATCCAGCGCATCCATGATCGAGGCCGCCAATGAACGCATCTGGCGCTCCTCTCTGGCGGAAAGCGCGCCTGGGCGAGGAATCGGTGATGCAACCGCCAGTGTTCCCAGGGCGTGGCCACCGCGTGTGCGAAGCGGCGCGCCCGCATAGAAGCGGATATTAGGCTTGCCCGTGACCAGAGGCGAGGTTGCGAAGCGCGGAGACGCCAGGGCGTCTGGGATCACCAGGACCTCGTCGGGCCGCAGTATCGCGTGGCGGCAGAAGGAACTTTCGTAATCTGCCGGCACCTCGGAGAAGCCGACCTGCGCCTTGAGAAAGCTGCGCCGTTCATCGACCAGGGTGATGAACGCAACAGGTACGTCGAACAGATCACTCGCAATCGCGACAAGGCCGTCGAAAATCGCTTCGGGAGGGGTGTTCACGATGGAATACCAGCGCAACGCGGCAAGGCGCGAGGCTTCGTTTTCGGGCAATGCACTGATGACGGCATCGATGCGCGCCGCTTGAACCCCATCTGCATTAGAGCCGGACGCGATCCGACCGCGCATTTCCGGTAGGCCATCGACACTTTGCATTACCAACCGCCGCGAAGACTGGGCGTCAATACACAACCCATAGTTGTCGTTCTCCGGCAGTATACACGTCGCCATGCTCTGAACGTCACCCGGATCTGTCAAACATCCGTGAGGCAACGGGCCCGAGAGCTTTAAGAAGCATGTCCCTGCGATGTCCTACCTGCCTGGTGGCGGTAGCACGGCACCGGACGGCTCTGTCCCGAGATGAATGCTTGAAATTGTCCCTAAAGCAGAAATTCAAGCGGGCCTGAGGGAACGAGCAAAATGGCCTTTTCCCAGCTGTGATCATCAAACTCCAGCCTCCCTTGATGGCGGCTCAGCGCAGAGCTCGCAAGACGTTTCTAACGATCTCGTGACGTCTAAAATTATTATGAAAATTTGGTTTATGAGCGTCGTTAGAGATTTCGAAGGCGTTGCATTTCGCACGCGCATGGAGCGGCACATTGTTTTCCCCTCACCCCCAGGCTTCTCTGCAGACTGCCGCCCCGTCCAAGAATGACGTCGTCGCCGGCATCGCCTTTGGGGCGAAGGCTCAGGTCGTCCCCGAGGCGTCCAGGACCCGGAAGGCGATCCTCGGCGCATGCCATCTGGTGCTGTTCACCACCCCGATGTTCGTAGCCCTGTCGACAACTCCGGCCAGCGCCGCCTGCGTCACCTCCGGCCTGACCACGATCTGCGACGCGAATGCGCCGAACCCCTTCACTAGCCGGATCGGGAACGGCCCGGTTCCGGCGGATGATGGCCGAACCGTCATCATCGCGAACGGTGCCACCGTTTCGACCGTTGACCAGGCGGGCATAAGCCTGCGCGATAACGGCACCATCACGGTGCAGACCGGCGGGACGATGACCACGTCGGGCTCGGGGAGCCCCGCGAGCTTCGGACCTTATCTTGCAAACTCCAATACGATCGAATTCCGCAACGGCACGACCGTCACCATCGAACAGGGGGCGCAGGTTCTCGCCACCGGCACCGATTTCGAAGCCGAGGCCATCAACCCGCAGGGCACGGGTAACATAATCATCAACAACGGGCTCATCAGCAGCGCCAATAGCCACGCACTGTGGTTCGAGGCCTTGTCCGGCAGCAACACCGTCATCAACAACGCCACCGGCGTGATCACGGCGCTTTCGACCCCCAGCATCCTCGGGTCCGGCGATGGGTTCACGATCGGCACCGGGTCGCTCGATTTCACCAATCGCGGCGCCATCAACGGCAATCTCATCTTCGGCACCGGCGACGACATCCTGCGCCTCTACGCTGGCCAGACCATCAGCGGCACGCTGTCGGGCGGCCTGGGCACGGATATGCTTTACTTGAGCGGCACAGCCGACGGCACGATCGGCGGCGTCTTCCCCGGTTTCGAGGCGCTGATCAAGAACGACGCCGGCAGCTGGACGATCACCAGCGCCATCACCGGCCCCTCCTCGGTCACCATCCAGGCAGGCACCCTCATTCTCACCGGCGACAACTCCGCTTATGCGGGCACGGTGACCATCGATGCAGCCGGTACCCTGCAGGGGCGCGCCCAGGTGCTGCCTGGCGTAATCACCGACAACGGCCTGGTGCGCTTCGCTCAGACGGATGCCGGCAGCTACACCGGCTTGATCACCGGTACGGGCTTCGTCGAGAAGACCGGCGCTGGCGTGCTGACGCTCGCGCCCTCCACACCCGGTGCGAACGCCTACTCGGGCGGCACGATCATCACCCAGGGCGTGCTGGCGATCGCGTCGGATGCCGCCATCGGAACACCGACGGGCGCCCTCGTCTTCAATGGCGGCACGCTGCGCTACGATGCCGCGTTCAACCTCGCCGCGACGCGCCCGGTCTCGATCACGGCGGCAGGCGGCACGATCGATACGAACGCCATCACCACCGCCATCACGCAGGGCATCACCGGGGCGGGCGGCCTTACCGTCACGGGCGGCGGCGCGCTGGTGCTGACGGGCAGCAATACCTACGGTGGCGGCACCACGATCGGGACGGGAACGCGCCTGCAGCTCGGCGCCGGCGGCGGCACCGGCAGCATTGTCGGCAATGTCGCCAACGCCGGAACGCTCGCCTTCAACCGCGCCGATACAGTGGTCTTCAACGGGGTCATTTCCGGCCCCGGCAGCGTGGAGCAGTCCGGCACCGGCACGACGGTGATGGGCGCCGCGAGCACCTATTCCGGCACGACGCGCGTGACGGCAGGCACCCTGCGCGCCGGCGCGGCCAGCGCCTTCAGCCCGGCTTCGGCGTATGCGATTTCCGCGGGAGCCACGCTGGACACGGCGGGGCTGAACCAGACCGTCGCGGGCCTGGCCAATGCCGGCCTCGTTACGCTGCGTGGCGCGGCGCCGGGCAGCACGTTGACCGTCGCCGGCAACTATGTGGGCCAGGGCGGCGTGGTGGCGCTGAACACGGTTCTTGCCGGGGACGGGGCTCCTTCGGACCGGCTTGTGATCCGCGGCGGCACGGCGGCGGGCGATACACGCCTGCGCATCGTCAATGCCGGAGGGTCCGGCGCCCAGACCCGCGCCGACGGCATCCGCGTCGTCGAGACGACCCAAGGCGGCACCACGGCCGCGGGCGCGTTCCGCCTGGACACGCGCGTTACCGCCGGCCTGTATGAATACCAGCTCTTCCGCGGCGGCAGCGCCTCGTCGGGTGACTACTTTCTGCGTTCATTCCTCGATCCCGCCGCGACCGTGCCTCTCTACCGGCCGGAGGCCGCGCTCTACGCGCCGATCCCCGCGATCGGGCGGCAGATGGGCCTCACCGCGCTCGGCACCCTCCATGAGCGGGTCGGCGAGGAGGAGAACATCCGCGACCTCGCGGGCTCCCGCCCTTACGCCAATGGCAGTTGGGCCCGCGCGATCGGCGAGCGCAGCACCACGCGCTGGGATGGCACCGTGGATGCCCGGGCCACCGGTGATCTGGTGGGCCTGCAGGCCGGGTTCGACATCCTGCGCTACCAGGCGCCGAGCGGGCATCGTGACCATGCCGGCGTCTACGCGGCCTACATGGACTACAACGGCACGGTCAGCGGCTTCGCCCTGGGCCAGCAAGGCGCGCGCGTCGGGCGCCTCGCAATGGGCGGCCCCGCCGTCGGCGCCTACTGGACGCATTTCGGCCCCAGCGGCTGGTATGTGGACGCGGTCGTGCAGGCGCATTGGTTCGACGTCACCGCGCGCTCCGACGACAGCACGCGCCTGACGACATCCGGCCATGGCCTGACAGCCTCGCTCGAAGCCGGCTACCCGATCCGCCTCGACGCGAACTGGCAGGTGGAGCCGCAGGCGCAGATCGTGTGGCAGACCATCTCCGTCGATCGTAGCCGCGACAGCTTCTCGACCGTGAGCTGGGACGCAGGCGATGCCGTGACCGGGCGGGTTGGTGCGCGTGTGCAGTACACGGGCAATGACGGCACGACGCTGTGGCAGCCCTACGCCAAGGTGAACCTGTGGCACGGCTTTGGTGGCACGGACCGCGCCACGCTCGGCGCCTCCGCGCCTGTCCAGAACCGCTACGGCGATACCGCGCTCGAACTGGGCGCCGGCGTGACGGCGCGGATCAACCGTACCACCAGCCTCTACGCTCATGCGGATCACCGCTGGAGCATCGACGGCGAGCGCAGCCGCCAAACGGCTGTGCAGGCGAGCATCGGCATCCGGATGAATTTCTGACCGGACCGAAGCTGAACATCGGCCGCGACCTGCGCGAAGGACAGTCCATGGCATTGGTGAGCGTCATTATCCCGACATTCAACGGTGGCGCCACGCTGCCGATGCCCGTGGCGTCGGTCGCACGCCAGACGCACCGGGATATCGAGCTTATCATCGTCGATGATGGGTCCAACGACGACACGCGGGCGGTGGCGGAGCGGCTGCTGGGTGGCCTTGATTTTCCAAGCCGGATCATCAGCCACCCCACGAACCTCGGGCTGAGCTGCGCGCGCAACACCGGCCTTGCCGAGGCTCGCGGCGAATGGATCCAGTTCCTTGATTCCGATGACCGCATCGCACCGACGAAGATCGCTGCGCAAATGAGGGTGGCCACGGCCGCCGAGCCGGATATCGCATCGGTGTATTCGCCGTTCCAGACCTTCGCGATGGTGGGCTCGGCAAGCCAGGCGCTCGGCCCGGTGCAGTTTCCCGATGTCGAGAACATCCATCCCGTCGGCTTCCTGCTGCACAGCGGCTTCGTGCATCTGTCAGCGACGCTCACACGCCGCAGCGCCATGCTGGCAGTGGGCGGTTTCCTGCAGGCAGCGGTGCCCTGGGAGGACGACGAGATCAAGGTACGCATGGCGCTTGCCGGTTACCGGTTTCGTCGGGTCCCAAGCGCGGATCCCGCCTTCTTCTGGCGCCTCTATCCCGAACAGCAACGCTGGGGGGGTGCGAAGGCGCGCTACCGCATGGAGCGCGTGGCCTATGGCCTGCTCGCCGCTGTCCGCCTGGCGCTCCAGGGGGCCGCACCGAACCAGGCGGCTTTATCCCCCGGCCTGCTGAACGGATTGAATGACCAGTTCACATCCCAGGTCCGGCTGATGTATCGCGAAGACCGCTCGCTCGGCGACGCATTCCTGGGCGCGCTGCTGTCGTATTATCCGGACTTCCGCCCAGCGAGCCCAAGCGCTGCGCGCCGCTTCGCGCCCTTCGTCGGGGTGAGGCGGTTCGAACGTTCTGTCGGCAACCTTCGGGTTGTGCAGCGCGCCATCCGGCATATCCGGCGGTAGCAGCCGCGTTGCGTTGCAGGCGACGCCTTTCGGGTCGCCGACGCTTTAGCCTCTCACCCTCCAGGTCCCCTCAACACCTTGGTAGGAGATCGCATGGGTTGAGCGGCAAGGAAGCGCTCTCCATCGCCGGCCGCGACACTGCTCCGACCGCCGACGATCGAGCTGGCAAGTGGCACTTGCTGTGACGCGTGCTTGGCGAGGAGCGACGGATCAAACAGAACGGCGCGATAGATAACGGGCGCGTTCGGTTGGGTCCTCAATCTGTTCGGCGGTTCGCGTCCATAGAACCGAAAGAGGCGCACCATCGGCCGCCGCGCGCCGCACAATCAGTGCCGCAATCGGCCCCACGAAGGGGAGAAGTGCCTTACGGAGCGTCTCGAGTTCGGTTGGCGTAGCGCCGCCAGAAACGCCGCCAGGGATAGCTGGTGGCGTGCCGGGGATCGCGACTGCGCCGGAGCGAGTGGCAAGCCCGCCGATGCTGCGCGATGCCGACTGGTGAAAGCGGCGTCGCGCCTCAGGATCAGGAATGCTTTCGGCGAGCTTTTCGAAGAGCGCACTCGTGCTGTTCGCCTCGCGCAGCGCACTGCGCAGCAGGACAGCGGCGATCGGCCCGATATAGGCAGCAAGGTTGCGCTCGAGCGCGGTGAGCGCAGCGCCGTCGAGTTGAATGCCTGGAGCGGTCGCTCTGGGCAGGGCGGAAGCGACCAGGGTGGCATCAGCGGCATCGATCCCGCTCGTCGCGTCCTGCAGTGCGGCGGACATGCTGCGGGCATCGGGGAAACGATCCGTTGCGCGCTTCGCCATCGCGCGCGCCAATGCCGCCGGCAGCCTCGGGAAGCCCGCAACGATGTGCGGAGGCAGCGGTGTTGGCTCAGCGTTGATGACGCGATACACGACCTCCATCATGCTGCCGGTGCCGAAAGCGCGCTCGCCAGCGAGCAGCTCATGCA
Organism: Pseudomonadota bacterium; assembly: GCA_040386655.1. Classification (GTDB taxonomy): domain Bacteria; phylum Pseudomonadota; class Alphaproteobacteria; order Acetobacterales; family Acetobacteraceae; genus Plastoroseomonas. The sequence continues at coordinate 9,906 of JAZKFA010000070.1, read as the reverse complement.
GCACGGAAGCCGCGGAGAACAGGTCGGATCGGGCATCCACGGGCTCGCCCATGCATTGCTCGGGCGACATGTAGCTGGGTGAGCCGATCATATCGCCCACGCGAGTGAGATCGGAGTCGCCCAGCCGGGCGATCCCGAAATCAGCGACCTTGCAGCGCAAATCTCCCAGCAGCAGCAGATTGGCCGGCTTGATGTCCCTGTGAACGATCCCCGCGGCATGCGCGGTGCCAAGCGCATCCAGCACCTGCCCAAGGATCGTCGTAGCCTCTGCCACCGTAAGCCGTCGCCCTCCCGCAAGCGCGGCCTGCAGGCTGACGCCTTCGACAAACTCCATGGCGAGGTACGGCTGGCCCTCATGGATGCCGAAATCATGCACCGCCACGATGTTCGGATGGGGGCAGCGGCTGGACGCACGCGCCTCACGGCGAAAGCGGGTCATGTATTCGTCGCCGTCCGCGCCCTCGAGCAGGGAGCGGGCGATCAGCTTGATGGCCAGCGTGCGGTCAAGGTCGGGATCATGCGCGCGCAGGATCACGCCCATTGCACCGCGGCCGATCAGGCCCTGAACCTCGTAACGGCCGATCTGCCGCGGCAGTGTCTCCGTCATCGCGTCCTCAGCCTCAATTGTCAGGCTTCGAGCATGCGCATGGCGTTCGCGAGGCTCCGGCGCATGAGATTGAAGGAGCGGCCAAGCGAAGCGATCTCATCGCGGCCGTTCGGCACGAATTCCGGCGCGTCCAGTTCGCCGGCGGCGACGCGCCCGGCGGCTTCCGTCATGCGCTTGACGGGACGGACAATGACGAAGTGGAGCAGCAGGTTCAGCAGCACCAGCATGGCGAGGAAGACGCCGCCAAGGCTGATCAACAAGGCATTGAGCTGCCGCGCCGCACGGGCCAGAGGCACGCTCAGCGGCACGGAAACAATCTGTGCGCCGATCACATCGCCAAGCCGCCAGCCGAAGCCGTTTGCCGAGCCATAGAGGTCGATCATCGTCGCCGGCGCAGCCGCAGGCGTGGAGTGGCATGTCAGGCAGGCACCATCGGTCAGACGGAACGGCCGGGCCAAGGTCAACACGTTGCCTGAGGGGGTTTGCCGCTCGCTGACATGCTCTGTCAGTGTCGTGTTGCGTCGAAAGATGTCGATCAGCCCCGCCTCCCAATCGGTCGCGCGATCGGCCGGGTTGGTCGGGTTGGTGGCGGCTTCCTTGTACGCGTAATCCGGGTAGTCCGCGGCCATCGTGCGAAGGATGGTCTGGGCCGCCCACGACGGCACGCTGTGCGGCAGAAATCGCGTGGCGCTTGCATCGATCAGGAGCGGTGCGATCTCGCCGCTGGTGTAGCGGCGAACTGCCGTCGCCTGCTGCATCAGCAGGGATGCCTCATGCAGCACCTGGCGACGAGCATCTTCCTCGGCGATCGTCTTGGCGAAGAAGGCAGCCGCCGCCATCCCTGCCACGAATGCCCCGATCATCACGAGGTTGAACTTGATGCTCAGGTTCATCGGTAGTTCCCTAGCCACATGTCGCGAAGCGTTCGCGGGAAGTGAATGATCATCGTCCCGCCACGAGGCGAGACGCCTGGGCTGAACTCAGCGTGCCGGTCAGGGTGACACCGATTTCGAACTGGAAGCGCCGGATGGCAGCGCGAGTGTTGGGGCCGAACTGCCCATCGGGTGCACCGAGGTAGTAGCCCATGGCGGCCAGCGCCTGCTGCACGCGACGGCGATCGGCATCGGTCATGGCGGCTTCGTCGGGGATAATGAGTGCCGAAGGCTGCGGTGCGGCCGCGCCAGGCGCGGGAGGAGTTGAGACCGGACCCGGCCCTGCGGCAGTGGCCGTGGGCTGCTCCGACTCAGGAGGCCGCGGCGTTGCCGTGGGCGCGCTTGCTGGCACGGAGTTCATGGGTGGGGCTGCTTCGACCACCGCGACTGGCTCCCCAGCCAAATGACCCGGCGTCGTGGGGCTGGCGAGGATGGTGAGCCCATCCGGAACGCGTGCTCGCAACGCCGTCAGCACATCGGCGAGCAGGACACTGGGCCCGGTGAGCGACCCCTCAAGCGCGAGCGCAAGCGGTGTTTGCTCGCCCGCCCCATCAGTGACCGCGGCAACCACGCCGACACCAGCGTTTCCAGCGGGCTCAGCCAGCGTTCGAAAGCTTTCCAGGACACCAACGGCTGACGACGGCGCGATGCCGTCGAATGCCACCAATCCTGCACGCACTTCGCCGCGCAAAAGGGCGTCGGCCACGCCGCGCGCGAGCAACCCCTGGGTGAGCACATCCGTCTCTCGCAAAAGGGTTGCGGAGACCGGCAGAAGAAACGGGCGGCTGTTGAAGGCGACGACATGGCCACAGACGTAAGCAACACCGACGCTGCCCGGCGCAGCCCGGAGCCGGCGTCCGAAGTTGGCCACGGCTGCGTCGGCTTCTCCCCGGCTCGCGTCAAGCCGCTGCATCACCTCGAAGCCGAGCGCGCGGAGAGCGGCCCCGACGCGGCGCGCTGAGGCGAGGCAGCCAGGCAGTGGCGTAAGAGCCGGACCAGCGCCATAGGCAGCATTGCCGATCACCAGCGCAAACTGCGCGGGCGGGGAAGAGGCTGGTTGGGCCATGGTTGGCGCAGCCAGGAACAGCGCTACGAATCCCGCGATGCCGACCGTCCGAACTTTGGCACTCGGGCGCAGTCGGGATCGTGTGCCCGGCATATATTTCGGCATGCAGGCTTCCCTGTCGAAGGTATCCGGGCGGACCCAGGACCCTGAGCATGGGAGGCGCCTTCCAGTGCATATCGTACACTGTTCGGAACAGCATACATCTAGAAGTCCGCCGCTAAACTGTCTCTACACGCCGATGTGCATTCCAGGATTACGATACGGCTTCAGCACGTCATGGAATCTCCGCTCGAGTGTCGGACCTACGTCCACGCTTGCGCTCTCGACGCTGCTTCGCGCGATCCTTCAGCGTGGACCACGGCGCTCCGAGGGTGACGGCAGCAGAGCATGTCGGTTTGTTCGGGAAGCCCCGGCGCTTGCCCAAGCCGAAGCGCCGATCGAGGGCGGCGACTAGCGCAGCGCCGCCACGGGCTCGCCCCGCAGCTTGCGGATCAAGGCATCGACCGCCAGCGCCGTAGCCGTCACCGCGATCAGCAGCGTGCTGACGGCCGCGATGGTCGGCTCGACCTCCAGCAGCAGGCTGTTCCAGATGCGGACCGGCAGCGTCTCCGCGCGGATGCCCGCAAGGAAAAGCGATATCACCAGCTCGTCGAATGAAGTCAGGAAGGAGAAGAGCGCGGCCGAGACCATCCCCGGCAGCGCCAGCGGCAGCACCACGCGGCGGAACACGCCGAAGCGCGTGCAGCCGCAGATCATGGCCGCCCGCTCCAGCGCCGGGTCCACGGTGCGCAGCGCCGATTGCAGGATAACCAGCACCACCGGCAGCGCCACGACGGTATGCGCCACGGAAATCCAGGGCCGCACGCCCACCAGCCCCATCCGCGCGGAGAGAAAGTAGACGGCTACCGCCGTGATTATGTGCGGCACGATCACGGGCATAAGCAGCAGCGAGGCGATGACCGTCTTGAAGCGGAACTCGCCGCGCATCAGGGCGTAGGCGGCGAGGAAGCCGATCACCGTGGAAAAGATCGAAGTCAGCACGCCGATGAAGAGCGAGTTCATGATGGCGGAGCGCCAGCGATAGTCGCCCAGGAAGCGCTCGTACCAGCGCGTCGACAGCGTCTCCGGCGGGAACTTCAGGTAGCCGTCGCCGCTGAAGGAGGCGATCGCCACGATCACGATGGGCGCTACAAGCCCGAAGCAGAGCAGCACCACCAGCGCCTTGAGCAGCGTCGCGCGCAGGACGGGCCCCATCATCGCGGCGCCTCCTTCTCCGCGAAGCGGCTGTAGAACCCATACAGGATCAGCGTCACGGCCAGCAGGACGATGGTCATCATCGCGGCCGAGGCCCAGTTCTGCGTCAGCTCGACCTCGCGTTCGATCAGCATGGCGATCATGATGTCGCGCGGACCACCCATCAGTGCCGGCGTGACGAAGAAGCCGATGGCGAGGATGAAGGTAATCAGTACCCCCGCAATCACCCCGTGCAGCGTCAGCGGCATGAACACCTTGAGGAAGACGGCGACAGGCGAGGCCCCCATTCCCTCGGCGGCCTGAAGCAGGCGCGGGTCGACGGCCTTCATCGCGGCGTAGAGCGTCAGCACCATGTAGGGCAGCAGCACATAGGTCATGCCGATGATGACGCCGGTGCGGTTGTACATGAGCTCCAGCGGCGCATCGACGAGGCCGAGGCCGAGCAGGATCTGGTTGATCAGCCCGCTACGACCCAGCAGCACCATCCAGGCATAGGTGCGCACGATGGTGCTGGTGAAGTAGGGCAGCACGATGCACAGCAGGATCGCCGTGAAGGCGAAACCCTTCGCTCGCGACAGCGCGTAGGAGACGGGATAGCCGATCACCAGCACCAGCAGCGTGACGATCAAGCCGATGACGTTGGTGTTCACCAGCACGCGCGCGACGGTGCCGGAAAAGAGCACGTCCTGCGCTTCCGTCCAGATCTCAGAAAGCGTCCCGAGCTCCGCAAGCGAACCGACAAGAAACCAGCCGATTGGCAGCACGAACACGCCGAAAAGCAGGATCAGCGCAGGCGCGATCATGAGCCAGGCGGCGAGGCGTCCAAGCGGCATCGCTCAGCCCGCCAGTAGCCGGCTGTCCTCGGCGCGCCAGCTCAGCGTGACCGTATCGCCGGGCCGGTGGATCTCGGTGCCGGCGCCGTTGGCCACGTCGCAGAGGAGCGTGGCGCCCTCGGCGGCGGTCACGGCGTAGCGCACGATATTGCCGAGGAAGGAGGCGTGCAGGATCTGGCCTGGCAGGTGGTTCGGCGCGGTCTCAACTGTGCCGGCGGTGACGCTCACCTTCTCAGGCCGGACGAAGGCCAGGCCCTCGGACGAGGTCAGCGAACCGCGCGCGACGACGCGTGCGCCGCCGGGACCGTTGACGGCATCGCCGTCGCGCCGAACCTTCAGCAGGTTCGCCTCGCCGAGGAAGGCTGCGACGAAGCTGGTATCCGGATTTTCGTAGACCTCCCGCGGCGGGCCCATCTGCGCGATCCGCCCGTGATCCATGATGGCGATGCGGTCCGACATGGTCAGCGCCTCCTCCTGGTCATGGGTGACGTAGATCACCGTCATGCCGAGGCGCTGCTGGATCTCCTTGATCTCGACCTGCATGTGGTAGCGGAGGTTCTTGTCGAGCGCGCCCAGCGGCTCGTCCATCAGCACCACCTTGGGATGGCCCACGATGGCACGCGCCAAAGCGACGCGCTGCTGCTGCCCGCCCGAGAGCTGCCGCGCATAGCGCGTCTCAAATCCGGTCAGCTTCACCATGGCCAAGGCGTCGGCCGTGCGCGCCTTGATCTCGGGCTTGGGCGCGCCCTTCACCGTCAGCGGGAAGGCGACGTTCTCAGCCACGTTCAGGTGCGGGAAGATGGCGTAGTTCTGGAAGACCATGCCGAGGCCGCGGCTGCGCGGCGGCACGCGCGTCATGTCGCGCCCGCCCAGCATCACGCGCCCCTCGTCGGGCACGACGAAGCCCGCGAGCATGGAGAGCGTCGTCGTCTTGCCGCTGCCGGAGGGGCCGAGTAGCGTGAAGAATTCCCCCTGCGGAATGGCAAGGGAGACATCCGCCACCACCGTTTCCGTCCCATAGCGCTTGGTGACCGACTCCAGGTCGACCGAACCGCTCACGCCAGAAGCCAGCGAGACCAGGCGCGGCTCACCCGATCGCGGTTCTCATGCCACCATGTGATGTCCTGGTAGAAGCCGGTGCGGCGGGAATTCTCGCCGCCGGGCATGCGGGCGATCTCGTCCGGGGTCAGCGCCTCGAAGGCGCGCTCATTGGTCGGACCATAGATGAGCGCCTTGGAATATTGCGCCTGGACGCGCGGCTGCATCATGAAGTCGGCAAGCCTCTGCGCACCCTCCACGTTGCGCGCATCCTTGAAGATGCCGAGCGCCTGGACCTGGATCATGTGCTCGTTCCAGGTGTAGCCGAGCGGGGCGTTGCGATCGATCAGCGTCTGCAGGCGGCCGTTCCAGATGGAGCCCAGCACCACCTCTCGATCCGAGAGCATCTGGGCGGAAAGCGCACCCGTGTCCCAGAAGCGGCGAACGCTGGGACGGATGCGCGTCATGGCGCGCAACGCCCGGTCCAGGTTGATGGGGTAGAGCTGGTCCTTCGGCACGCCGTCGGCCAGCAGCGCGAATTCGAGGTTGGCCGACCCGCTCGCCATGTCGGACAGCATGCGCGGGCCTGGGAACCGACCTGCGTCCCAAAATTCGGCCCAGCTTTTGGGGTAGTTTTCGCCCGTGAACGTCTCCTTGTTGTAGGCGAGCACGGAGGCATAGGTGAAGTTGCCGACGCGGTAGGGTAGCCGGACCTCGCGCGTGATGTCCTCCGGCTTGGTCCAGCGCCAACGGTCATAGGCGATGGGCGCCAAGGCGCCGAGCCGCTCCAGGGTCAGCAGCTGCGCATCGCCGGTGTCGATCAGGTCAAGCTCGACATTGTTCGCTCGGAACATCGAGATCAGCTTGGCGGCGGTGGCTGCCACCACCGTGACGCGGATGCCCGTCTCGGCCGTGAAGGGGTCGTAGACGAAGCGTCGCATGATGTCGTCGTAGGCGCCGCCGGGCGTGCGAACGATCACCTCGCCATTGGCCTGGGCGCGGCCGGTGCGCAGGGCGGGAACGGCAAGAGCCGCGCCGAGCAGCAGGCGCCGGCGGATGGTATCAGGCGTCACGGTCATGTCGGGCCCCTTCATCGTCTGTTCGGTGGTCATGGTTGCGCCTTACCGGAAGCGTTGCGCCGAGTAGGCCGCCGCGTCGATGCGTGGCGCCGCGCCTAAGATGAGGTCGGAGACGAGCTTGCCGCTCGGCGGGCCACTCGTCATGCCGAAATGCCCATGCCCGAGGCAGAGATGCAGGCCGGGATGGCGGGCGACCGGGCCGAGCACCGGCAGGCTGTCCGGCGTGGAGGGCCGGTGACCCATCCATAGCCGCGGCGTGCCGCCCGCGAGATCGGGGAAAAGGGTGCGCACCAGACCGAAGAGTCGCTCGGCGCGGCGCTCGTTCGGCGCGGCCTCCAGTCCCGCGATCTCCACCGTGCCGGCGGCGCGCAGCCCGCCTTCCATCGGCGTGATGGAGAAGCCGCGCGACTTGTAGATCAGCGGCGAGCGCGGCATCACCGTCGCGTCGGGCAGGAACAGGTGGTAGCCGCGCTCGGTCTCCAGCGGGATGCGGATGCGCAGCGGATCGAGCAGGCTGCGCGACCAGGCGCCGCCGGCCACGACGATGGTGTCGGCCTCGTGGTTGGCTATGTTGGTCATCACCATCCAGCGGCCACCCTCGCGCGGGATAAGCTTGAGCGCCCGCTCGGCCAGGATCTGCCCGCCCTCCGCGAGGAACAGTTCGCCCAGCCGCTGCACCATCCGGCCGGGATTGACCGTATTGCCATTGCCCGGGATCAGCACGCCGCGGCTGACATGGCGCGCGATGCCGGGGAACATTTGGCGGAGATCATCCGCGCCCAGAAGCTGAGTCGGGATGCCCTGGCGGTCACGCAGGGTGCGTTCGAGCGCGGCGGCGGGCGTTTCCTCGGCCTGGTCCCAGACCTGCACCTGGCCGGATTGCCGCACAAACTCAGAGAAACCGCCCGCACCCAGCAGGTCGCGCCAGGCGTCGAATGTCGAGCCGTGCAGCGCCCGCATAGCGTCGGAGATGGCCAGCACGCGGTCCATCCGCCCGGCCCGGATCCAGCGCAGCAACCAGGGCATGGCGCGCGGAAGGTAGGCGGGGCGGATCGCCAGCGGCCCCAGCGGATCGGTCAGCCAGCCCGGCACCTTGCGCAGCATGCCCGGCAACGCGATGGGAACCGAGGTGTCGGGGCTCAGCAGCCCGGCATTGCCGAACGAGCTTCCGCCGGCGGGCGGCAGCGGGTCGATCACGGTCACCGCACGTCCGGCGCGAGCCAACGGCAGCGACGTCGACAACCCGGCGACGCCCGCGCCAAGGACGATGATGCGCCCCGCCATCACGCGTTGACGATGAAGCCGCGCGGCAGGCGCGTTAGGCGTTCGGATCCCTCGCCGGTGACGAGCACGCTTTCGCTGATCGCGGCGCCGCCGGCGGAGGCATAGATGTGGAAGACCATCCCCGCCTCCATCGCCCAATGCGCCTCGGGATGCAGGATGCGCGTGAAGTCGCTGGTCCGCGGCCCGGCATCGCCATACAGGCCGAGCGTGTAGCCCGTGATGTTGTCGTAGGTGTCGCGCAGCCTGGCCTCGATCACGCCCTGGCGCAGGATGGCGTCGATGTCGGCGGCGATGGCGCCGGGCCGCATCGCCGCGATTTGGCGGTCCTGTAGTGCTACGAGGATGTCCATCGCGCGCTGGCGCTCCGGCTCCGGCGGGCCAAGGACAACGTTGCGCATGATGCGCGCGCTATAGCCGTGGATGCGTGGCGTGAGCTCGATATGCACCACGTTGCCCTCCCGCAGTGGCTCATCGCCGGAGGGCGCGTGGAGGAAGTTCCAGCCACGCCCCGCGGTGATCGGGCCGGGGCGGTAGGGGTCGCCGCCCATCTCGACGAAGGTCATCTGCGCGCGCTTGGACGCGTCGCGCTGATAGCCGCCCACGACGCAGACGGCGGCGGCATCGATCGTCGCCTGGTCGGCGATGGCGGCGGCGCGGCGCAATAGGTCGATCTCGGCGGCCGACTTGATCAGGCGCAGCTCCGCGACCACCGCGCCGAGATCGACGAACTCGGCCTTGGGCAAGGCCGCGCGGATGGCAGCGAAGCGGCCGATGGATAGGCCATAGCTTTCGAAGTCGAGCCCGATGCGCGCCTCCGCCAGACCGCGTTCGCGGAGGCTCGCGACGAGGAACGGGATGGGATCCTCCCAGTCGCGATAGCTCGGCACGTCGGTGATCCAGCTGCGGTCGCGGCAGATGCCGGCGTCGAGCGCGCGGATCAGGAAGAAGGGCTCCGCCTCCATCGGGATCACCGCGCAGCGCCAGCGATTGGCGGAGCTGCCGAAGCCGGTGATCCAGATCATCGCCTCGATCTCGTCGAACAGCGCGGCGTCGACCTTCGCCGCGCGCATCCGCGCCTTCAGCCGAGCCAGGCGCTGCTCATACTCGGCAGGCGCGAAATAGGGGTGCCGGCCCATCAGCGCTTCCGGTCGCGCAGGCGCCAGCCATCCATGCGGTCGCGCAGCTGGTAGGCCATGCCGATGAAGGGCATGAACCAGGGGTGCCCGTTGTAGAAGGGCTTGGTCGGGAACGGGATGCGCGAATAGGCGGACACGCTGTTCGAGCCACCCAGCATCATCTGCGCGGCGACGGTTCCGAAATGCGTCATCGTCGTCACGCCGCTGCCGTTGCAGGCCATGGCGAAGTGGACCCCGTCCTCAACACCGACATGCGGCATCATGTCGAAGGCGAAGGCGACATTGCCCTTCCAGCTATGCGTGATCTTCGTCCCCTCGAGGTCGGGGATGAGGTCGGTCATGAAGTGGTGCAGCGTGGCCCCGGACCGCCTGGTATCCGCATCCACGAAGCTCGCGCGCCCTCCGAAGAGGATGCGGCGGTAATCCGGCGATGGCCGGAAGTAGTAGAGAACCTTCTTGGTGTCGCCATAGACGCGCAGCTTCGGCAGGGCCTTGCGCACGCGCTCCTCGCCGAGATCCTCGGTGGCGATCATGTAGCTGGCGACGGGGACGAGGCGGCGGCGGTGCCAGGGCGTTGCCTTGCCGGTGTAGCCGTTGGTCGCGATCATCAGCTTCCGCGCCTTGACCACGCCGCGGCTGGTATCGAGCACGAAGCTGCCGTCATCCTCGCGCCTGTA
>JAZKFA010000069.1:16952-18292 GCA_040386655.1 Pseudomonadota bacterium | reverse complement strand
CTCCCGATGACAGGCTTCACCCGCCAACGGCCCAGAGATCCACCAGCCCAAACTCAAGACCGACAGAAGCGGGTCGAGGGGCCTCCAGGCTCCTCGCGGGGTCCAGGGGCAGAGCCCCTGGCCTTGCTCCCTCACACCCCTCAAATGTGCAGGGCGCGCCCGTCCACCGCCAGGGCGGCTTCTTTCACCGCCTCGTTGAGTGCGGGGTGGGCGTGGCAGGTCCGCGCGATGTCTTCGGCGCTGGCGCCGAATTCCATGGCCATGACGAGTTCAGCGATGAGTGTTCCGGCATCGGGACCGATGATATGGGCGCCGAGGACTCGGTCGGTGTCCTTGTCGGCCAGGATTTTCACGAAGCCATCCGTGGAGGCCATGGCGCGGGCGCGGGCGTTGGCGGTGAAGGGGAACTTGCCGACCTTATAGGGGGCGTTGCGGGCTTTGAGTTGTTCTTCGGTCTCGCCGACGGTGGCGACTTCGGGCCAGGTGTAGACCACGCCGGGGATGGCTGCGTAGTTCACGTGGCCATGCTGTCCGGCGAGAATTTCGGCCAGGGCGACGCCTTCTTCCTCGGCCTTGTGTGCGAGCATGGGGCCGGCGATGACGTCGCCGATGGCGAAGATGCTGGGGATGTTGGTGGCGAACTTGGCGTCGACCGTGACGCGGCCGCGGTCATCGAAGGCAACGCCGGCTTCCTTGGCGCCGAGGTTTTCGGAATAGGCGCGGCGGCCGATGGCGAGCAGGACGACGTCGGCGGTCAGCGTCTCGGCTGCACCGCCGGCGGCGGGTTCGAGGGTGAGGGTAACGCCGTCCGCGGCCTTGGTCGCGCCGGTGACCTTGGTCTTGAGGCGGAACTGGATGCCCTGCTTGCCCAGGATGCGCTCGAAGGCTTTGCCCACTTCCACGTCCATTGCGGGCACCAGGCGGTCGAGGAATTCCACCACCGTCACTTCGGCGCCCAGGCGCTTCCACACGCTGCCGAGCTCGAGCCCGATATAGCCGCCGCCGATGACGACGAGGTGCTTGGGCACCGCGGCGAGCTCCAGCCCGCCGGTGGAGGTGACGATCTGCGTCTCGTCCACTTCGAGGCCGGCGAGCGGGATGGACTCGCTGCCGGTGGCGATCACGATGTTCTTGGCTGCGTATTCGGTGCCGTCGACGGCGACCTTGCCCGGCGCGGTGATGCGGCCTTCGCCCTTGAGCCAGGTGACCTTGTTCTTCTTGAACAGGAACTCCACCCCCTTGGTGTTGGCTCCCACCACCTCGCCCTTGCGGGCCTGCATGCGCGCGAGGTCGAGGGTCACGGTACCGCCGATCATCACGCCATGCTCGGCGAGCTTGTG
>JAZKFA010000069.1:0-16942 GCA_040386655.1 Pseudomonadota bacterium | reverse complement strand
CAGCGCCTTGGAGGGGATGCAGCCGACGTTGAGGCAGGTGCCGCCAAGTGTGGCGCGATTCTCCACGCAGGCCACCTTGAGCCCGAGCTGCGCCGCGCGGATGGCGCAGACATAGCCGCCGGGGCCGGCGCCGATCACGATCACATCGAAGCTGTCCGGCATGGGGGGCCTTTTCGTCGAAGAGGAATGCGGGCGGGAAACTGGCGCCGGACGGCGCCCGGCGCAACCCCAGGGAGTTGTTCCAAACCGCGGGGCAGCCTTGCTAGGCTGGGGGTTCAAGCCCGGATGAACGGGCGAAGTCTACGGAGGATCGCTCATGAGTGCCTTGTCACCGGGTCTCGGCCGGCGTGCCGCATTGGCGCTTGGCGCCGCGGCGCTGGCCAGCCCCGCCATCGCGCAGCCGCGCTTTCCCGACCGCCCGATCCGCCTGATCGTCCCCTGGCCGCCGGGCGGTTCCGCCGATGCGCAGCTGCGCGGCGTGGCCGAGCTGTGTTCGCGCAAGCTCGGCCAGCCGATGCTGGTGGAGAACCGCTCCGGCGCCGGCGGCACGCTGCACGCGCTGCATCTGGCCCGAGAGGCGCGGCCCGATGGCCACACGATCGGGCAGATGCACCTGTCCGTCCTGCGCCGCCCCTTCCTGGTGCGCACCCCGCAATGGGATCCGGTGAACGACTTCACCCACATCATCGGCATGACCGGCTGGCTGTTCGGTGTGGCGGTGCGCTCGGATAGCCCGCACCGCACGTGGCAGGACTACATCGCCCACGCCCGGGCCAATCGCGGCCGGGTCACCTTCTCGACCAGTGGCATCGCGACGACGAACCACATCGCGATGGAGGATATTGCCCAGCGCCTGGGCGTGGAGTTCACCCACGTGCCTTTCCGTGGTGCGAATGAGGGCGTGACTGCGGTGCTCAGCGGCAACGTCGATTCCATCGCGGACAGCTCCACCTGGGCGCCGCAGGTCGAGGCCGGGTCGATGCGCCTGCTCTGCGTCTGGTCCGCCGAGCGCGCCGCGCGCTTCCCCACCGTGCCCACGCTGAAGGAGCTGGGCATCGATATGGTGGTCAACTCGCCCTATGGCGTGTCCGGCCCGCCGCGCATGGACCCCGGCGTGGTGCGCGTGCTGCACGACACCCTGAAGGAAGCGCTGTTCGACCCGCAGAACGTCGCCGTCCGCGCGCAGTTCGACATGCCGCTCGTCTACCTCGACACCGAAGGCTACCGGAACTTCGTGACCGAGCGCGTCGCCTATGAACAGGCGATGGTGCAACGCCTCGGGCTGCGGATGGAGTGAGCGGGATGGTCACTCTCTCCCGTCGAGCAGCACTCGCGGGGCTGGCGCTGGCCACGCCGGCCCTGGCGCAGCCGCGCTTTCCCGACCGTCCCATCCGCTTTCTCACGCCCTGGCCGCCGGGCGGCTCGCTCGACGCCCTTCAGCGCACGATGTTCGAGGTGGTGGGCCGCGACCTCGGCCAACCGATCGTCAGCGAGAACCGGCCTGGCGCGCGCGGCACCATGGCCGCGCAATTCCTGGTGCAGCAGGCGCGGCCCGATGGGTACACGCTCGCGCACCAGCATCTTTCGATCCTGCGCCACCCCTTCCTGACGCGGCAGCCGACCTGGGATCCCATCGCCGACTTCACCTACATTATGCAGTTCTCGGGCTTCACCTTCGGCACCGTCGTGCGCGCCGACAGCCCTTACCAGACGCTTGCGGATTTCTTCGAGGCAGCGAAGCGAGCCCCGGGCCGGATGACCTATTCGACCAGCGGCATCGCGACCTCCAACCACATCGCCATGGAAGACCTGCTCCGCCGCGTCGGCGCGCAGATGCTGCACGTGCCCTTCCGCGGCGCGCAGGAGGGCGTAACCGCCCTGCTCGGCCGGCAGATCGACATGGTCGCCGACGCCCAGGCCTGGCGCCCTCAGGTCGAAAGCGGGGAATTCCGCCTGCTCAGCGTCTGGACTCGCGACCGCCTCGCCGGCTTCCCCAACGCACCCACCCTGCGCGAGCTGGGCCACGACATGGTGGTCACCTCGCCCTACGGCGTCGCCGGGCCGAAAGGCGTTCCACCCGAGATCGTCGACATCCTCCACCGCAGCTTCAAGAAGGCCTGGGAGGATGAGAGCGCCCAGGCGATCGTCCGCCGCTGGGACATGCCGCGGGAATACCTCGGCCCGCGCGAATACCTGGCCTTCGTGACCGAGCGCGTCGCCTATGAGCGGGAGTGGGTGGCGCGGCTGAACCTCAGCATCGACTGAGACCGCAGCCTTGGGCAGAGATTGCCCGGCCCAAGGCCCAGGCAGTCGTGGATGTGTCGCTCAGCCGGGGAAGCGTTGGAAGGCGGGCAGCGTGTCGAGGCCGGTCATCCAGGGCAGCCGCTCCGCGGTCTGGACGTGCAGGGCCGGCGGCAGCGCCTCGGGCGTGTTGAGCGTGCCGCTCTGGATATCGACCTTGCCGGGCAGCATCTCGGCGTTGGCGTAGAACAGGCCGGTGCCGCAGGCGGCGCAGAACATGCGCCGGCCATGCGTGGAGGAGGCATAGACCTTGGGCTCGCCGGTGACGGTCAGCGCCGCCTCCGGAACCATGGCCCAGCCGACCATCGGCGCGCCGGCATGGCGCCGGCAATCGGCGCAATGGCACAGCGCATGGACGGTGACCTCGCCCGCGATCTCATACCGGATCGCGCCGCAATGGCACCCTCCCGCGAGCATCGTCAGAGGTCCAGCATCAGGCGGCGGGGGTCCTCGATGCTTTCCTTCACGCGCACCAGGAAGCTCACCGCTTCCTTGCCGTCCACGATGCGGTGATCGTAGCTGAGGGCCAGGTACATCATCGGCCGGATCTCGATCTTGCCGCCCACGACCATCGGCCGCTCCTGGATCTTGTGCATGCCCAGGATGCCCGATTGCGGCGGGTTCAGGATCGGCGTCGACATCAGCGACCCGTAGATGCCGCCATTGGTGATGGTGAAGCTGCCGCCCGACAGATCCTCGAGCTTGAGTGCCCCGTCGCGCGCCTTCTTGCCGTAGGCGCCGATGCTCTTCTCGATGCCCGCGAAGGACAGGTCCTGCGCGTTCTTCAGCACGGGAACGACCAGGCCCGACGGGCCGCCGACCGCGATGCCCATGTGGATGAAGTGCTTGTAGACAACGTCGTCGCCGTCGATCTCGGCGTTAACGGCGGGGAATTCCTGCAGCGCGGCGACGCAGGCCTTCACGAAGAAGGACATGAAGCCGAGCTTCACGCCGTGCTTCTTCTCGAAGGCGTCCTTGTACTCCGCGCGCAACGCCATCGCAGCGCCCATGTCCACCTCGTTGAAGGTGGTCAGCATGGCGGCGGTGTTCTGCGCCTCCTTCAGGCGGCGCGCGATGGTGGCGCGCAGGCGCGTCATCTTCACGCGCTCCTCGCCCTGCTCCAGCGCGCGCGGCGCCTTCGCGCTCGCGGGTGCGGCAGCCGCGGCGGCCGGACGCGCGAGGAACGCAGTGACGTCGCCCTTGGCGATGCGCCCGTCCTTGGCCGAACCGGCACCCACCTGCTCGGCGGTGACGTTGTTGTCGGCCATCATCTTCGCGGCCGCGGGCAACGGCGCATGCGACGCAGCGGGCGCCGAGGCGGCGTGCGGCGAAGGCCCGCCGGGCACCGCGACGGGGCCGGAGGGCGCGCGCACCGGCTCGGTCTTCGCGGCCTTCGCGGGGGCGGCATTGGGCGGCGGCGCCGCTTCGATCGGGCCGGCGGGCTTGGCGGCACCGTTGCCGGCGGCAGCCTTGCCGGCCGCAATGGTGCCGAGCAGTGCGCCGGCGCTGACCTCGGCCCCTTCCTGGGCGGCCAGGCTCTCGATCACGCCGGCGGCCGGGGAGGGAACTTCCACGGTGACCTTGTCGGTCTCCAGCTCGACCAGCGGCTCATCGGCGGTGACGCTCTCGCCAACCTTCTTGAGCCAACGTGCGACGGTCGCACTGGACACGCTCTCGCCCAGGCTGGGCACAAGGATATCGGTCGCCATTGTCTATTCGCCTTTTCTGAGCCGCGTCATCACAGCCCGAGTGCCTGGCGCACCAGGGCTTCCTGCTGCGCCGCATGTACCTTAGCGAGGCCCGTCGCAGGGCTCGCCGCTTCCTCGCGACCGACATAGACGGGCCGCTTCGCCTTGATGTCGAGCGCCCCCAGAACCTTCTCGATCCGACGGTCAACGAAGCTCCACCCACCCATGTTCTCGGGCTCTTCCTGGCACCACACGATCTCGGCGTTGGTGTAGGGCGTGAGCACGCGGGCGAGGCTGATGCGCGGGAAGGGGTGCAGCTGCTCCAGCCGGATCAGCGCCACGTCCTTGATGCCCTTGTCGCGCCGTTCCGCCAGGAGGTCGTAATAGACCTTGCCCGAGCACAGCACGACGCGCTTGACCTGCGACGGTGCCACCAGCTCATCGGTTTCCGGCAGGACCAGGCGGAAGGCGGTCCCCGGGCCGAATTCCTCCAGCTTGCTGACCGCCAGCTTGTGCCGCAGCAGCGACTTCGGCGTCATCAGCACCAGCGGCTTGCGGTAGTTCGCCCGCAGCTGGCGCCGCAGCGCATGGAAGTAGTTGGCCGGCGTGGTGATGTTGCCCACGCGCATGTTCCGCTCGGCGCAGAGCTGCAGGTAGCGCTCATACCGCGCGGAGGAATGCTCGGGACCCTGGCCCTCATAGCCATGCGGCAGCAGCATCACGAGGCCGGACATGCGCAGCCACTTCGTCTCGCCCGAGGCGATGAACTGGTCGATGATCACCTGCGCGCCGTTCGCGAAATCGCCGAACTGCGCCTCCCACAGCACCAGCGTGTTCGGGTCGGCCAGCGAATAGCCGTAGTCGAAGCCGAGCACGCCCATTTCGGACAGCAGGGAGTTGAACGCCTCGAACCGCGTCTGGCCCTCGCGGATGTTGTTCAGCGGCACGTAGTCCGCCTGTGTCACCTGGTCGGTCAGCACCGCGTGGCGTTGGGAGAAGGTGCCGCGCTGCACATCCTCGCCCGACAGCCGCACGCGGTGCCCGTCCAGCAGCAGGGTCCCGAAGGCCAGCGCCTCGCCGGTGGACCAGTCGATGCCCTCGCCCGTCTCGATCGCGACGCGCTTGGCTTCCAGCTGGCGAAGGATCTTCGGGTTGGCGGTGAAGCCCTCCGGCACGCGGGCCAGGGCCGCGCCAACCTCGCGCAGCGTCTCGAACGGGATCGCCGTCGGCTCGTCCTTCTCCTCGGCGTCGGAACCGGCGGGCTTCAGGCCGGACCAATGGCCTTCCAGCCAATCCGCCTTGTTCGGCTTGAAGCTCTGCGCCGCCTGGAAGGCATCGTCGAGCTGCGCCCAGAAGGCGTCGTTGATCGCCTTGCTCTCCTCGGCGGGCACCGAGCCTTCCTTGGCCAGCCGCTCCGCATACAGCGTGCGCGTGGTCTGCATCTCGCGGATGCGGGCATACATGATCGGCTGCGTGAACGCCGGCTCGTCCGTCTCGTTATGGCCGTGGCGGCGATAGCAGACGATGTCGAGCACGATGTCCGCGCCGAACTGCATCCGGAACTCCGCGCACATGCGCGCGCAGAACACCACTGCCTCGGGGTCGTCGCCGTTCACGTGCAGGATCGGTGCCTGCACCGCCTTCGCGATATCCGTGCAGTACAGCCCCGAATAGGCGTGCGCGGGGACGGTGGTGAAGCCGATCTGGTTGTTGGTGACGATGTGGACCGTGCCGCCCGTCCGGTAGCCGATGAGCTGGCTCATCGCCATCGTCTCATAGACCAGGCCCTGCCCGGCAAACGCCGCGTCGCCATGCAGCAGGATGCCCATCACGGAGCGCCGGCCCGTCGTATCGCCGGCCATGTCCTGGCGCGCGCGCACCTTCCCCATCACCACGGGGTCCACCGCCTCAAGGTGAGAGGGGTTCGGCTGCAAGGATAGATGCACCATCTGCCCGGAGATCTCGAGATCGGTCGAGGTGCCCAGGTGGTACTTCACGTCGCCCGAACCCTGCACGTCGTCAGGTGTGGTGGACGACCCACGGAACTCCGTGAACACCTGGGTGAAGGGCTTCTTCACCACGTTGACCAGCGTGTTCAGGCGCCCGCGATGCGCCATCCCGATCGCGATTTCCTTCACGCCCTTGGACGCGACGACCTCGATCACGGTCTGCACCGCGTTGATGGTGGTCTCGCCGCCCTCAAGGCCAAAGCGCTTGGTCGTGGCGTACTTCTTCGCGCAGAAGGATTCGAAGCCCTCGGCCTCGGTCAGCTGCTGCAGGATCTGGCGCTTGGCATTGGTGTCGAAGGCGGTGAGCCACGGCGCGCCCTCGATGCGGCGCTGGATCCAGGATTTCTGGTCCGGGTCCTGGATGTGCATGAACTCGACGCCGATCGGGCCGCAATAGCTGGCGCGGCAGATCGCGAGGATCTCGCGCAGCGTCGCACTCTCCTTGCCAAGCACCATGTCGAGGAAGATCTGGCGGTCCATATCCTCGTCGGTGAAGCCGTAGCTCTGCGGATCCAGCTCCGGATGCACCTTGATCTGCTGCAGGCCCAGCGGGTCCAACTGCGCCATCAAATGGCCGCGCACGCGGTAGCTGCGGATCAGCATCAGCGCGCGGATGGAATCGAGCACCGCGCGGCGCGTCGCCTCGGGGTCGGCTTCGGCCGAACCCTTCGCGGGCGCCTTCTTCGGCTCAGGAGCCTCGCCGAAGCCACCGCGCGGGCGCGGCGCCCAGGAGGCACCAGAGGCATCCGTCAGAACGGCGCGTGCCTCGTCGTTCAAGGCGCTGAACAGGTCCTGGAAGGACACATCCACGCTGTCGGGGTTTTCCGCCCAGCGTGCGTACAGATCGGCGAGGTAGGCGGCGTTGGCGCCGTTCATCACCGTTGCGAGGATGTCCACTCCAGCCATCAGAAACCTCCGACAGGAAGGTCGGGGAAAAGAATTTCCCCGAACCCCTTTCTTTTATTTTTGTCCCTTGGCACCGGCCGCCGAGGGAGCACTAAGCATCAGCCGGCCAGGGCCTTCACCATGGTCGAACCCAGCGCGGCCGGGCTCTCGGCGACGTGGATGCCGGCCGCGCGCATCGCGTCCATCTTCGCGTCCGCCGTGTCCTTGCCGCCCGAAATCACCGCGCCCGCATGACCCATGCGCCGGCCCGGAGGGGCAGTGGCACCGGCGATGAAGCCCACCACCGGCTTGTTCGGCTTGCCGGGGCCGAAATTCTCCCGCGCCAGATACTCCGCGCCAAGGATCTCCGCCTGGCCACCAATCTCGCCGATCATGATGATGGACTTGGTCTCGTCATCGGCCAGAAACAACTTCAGCACGTCAACGAAGTCGATGCCCTTCACGGGATCACCGCCGATGCCGACGCAGCTGGACTGGCCCAGGCCGGCGGCCGTGGTCTGCGCCACCGCCTCATAGGTCAGCGTGCCGGAGCGGGAGACGATGCCCACCGAACCGCGGCGATGGATGTGGCCCGGCATGATGCCGATCTTGCAGGCATCCGGCGTGATCACGCCCGGGCAGTTGGGCCCGACCAGGATCGAATCCGTGCCCGACAGCGCCCGCTTCACCCTGACCATGTCGAGCACCGGAATGCCCTCGGTGATGCAGATGATCAGCGGCAGCTTGGCGTCGATCGCCTCCAGGATGGCATCCGCTGCGAAGGGCGGCGGCACGTAGATGACCGAGGCGTTCGCACCCGTGGCCGCGACGCACTCGGCCACCGTGTTGAACACCGGCAAGCCGATATGCGTCGTGCCCCCCTTCCCCGGCGTCACGCCGCCGACATAGGTCGAGCCATAGGCGATGCCCTGCTCCGCATGGAAGGTGCCCTGGGCGCCGGTGAAGCCCTGGGTCATGACGCGTGTGTTCTTGTCGACGAGAACGGCCATGGCTCAGGCTCCCTTGGCTTCGTTGACCGCGGCGACGACCTTGCGGGCCGCATCGGCGAGGTTGTCGGCCGGGATGATCGCCAAACCACTCTCAGCCAGGATCTTCTTGCCGAGCTCCACATTCGTGCCCTCGAGCCGAACCACCAGCGGCACCGAGAGCTTCAGGCTCTTCGACGCCACGACGATGCCCTCGGCGATCATGTCGCACTTGGCGATGCCGCCGAAGATGTTGACCAGGATAGCCTTCACGTTCGAATCCGACGTGATGATCCGGAACGCCTCGGTCACGCGCGCCGCATTCGCGGTGCCGCCCACGTCGAGGAAGTTCGCCGGCGAGGAACCGTACAGCTTGATGATGTCCATCGTCGCCATCGCGAGCCCGGCGCCGTTCACCATGCAGCCGATCTCGCCGTCGAGCGCGACGTAGTTCAGGTCGTTGTTGACCGCGTCGAGCTCCTTCGGGTCCATCTCGGAATCGTCGCGCAGCGCCTCGAGGTCCTTGTGGCGGAACAGCGCGTTGTCGTCGAAGGACACCTTGGCATCCAGGGCGACGATGTCGCCGGCCTTGGTCACCACCAGCGGGTTGATCTCGACAATCGCGCAATCCAGCTCATGGAAGGCGCGGGTGAGGGATGCGACGAAATTCTCGAAGCTGCGGACCTGCTTGCCCTCAAGGCCGAGGCCGAAGGCCAGCTTGCGCGCCTGAAAGCCGGAGAAGCCGGCGGCCGGGTCGATCGCGACCTTGAGGATCTTCTCGGGGTGGTGCTCGGCCACCTCCTCGATCTCCATGCCGCCCTCGGTCGAGGCCATGATGGTGACGCGCGCGGTCTCGCGGTCGACCAGCAGGCCCAGGTACAGCTCGCGCGCGATGTCGCAGCCGGCCTCGACATAGACGTGGTTCACCAGCTTGCCTGCCGGGCCGGTCTGCTTGGTGACCAGCGTCTTGCCGATCATCGCGTCGGCGGCTCCGCGCGCCTCGGCCACGGACTTGGCCAGGCGGACGCCGCCCTTGCCCTGCGGGTCCTCGGCGAAGCGCCCCGCGCCACGGCCACCGGCATGGATCTGGGACTTCACGACATAGATGGGGCCCGGCAGCTTCGCAGCCGCCGCCTCGGCTTCGGCCGCAGTATGCGCCACATGGCCTTCGAGCACCGTGACGCCGTAGCGGCGCAGCAGCTCCTTGCCCTGGTATTCATGGGGAGGCTCCCCGGGCCGCGTGGCCGGTCAGCCGACCAGCTTCTTCGATGCGTCGATCAATTCCTGCACCGCGGCGCAGGATTTCTTGAAGGCGGCATCCTCGGCGGGGGTGAACTCCACCTCCAGGATACGCTCGACACCGCCGGCGCCGATCACCACGGGCACGCCGACATACATGCCGTCGATGCCGTACTGGCCGGTGAGCCAGGCGGCGCAGGGCAGCACCCGCTTCTTGTCCTTGAGGTAGCTCTCGGCCATGGCGACAGCCGACGCCGCCGGCGCGTAGAAGGCGGAGCCCTTTTCAAGCAGCTTCACGATCTCGCCGCCGCCATTGGCGGTACGCGCCACGATGGCGTCGATCTTCTCCTGCGTGGACCAGCCCATCTTGATCAGGTCGGGCACCGGCACGCCGGCCACGGTGGAATAGCGCGTGAGCGGCACCATCGTGTCGCCGTGGCCGCCGAGCACGAAGGCGGTCACGTCCTCGACGCTGACGTTGAACTCATGGGCCAGGAACAGGCGAAAGCGGGAGCTGTCCAGCACGCCCGCCATGCCCACGACCTTTTCCGGCGGCAGGCCGGACTTCTGCTGCATCACCCACACCATCGCGTCGAGCGGATTGGTGATGACGATGACGAAGGCGTCCGGGCAATGCGCCTTGATGCCCTCCGCCACCGTGGCGATCACGCCGGCATTCTTGGCGACCAGGTCGTCGCGGCTCATCCCCGGCATGCGCGGGAAGCCGGCGGTGACGATCACCACGTCCGAACCCGCGATGTCGGAATAGTCACCGGTGCCCTTCATTTCGGCATCGAAGCCGTCGACGGGACCGGACTGCATGATGTCCAGCGCCTTGCCGGCGGCCACGCCGGGGAAGACGTCGAACATCACGACGTCGCCCAGCTCCTTCAGGCCGATCAGATGGGCGAGCGTGCCACCGATATTGCCGGCGCCGATCAAAGCAATCTTCTTGCGGGCCATCACCGCGTCCTTCTTCTGAAAGGGCCTCAACCAGGGCGACAGAGGGTCGCGCCTAACTAGCCCCTGGCCCTACGCCGGGCAAGGCGCCCGGGTCACGGACGCGCAGGCCAGACGAGGGACCTTCGCAGAAGGCGCTTAATTTCGCACGAACGGACCCCGAGGGGTCAGATCGGCATGCAGCGCATGATGGTGGTGTGGCCGATCGCCGGCGTCTCGACCGTACCGGACGGGCAGGCGACCGCCTGGACGCCGGCGGCCTGCGGCAGGCCGGACTGCCAGGCGAAGCGGCGCTCACCACCGCTGCAGCGGGCGGCACGGCTGCCCCGTACGCAGGAGGCGGCGGCCTCGCGCCCACCAGACGTCGCGGCATAGCCATAGCGCGCGGACTGGGCGCGGCCGTAGCGCGACGGTGCGCTGCTGTGATAGCCGCGGGTCTGCGCGCTGCTGTAATGGGCGCGCGGCTGCGCGCTGGTGTAGCTGACGCGCGTCTGCGTGACCCGGCCATAGCTGCCACGGACGTTGCGCGAGATCGGCTGCGCCGCGGCGCGGCTGACGCTGATGCTGCGCTGGGCCGCCTGCGCGCCAGGCCGGTGGCTCGTGGCCTGCCGGGCGATGGCGGCGCGGGTGTTGGCGGCGGCCGGTGCGGTCGCCACGCGGGTTGGGCCAGGCTGGCTCGCGCCGTGGCTTCGGCCACGGTCCGGCGCAGCACTCGCGCCTCCGGCTACGCTGCAGGCAAGCAGCGCCAAGACGATGAATCGCATATGGTGGTCCCCCTCGCGTAATCGGGTGACATATCGCGTGAGGGGTTGCAAGGCTGGAGTGTCGTTACATCGCATCGGCAAGGAATTACCGGAGCCCCAGGAATTCCCTACTCATTTGCTAGGTCAGGTGCGGTAGCGCCAGGTAATCCTGACTTTGCATCTCCGTCAGGCGCGACGCCGTGCGTTCGAACATCGCCGCGTTCTCGCCGCGTTCGTACAGCAGGTCCGGCGTCGCCTCGGCCGAGGCGACCAGCTTGCAGCGGTGTTCGTACAACGCGTCGATGAGCGTTATGAAGCGCCGCGCCTTGTCGAAATTCTCCGGCCCCAGGCGCGGGATGGCGTCAATCACCAGCGTGTGGAAATGCGTCGCCACCGCGAGGTAGTCCGCCGGGCCAAGCGGGCGGCCGCACAGCGCGTCGAAGTCGAACCGCGCCACGCCGCGCGCCGCCTGCGGCACCGCTATGGAACGCCCCAGCAGGCTCAGGCTGTCCGGCTTGCCATGCGCGACGCCGGTCAGGTCCATGAAGGCCGCGTCCAGCGCACGCTCGGCCCGCCCATCGGCCGGCGCGTGCCAGGTCGGCAGGCCGCGGATCCGCTCCCGCCGGTAGTCGCGCGCGGCGTCGAGGTAGACCACGTCGATATGCCGCTTGATCAGCGCGATGAAGGGCAGGAAGGCGTCGCGGCCGGGCTTGCCCTTGAACAGATCGTCCGGCGCCGTGTTCGAGGTGGCGACCACCACCGTGCCGCGTTGGAACAACGCCTCGAACAGGCGGCCCAAGATCATCGCGTCCACGATGTCGTGGACCTGAAACTCGTCGAAACACAGCAGCGCGCCGTCGGCGGCGATGGTGTCGGCCAGCGGCGGGATCGGGTCGGCGGCATCGCCGTGTTGCTTCTTCCACGCATGGATGCGGCGGTGGCACTGCTGCATGAACTGGTGGAAGTGCAGCCGCTGCTTGCGCGGCACCTGCGCGGTGGCGAAAAACATGTCCATCAGCATGGATTTGCCACGCCCGACCTCACCCACCAGGTACAGCCCGTTCGGTGCGTCGGGCGGGGCCTCCTCCATCGCGCGGCGGCGGAAGAAGCGCGCGAGCAGCCCGCCCTCCTCGGCGGGCAGGCCGGGCTTCGGGTCATAGTGGCGGGTGCGCCGCCACAGATCCTGCAGCACCTCGGCTGCCTGCGCCTGGGCGGGGTCCGCGTTCAGTGCGCCATTCGCGATGCGGGCGCGGTAGGCGGCCAGCGGTCCGTCATTGGGGGCAGCCCGAGGGCCAGCCTGGGAAGTGGTCTCGGCATCCATCCCGGCGCGGATAGCCGCATTGCCCCCGCGCGACAACCTGGGCCGCCGTTTGACAGGCGGGGGGCGCGCTCCGCAGCCTGACGGCCCACCCCTCCGCACGGAGTTCCGCCGTGACCTTGCCCGCGGCGCCGCGCTTCGGCCTGTTCTACCACCCAGACGGGTATGCGACGAAGGATGTGCAGCCGCTCGGCCGCCGCGTCGCCGGGGAGGCATTCTTCCGCGCCCTTGCCTGCCACGGCGGCCTCGCCGAGATCACCGGCCTGGTCGCCTCGCAAGCCGATGGGGAGGCATTCGTCCGTCACGTCGCCGCGCTGAACCAGGCCCTGCCGGCCCGCGCCGCCACGGCCGAGCAGCCGAAGCTGCTCGACGCCGCCGGCACGCTGTTCATCCCTGGCCCGGGCCTGGCGGAATTCGCCTGGCGCCGGCGGCGGCATCGCCAGGATGGCCACAGCCTGCTCGGCATCACCCACACCAGCGCGACGACGCGGATAATGAGCGCGCTGGCCGACAACCTCACCGCCCCGGTGCAGCCCTGGGATGCGGTGATCTGCACCTCCCGCGCGGTGCGCGCGATGGTGGTGCGCGTGCTGGAGGAGCAGGATTCCTGGCTGCGCGAACGCCTCGGCGCGACGCGGGTGGAATGGCCGCAGCTGCCGGTACTGCCGCTGGGCGTGGACGCCGCCGCCTTCGCCGGGCTGCCGCAGGCCCGTGCCGCCTGGCGCGCCGAGCTCGGCATCGCGGAGGGCGATGTCGCGGTGCTCTGCGTCGCGCGCTTCAGCCACGCGTCCAAGTTCAACCCGCTGCCGCTGTTCATCGCCCTGCGCGAGGCGCAGGCGCGCGCCCCCACCCCACGGCTGCACCTGCTGCTCGCCGGCTGGTACGAGACCGACCACCAATCCGCCCTGTTCGCCGAAGGCGCGGCCACGCTCTGCCCCGCCCTCCCCATCCACCGGATCGACGGGCGTGACCCGCGCGTACGGCGCGAAATCTGGTCGGCTGCCGACATCTTCACCCTGCCCGCCGACAACGTGCAGGAGAGCTTCGGCATCGCTCCGGTCGAGGCGATGGCCGCGGGGCTGCCGGTCGTCGCCGGCGACTGGGACGGTTTCCGCGACACCATCGTAGATGGTCAGACCGGCATCCTGGTGCCCACCGCCATGGCCGGCCCGCTCGACCAGCTGGGATTGCGGCATGAGGCCGGGATCGACAATTTCGGCCGCTACTGCGCCGCCGTCGCGCAGAGCACCGCGCTCGACGTCGCGCGCCTGGCCGATGCCTTTGCGGCACTCACGGCAGACGCCGGCCTGCGCAGACGCATGGGCGGGGCGGGCCGCCAACGCGGGGCGGCCCTGTTCGACTGGCGCGTCATCGTGCCGCAATACCTCGCACTCGCCGCCGAGCTGGCCGCGATGCGCGCCCATGGCGGCGTGCGCGCGCCGGTCTTGCCCGGCCGCCCCGCCAACCCCGCCGCGCAGGACCCCTTCATGCTATTCGCCGAATACCCGACCGCACGCCTCACGCCGGGGGACCGCTTCGAACTGCCGCCAGGGACGGGCATCGCTGCGGTGGAGCGCATCGCCCGGCTCCAAGGTGCGGTCGCGCAGGGACGCCTGCTGCCCGGGATAGAGGAGTTCCGGCGCATCATCGCGGCGCTGGAGGAGGCGCCGCAATCCGGCACCGCAATCGCCGCACTATGCCCGGGAATCGATGAGGCGCGGGTGATGCGCGGGCTTGGCTGGATGCTCAAATTCGGGCTGCTGTCGCGCGCTTCCTGAAACCTTCCGCCCTGACAGCCGTTCCGTTCCGGACACCCACGCATTCGGACAACGGAGTTCGCGCCATGATGAACAACACGACCGGTACGCAGACCGAGGAAAACCTGCGCCGTAGCGCCGAGTCCGCGAAGGATTCCGTCCAGGCCGAAATCGCCGCCCTGCGCGCCAAGGTCGAGTCGCTGATGTCGGACCGCGTTTCCCCCGCCGTGAACCGCATGATGGACCGCGCCGAGAGCGTGGCCGGTGACGCCGCCAGCACGATGAAGGACCAGGCGAACCGCCTCTCCGAGACCGTGCAGGAACGCCCCATCGCCGCACTCGCGGTCGCAGCGCTGGCGGGCTACATCACCGCCTTGCTGATGCGCCGCTGATCCATGCGGACCCTTCGGCTTCTTGCGGCAGCGGCGGAAGCCGAAGGGCTCCGGCTCAAGCGTGAGGGCGCGGCGATTGGTCGCCGCGCCGCCATGATGGCGGTCGCGTCGCTCTGCGGCCTCGCCGCGCTGATCATGATCCACATCGCCGGCTGGTACCTGCTGGTTCTTCCGCTGGGTCCTGCGGGTGCAGCCGGCGCGGTGGCCCTGGCGGACCTCCTGCTCGCAGGCGTTTTCCTGCTGCTGTCGCGCTCCCGCGTCGATCCCGTCGCGCAGGAGGCGTTGATGCTCCGCCGTGAGATGGTGCGCGCAGCCATGGGCCCCGGTGCCCTGGGAACCAACCTGCTGCGCCCGGCGGTTTCGATCGGCGGCATGCTCGCTGGCATGTTCATGTCCCGCCGGCGCCGCTGAGGCGCCTTCTTCCCGACCTGCACGCGGCACCAAGGCGCCCATTTCCCGCCGGCACGCATGGCATGGATCTGTCGCGTCGCGCCCGCGGCCCGGACGATGCGCCAGCGTTCGCAGGTGCTTACCCGGGTGTTCCCCATTCCGTGTTCGTCCAGAACCGCAACCCGGACATGTCACCGGCGGTTTCAGATCGCAGCCGGATTTCACCGGTGCAAATAGGAGACGTCCATGAAATCCCCCATTCAGACTCCTCCCAGTGGCCGTGCCGTCATCCTGCCCGCCACGCTCGTTGCCGCCATGATCACCGCCCCGATGTTGGCCTTCAGCCAGACCGCGCCCGGCAGCAGCGTGACGCCACCTTCCTCCGCCGCGCCCGGCTCGCCCTCGTCTGGCGCCTCGCCGTCCGGCGGCTCCTCCTCGCCCTCCGCGACGATGCCGACGCCTGCCGCGCCGAGCTCGGGCGGTTCCGCCGCCACGCCAACCGCGCGCCCCGGAACCACCAGCACCCAGGCTCCGGCCGCCGCTGCATCGCAGGCGCCGACCAATCCGCCGGGCACGCCGGGCGCAACCACCACCCAGGCACCCGCCACGACCCAGGCGCCCGCGACCACGCCGCGCACCACGGCCGGGGCGACCACCACGGGCACGCCGACGAACCGCGCCAGCCGCATCATCGGCGCGAACGTGCTGAACGAGCGCAACGAGACGGTCGGCGAGATCGAGGACCTGATCATCAACGCCTCGGGCGGCGCGCCCACGGCGGTGATCTCGGTCGGTGGCTTCCTCGGCATCGGCGCGCGCCTGGTGGCGGTGCCGCTGAGCGAGCTCAGTTTTAACGCCGAGCGCGAGCGCTGGGTGCTGAACGGCGCGACCAAGGAATCGCTCCAGCAGCGCCCGGCCTACACCTACCAGCGCAGCTGAACGAACTGAATCCTCCGGCCACCCGCCTGTCGCGGGTGGCCGGGACTAACCGGCGGGGCGGAGACGTGCATGATGCACGCTCCGCCCCTGCCGCGTAGAGGCCGTACCCGATGGATGCCGCGCCAGCCCTGCCCCATCAACACAGCCTGGCGCGCCAGGTGTGGGACGCCGCGGCGTCGGACCGCATCTCGCTCACCGCCGCGGGCTGCGCCTTCTACGCCATGCTGGCGCTGTTTCCCGCCCTGTCGCTGGTGGTCTCGCTCTACGGCACGCTGCTCGACGTGCGCACGCTTGAGCCGCAGATCGAGATATTGCGCCGGCTGCTTCCGGAGGAGACCTTCGAACTCATCGCCACGCGGCTGCACGACCTGGTCGCGGCCGAGCGGCGCGGCCTGGGCTGGGGAGCCGTGGTCAGCGGCAGCATCGCGCTCTGGAGTGCCGCGGCCGGCATCCGCGCCATGCTCGCCGCCCTGAACATGGCCTGGAGTACGACCGACCAGCGCGGCTTCATCTACTTCCACGTGCTCTCGCTCGGCCTGACCCTGGCGGCGATGCTGGTGGCCGCGACCGCCATCGCGCTGCTGGTGCTGATGCCGCCGGCACTCGCCTTCCTCGGCGTCCCGCCGCTGGATGCGCTCTACTGGCAGGCAGCGTCGCTGGGCCTCACCCTGGCCTTCGTCTTCCTCGGCGTCGTCATGCTGTATCGCGTGGGGCCCGCCGGCGGCGGGCAGCGCTGGCGGCGGATCGTGCCCGGGGCCGCGATCGCGACGCTGATCTGGGCCTTCGCCTCCGCCGCCTTCTCGCTCTATGTCGGGTCCATCGCGGATTACGACCGCATGTACGGCACGCTCGGTGCGGCAATCGGCTTGCTGATGTGGTTCTATGTCAGCATCTATGTTGTCCTGCTCGGCGCCGAGGTGAACGTGGCGGTGAGCCGGCGCGACGCGGAGCAGACAAGTCTTGGCGGCAACGGATAGCATCTCGCGGCACATCGTCGACCTCAGCCGTCGCGGCGCGCTGCGCGGCGGGGTGGCGCTGGCCGCGCTCGCGGTCTTTGCACCCCCGGTGCGCGGGCAGGACCGGCTGCGCGAGAACCCCTTCACCCTCGGCGTCGCGTCGGGCGAGCCGCGCCCGGATTCCGTGGTGCTGTGGACGCGCCTGACCGGGACCGATGCGCCCGTCCCCGTGACGTGGGAGGTCGCCGCCGACCCGCGCTTCGCCCGCATCCTCCGCCGCGGCGAGGAGACGGCGCAGGCCGCGGATGGCCACAGCCTGCACGTCGAACTCGGCGGCCTCTCGCCCGCAGCCACCTATTTCTACCGCTTCCGCGCCGCC
>JAZKFA010000068.1:9351-23472 GCA_040386655.1 Pseudomonadota bacterium | reverse complement strand
AAGGCGCTGGCCCGGCGTCAGGCCCATGTATTCGATCATGCGCTGAAGCTGTGCGCGGCGCGCCTCATCGGCGGTATCCGCCGGGTTCGGCACGATTCCGGTGATGGGCAGGACGTCTTCCGGGCTGGTGCCCCAGGTGACCTGCGGCGCGATCTCGTTCGCAGCCAGCAAGACCACCTTGTCGAACACCGCGCCTTGATCGGTGGGCAGACTGCGCCACCAGGCGAGGGCCTGGTTCCAGGCCTCACCCTTCGGCGCGCCGGGTGTGCGCGCGATGTAGTCGAACGTGGTCTGGTCTGGAGCGACCATGCCGGCGCGGGCACCACCCTCAATGGTCATGTTGCAGACCGTCATGCGCCCGGCCATGTCGAGCGCACGGATGGCGTCGCCGGCATATTCGATGACGTGGCCGGTGCCGCCCGCGGTGCCGATCTTCCCGATCACGGCCAAGACGATGTCCTTGCCCGAGCATCCGAAAGCCAGGTTGCCATCAACCTGCACACGCATGTTCTTCGCCGGCTTCTGCAGCAGCGTCTGGGTCGCGAGCACATGCTCGACCTCGCTCGTGCCGATGCCAAAGGCGAGCGCGCCCATCGCGCCATGCGTGGAGGTGTGGCTGTCACCGCAGACGATGGTCATGCCCGGCAGCGAGCGGCCGAGCTCCGGCCCGATCACGTGCACGATGCCCTGGCGCTCATCCAGCAGCGGGATCAGCGGCATCCCGAATTCCACCGCGTTCTTCTCGAGCGTCGCGACCTGGAGCGCGCTCTCCGGATCTACGATGCCGGTGTAGCGTGACGCATCGGTGGCGATGTTGTGGTCGATGACGCCAAGTGTTGCATCCGGCCGCCGAATGCCGCGGCCTGCCGCGCGCAGGCCGTCAAAGGCCTGCGGCGTCGTCACTTCATGGGTGAGGTGAAGGTCGATGTAGAGGAGCGCGGTGCCGTCGGGCAGCGTGTCCACGACATGCGCGTCCCAGATCTTGTCGAACAGGGTCTTTGGCATTTTCACCTCCCACGCAAGACCGGGGGAACGGAAGGCCCCCGGAACCCAGTCGCCTTTGGCCGCCTTGCGGAGGCGCGGCTTGGCCGCGGAATCCGCAGATCAGGAAGCGGCCGGGCGCCTTTACTCCTGGCCGGCTTCGGCCACCGGTGCGGCGGCGGCAACGGCAGCAGCGGCCGTCGGCTTGCCAGCCAGCTTCTCCTGGATGCGCGCCGACTTGCCGGTGCGGCCACGCAGGTAATACAGCTTCGCGCGCCGCACCTTACCGCGGCGGACCACGATGATCTCGGCGACGTTGGGCGAATACAGCGGGAAGACGCGCTCGACGCCTTCGCCATAGGACAGCTTCCGCACGGTGAAGTTGCTGTTTACGCCGCGGTTGGACCGCGCGATGACCACGCCCTCATAGGCCTGGGTGCGGATGCGCTCGCCCTCGACGACCTTCACCATCACGCGGAGCGTGTCGCCGGCGACGAAGTCCGGCGTGGCGCGAAGGGCGGAGAGACGGGCCTGCTGGTCGGCCTCGAATTGCTGCAACAGGTTCATGGTCAGGTCCTTTCGTCGATGCTTTAGGCGGCGGCGGTCTGGCCGGCAATGGCCCGCGCCGATGTTTCGTTGCTCGCGTGCCGCGCCCACAGATCGGGCCGCCGCTCGCGGGTGGTCTTTTCCGCCTCGGCCCGGCGCCAGCGCGCGACCTCGGCGTGATGGCCGGAAAGCAGAACGGGCGGCACGCTGCGCCCCTGCCATTCCACTGGCCGTGTGTAATGCGGGTATTCAAGCAGGCCACCGGCGCCGTGGCTCTCCTCCTCGGCGCTTTCGGCGGCACCCATGACGCCGGGCAGCAGCCGCACGCAGGCGTCGAGCAATGCCAGTGCGGCGACCTCGCCACCCGAGAGCACGTAGTCGCCGATCGACACCTCGCGCAGGCCGCGCGCCTCGATCACTCGTTGGTCGACGCCTTCAAAGCGGCCGCACAGCAGCACCACGCCAG
This sequence comes from Pseudomonadota bacterium, assembly GCA_040386655.1. Lineage (GTDB taxonomy): Bacteria > Pseudomonadota > Alphaproteobacteria > Acetobacterales > Acetobacteraceae > Plastoroseomonas. Next base: position 21,479 of record JAZKFA010000068.1, on the reverse strand, counting down.
GGCCGCCGGACAGCTCGCGCACCAGCCCCTGATCGAGCAGGCGCCCGCGCGGTGTGAGGAACAGGGCAGGCCGCGGCTCGCCTTCGGCCATCGCCGCGCCAAGTGCCGCGTCCACCACATCCGGGCGCATCACCATCCCCGCGCCGCCGCCGCAGGGCGTGTCGTCCACGCTGCGGTGACGGTCGGTCGCATGCGCGCGGATATCACGCGCATCGCAGCGCCAGATGCCCTGCCCTAGCGCCTTGCCGGCGAGCGACAGGCCAAGCGGGCCTGGAAACATCTCCGGGAACAGGGTGAGGATGGAGGCGTGCCACATGGTCAGGCGGCCGCCTCGCCATCCTGCGGCGGCACCACGATCTCGGCCGGCGGGATCACCACCAGGCGGCGGGCGTCGAGGTCCACCATCGGCACTGCGGCGCGGGTGAAGGGAATCAGCTGCTCTCCGCGCCCTTCGCCGACGACGAGGTAGGCGCCCGCGCCGTGTTCCTCGACGGCACGCACCGAACCCAGCGGCGCGCCGGCTTCGGTGACCGCGGAGAGGCCAACGAGGTCCGCGAGGTAGAACTCATCCTCGTCCGTCGCCGGCAGCTGCGCGCGTTCGACATACAACCGAGTGCCGGTCAGGCGAGCGGCGGCGTCGCGGTCATTGACGCCATCGATCTGCGCCAGGCCCTCGGCCTTGAGCGTCATCGTGACGCGCTGCACGCCGGCCGCGTCGGTCAGCACGCCAAGGGTGGAAATGCTCGCCGGATCGGTCAGAAAGACGCGCAGCTTCACCAGGCCTCGCACACCGTGCGGCCTGCCGATCTCACCCACGAGGATGCGCTGCGCGGTCACTTATGTCAGCCGGCCGCGGCGGCCGCGGCGCGTTCCTGCGCCTTCTTCTTCGGCGCGGACTGCTTGGGCTGCTCGCGATAGACGGGCATCGGCGCGAGCTCGGCCTTGCCCAGGAATTTTGCCACGCGATCGGTCGCGACCGCGCCCTGGCTCAGCCAATGCATGATCCGGTCCGCGAGCAGGCGGATGCGGTCCGCGTGATCGGAGGGCAGCATCGGGTCGTAGCTGCCCACCTTTTCGATGAACCGGCCATCGCGCGGGCTGCGGCTGTCGGCCACCACGATGTGGTAATAGGGACGCTTCTTCGCGCCGGCGCGGGCAAGCCTGATCTTCAAAGCCATGTCGGTTCTCTCAATCCTCTACGTTCAAAAGGGGCGACCGCCGCCCTTGAGGCCAGGGGGCAAGAGCCCGGCGAGACCGCCGCGCATCATTCCCTTCTGACCGAGCTTGCTCATCCGCTTCATCATCGCGGACATGTCGTCGAACTGCTTCAGGAGGCGGTTCACCTCCTGCACCGTCACACCGGACCCCGCGGCGATGCGCTTCTTGCGCGATGCCTTGATGATATCCGGCGTGCGGCGTTCCTTCGGCGTCATGGAGCCGATGATAGCCGCCTGGCGCGTCAGGATCTTGGTGTCCAGGTTAGCGTCGGCCATCTGGGCCTTGAGCTTGCCCACGCCCGGCAGCATGCCGAGGATGCCCGAAAGCGAGCCCATCTTGCCGATCTGCTGAAGCTGCTTGGCGTAGTCGGCCAGGTCGAACTGGCCCTTCTGCATCTTGGCGGCGAGCTTCTCCGCCTCCGCCTGGTCGATCGTCTCGGACGCCTTCTCGACGAGGGAGACGATGTCGCCCATGCCAAGGATGCGGGATGCGATGCGGTCGGGGTGAAAATCCTCAAGCGCGTCGAGCTTCTCGCCCGCGCCCAGCAGCTTGATGGGTGCGCCGGTGACGGCGCGCATGGACAGCGCCGCACCGCCGCGGGCATCACCGTCGACGCGCGTCATGACGATGCCGGTGACGCCCACCTTGTCTTGGAAGGCACGGGCGGTGTTGACCGCGTCCTGGCCGGTCATGGCATCGACCACCAGCAGCGTCTCGTGCGGCTTGGTCGCGGCCTTTACGGCAGCGACTTCGGCCATCAGCTCATCATCGATCGCGAGCCGGCCGGCGGTGTCGAGGATAACGATGTCGTAGAGTTCGCGGCGCCCGACATCCATCGCCCGCATCGCGATCTCAAGCGGCGACTGTCCCGCGATGATCGGAAGCGAGGTCACCTCGGCGCGCGTGGCGAGCTGCTCCAGCTGCAGTTGGGCAGCTGGGCGGTGCACGTCAAGCGAGGCGAGCAGCACCTTCTTGCGGTCCCGGGTGCGAAGCCGCAGCGCGATCTTGCCCGATGTCGTCGTCTTGCCCGAACCCTGGAGGCCAACCATGAGGATGGGCAGCGGTGTCGGCGCGTTGAGATCCAGGCCGCGTGCGCCGCTGTCGCCCTCGCCACCGCCAAGCGCCTCGACCAGCGCGTCATTGACGATCTTGACGACCTGCTGGGCGGGCGAGACGGAGCGGATGACCTCCTGCCCGATGGCGCGGTCGCGGACCTTGGTGATCAGTTCCTTGACCACCTCCAGCGCGACATCGGCTTCCAGCAGGGCCACGCGCACTTCGCGCAGCGCCTCGGCCACGTCGGTTTCGTTCAGCGCGCCGCGGCGGCGCAGCCTGTCGAACACCCCACTCAGCTTGCCGGAAAGCGCCTCGAACATGGTCCCAAAATCCGTTGCGGGGGTCCCAAAACATTTTGCGCCGCTGCGCGAGCCTTCGCGGAGCGGCGTAGCCACCCGCGGGGGTGACCGGTTTCGGGGCTGAACCCTGAGGGCGGGGAGATACGCGCCGCCCTCAGGCGCGTCAAGTCAGAGGCGCGGCGCCCGCGCCTGGGCTACTTGGGCGCGAGCACCATCACCATCTGCCGGTTCTCTAGCCGCGGCATGGACTCGACCTTGATCATCTCGCCGAGGTCGGTGCGGATGCGCTCAAGCACCTTCACGCCGAGCTCCTGGTGCGCCATCTCGCGACCGCGGAAGCGCAGCGTGACCTTCACCTTGTCGCCATCCTCGATGAAGCCCTTCATCTGCTTCATCTTCGTGTCGTAGTCATGGTCGTCGATGTTCGGACGGACCTTGATTTCCTTGATCTCGACGACCTTTTGCTTCTTCCGGGCCTCGTTGGCCTTTTTCTGCTGCTCGTACTTGTACTTGCCATAGTCGAGGATCTTGCAGACGGGCGGCACGGCGTTGGGCGAAATCTCGAGCAGGTCCAGGCCCACATCATAGGCGCGCACAAGCGCCTCGCGGGCGGTCATCACCCCTTGCATCTCGCCGTCCTGATCGATCAGGCGCACTTGCGGGACGCGGATTTCTTCGTTGACCCGGGGGCCATCCCGGGAGGGCATCTGCTGGGCAGCGGGAAGCGGAGCGCGTGAGATCGTGGACCTCCTGTGTTTGTTTCTAGAATTTTCAGCTTATGCGGCCGAAAGGGGTCGGTCCGCAACCTGAAGATCGGGAGGCGTACCCTCCGAGACAAGCCTCGCGACCGCCTCGGCGAGCGGCAGGGTGTCCTGCTCCCGGCCTGGAAGGCGGCGGAGCACCAGGGAGCGCTCCTCTGCCTCCCGCCGTCCGACAACCGCCAGGATGGGCACGCGCTGATCGATATGCTCGGGCACCTTTCGGTTGATCTTCTCGTTGCGGATGTCCAGGGCGACGCGGATGCCGGCCGCCCGTAGCGCGGCCGCGGCCTCGATCGCGAAGGGGGCGGCGTCGTCCACGATGGTCGCGACCACGACCTGCACAGGGGCGAGCCAGAGCGGAAAGCGGCCGGCATGCTCCTCGATGAGGATGCCAAGGAACCGCTCGAAGGAGCCCAGGATCGCGCGGTGGAGCATGACCGGGCGGCGACGGACGCCATCCTCGGCGGTGTATTCGGCGTCCAGGCGCTCGGGCAGGACGAAATCGACCTGCAGGGTGCCGCATTGCCAATCGCGTCCGATCGCGTCGCGCAGGACGAATTCCAGCTTCGGGCCATAGAAGGCGCCCTCCCCCGGATTCAGCACGTAGTCGACCCCAGCGATGCGGCAGGCTTCCTTCAGCGCCCCCTCGGCCTGGTCCCAGGTTGCGTCCGTGCCGGCGCGCTTTGCGGGGCGGTCGGAGAATTTCACACGGAACTCGGTAAAGCCGAAATCGCGGTAGATCGAGGAGAGCAGGGCCACGAAGCGCACCGTCTCATCGGCGATCTGCGCCTCGGTGCAGAAAATGTGCGCGTCATCCTGGGTGAAGGCGCGCACGCGCATGATGCCGTGCAGAGCCCCCGATGGCTCATAGCGGTGGCAGGCGCCGAATTCGGCCATGCGCAGCGGCAGCTCGCGGTAGCTGCGCAGGCCCTGGTTGAAGATCTGCACGTGGCAGGGGCAGTTCATGGGCTTCAGCGCGAGGACGCGATGGCGCTCATCCTCATCCTCGACATGGGCCGTGAACATGTGCTCGCGGAACTTTTCCCAGTGGCCGGATTCTTCCCACAGCTTGCGGTCCACCAGCTGCGGCGTCTTCACCTCCTGGTACTCCGTCGCGTCCAGGCGGCGGCGCATGTAGGCCTCGACCGTGCGGTAGAGCATCCAGCCCTTCGGGTGCCAGAACACGCTGCCGACCGCTTCCTCCTGCAGATGGAACAGGCCCATCTCCTTGCCGATGCGGCGATGGTCGCGCTTCTCCGCCTCCTCGATCTGGAGCAGGTAGGCGTCGAGCTCCTTCTGGTCGCGCCAGGCGGTGCCGTAGATGCGGCTGAGCATCGCGTTGCGGTGGTCGCCCCGCCAATAGGCGCCAGCGACCTTCTGCAGCTTGAAGGCGGTGCCGATATCGCCAGTGCCGCGCATGTGCGGGCCGCGGCAGAGATCGATCCAGTCGCCCTGGCTGTAGAGACTGATCTCCTGGTCGGATGGCAGGCTCTCGATCAGCTCGACCTTGTAGGCTTCGCCCTTCGAGCGGAACAACGCGATCGCGTCCTCGCGGCTAACGACGCTGCGCATGAAGGGGGCGTTGCGCGCGATGATCTCGCGCATCTTCGCCTCGATGGCGGCAAAATCCTCGGGCGTGAACGGGTCGTTGCGCGCGAAGTCGTAGTAGAAGCCGTTCTCGATGGCCGGGCCGATCGTCACCTGGGTGCCGGGGTACAGGGCCTGGACGGCCTCGGCCAGCACATGGGCGGTGTCGTGGCGGATCAGCTCCAGTGCCTCGGGGTCGCGCCGCGTGATGAAGCGCAGGGAGGCATCGCCCTCGATGCGGGTCGTGAGGTCGATCAGCTTGCCGTCGACCGACATCGCGAGCGCGGCCTTGGCGAGGCCCGGCCCGATGGCGGCCGCGACCTCGGCGCCGGTCACCGGCCCATCGAAGGCGCGCACGGTTCCGTCGGGCAAGGTGATCGCGGGCATTGGGCGAAAGGCTCCGGGTGGCTTGGGGGGCGGACCATGGGCATCCGCCCCGGCGCGCGTCAAGGCAGGAGAGCGGCCAGCGCGGCTTCAACCTCCGACACAGGCAAGGTGCTTAACGGGCTGTGCCGCAGGGTGGCCACCGCCTCACCGCGCGGGGCACACAGGGCGGGATCACTATCATCGCCGAAAAGGGTCAGGCTGCGGCAACCGCAGGCCGCGATGAGATGCATCGGCCCGGTATCGTTGCCGATGGCAAAGGCGGCGCGCCGTGCAAGGGCCGCGATGTCAGCGAAACTGGTCCGGCCGGTGAGGTCGCGCGCTGACGGGGCGGCAGCGAGGATCGTCGCCGCAAGTGCTGCCTCGCCCTTCCCGCCCAGGACAAGCGCGGGGAGGTCCAGATCAGCGGCCAGCGCAGCGAAGCGCTCGACCGGCCAACGCTTCCCCGGCCGCGTTGGCGCGGCACCTGGGACCAGAAGGGCAAAACGCTCAGGCAGGGCCAGCGCCGTGAGGTCTGCACCGAGCCAGCCGAGATCCGGAGCGGGGAATTCAGTGATGCCGGCCATGCGCAGCTGCTCGCGCTGGCGCTCCACGGTGTGCATGAAGTCCCGACGCGGATTCGCATGCGGGTGGGAAGCGCCGCGGGCAATGCCGGACCACTCGGCCCGACCGCCCACGAACAGCCGGTAGCGGGAGGAGCGGGAGGAGGTCTGCAAATCATAGACGCGGTCGAAACGTGCCGCCCGCAGGCGCCGCGCGAGGCGCAGGAGCCCGAGCAGGTCGCGAGACGCCGGCCGACCATCCTCCCACACCACATCGAACCACGGGGCGCGACGCGCCAGCGAGGCGTAGGGCGGCGTCGTCAGCAGCGTGATCCGCGCGTCCGGATGATGCACGCGGATCGCCGCGAAGGGCCCGAAAGCCTGCGCGAAATCGCCCAGCGCGGCGAGCTTGATGACCAGGATGTTCGCCGCGCTCACAGCAATTCCCGATAGACCGCGACGGTCGCTGCCTGCATTGCCTGAGTGCTGTAGTGCGCGAGCACCGCCTGGCGCGCGGCAGCGCCGATCGCGGCACGCTCGCTTGCTGACATCGCGAGCACGCTGGCCAGCGCTCGGGCTAGCGCATTCGCATCGCCTGGTGGCACCCGCCAGCCGGTCACGCCTTCCTTCACCGTCTCTCGCGGGCCGCCGAGGTCCGCCGCCACCACGGGCCGCGCCATGGCCTGGGCCTCGATTACGGTGCGGCCGAAGGCCTCGGCCTCGATGGATGCGTGCACGACGACATCGGCCAGCATCAGCGCACTGGCCATGTCGGTGGCGTGGCCGACCAGGCGGACACGATCGTTCAGGCCCGCGGCTGCGATCTCTGCTTCCAGCGTGGCCGCGTACCCGTGCTTGGCCTCGCGATCACCGACCAGCAGCGCGACCGCATCGCCCGGCAGCTTCGCCATGGCCTGCACGAGAACCCCCTGCCCTTTCCACCGCGTGATGCGGCCGGGCAGCAGGATGACCTGCCGGCCCGGATCGATCCTCCATCGGGAGCGCAGCGCCGCTATCGCCTCCGCGCTCACCGCGGCGGGGTCGAAGACGCGCGGGTCAACGCCGCGGGGGATCACCCGTAGTCGCGCCGGGTCGACCGCGTGGCGCGCGAGGATCAGCGCCTCGATATGGCGGCTGATGGCGATCACACGGTCACCGCGCGCCATGACGGAATTGTACAGCCGCTTGCCCCAAAAATTCTCGTTGTAGCTGCCGTGATAGGTGGTCACGAAGTGCGCGCCGGTCCGCCGCGCCGCGATCAGCCCCGCCCAGGCCGGCGCGCGGGAGCGCGCGTGGATGATGCCGACGCCCTCCGCCCGCACCAGCGCCGCCAGCGCCGCCGCGTTGCGCCACATCGCCCAGGGCGCCTTGCTGCCCAGCGGCAGCGCCACGTGATGCGCGCCGAGCTTTTCCAGGGGTGCCACGAGCGGACCGCCGGCCGACGCCACAAAGGCGCGGAACCCCGCCGCGACCTGCGCCTCCGCGATCTCCAGCGTGCCGCGCTCGACCCCGCCGGTGACGAGGGCCGGCAACAGCTGGAGGATGGCGGCGGGGCGGGTCATTGCGCGCTTATAGGGCGCGGCGGCGGGCGGTCCATCCCCGGCAGCTTGACGCGGGCCGGAGTATCCGACTACGCGCCAAGGGTGATGTCCTACTATTTCTTCGCCATGCTGCTGCTGTCCGGCGCGGCCTTCATCCAGTCAAAATCCGATGCACCGGAGCTGCGCCCGGCATCGGAGGTGGCGGACAGCGCCTGGCGCCTGATCGGCAAGCTATGCTTCGCGGCGTGGCTCGCGCTGATCATCTGGGGTGCGCTCAGGCTGCACTGGTCGCAGCCGCTGTCGGGTGTGATCGGGTCGCTGGCGTTCAACGCCTTCTTGGCGCGGCTGGGGCCGCGGCCCTTCTGGCCGGGCCTGTCCATGCTGTGCGGCGTAGCCGGACTGGCTCTCACGGGCTTCATGCTGCTGCCCTGAACCCGCGCCGCGTTCAGGCAATGGGCGGCAGATGGACCGCGATGATCTCACCCGCCGAGCCTTCGAGAGCCGGGAATCGGTTGCGCACCATCGGGTCATGGCCCGGGATGACGCGGCTTGCATCTCCCTCGGCCAGCGCCAGGGCGCGCTTCCACCCCGCCGCCATGGCACCCAGGTCGAAGACGATCGGGAAGGGATTCCCACGCTCCATGTTCGCGTAGTAGTGGCTGGCGTCGGAGGCGAGCACGACGGGGCCCCGCGCGGTCGCGACTCGCACCATCTGCAACCCGTCAGAATGGCCACCCACGCGGTGCAGCGTCACGCCCGGCGCGATCTCCGCATCGCCGTCATGGAAGCAGACGCGCTCCGCGTAGAGGGCGCGGACCATGCGGACCACATCCTCGACCTCGAAGGGGTGGCGCAGGCAGTGGAAGCACATGTGCCGGCCCGTGGCGAAGGCCATCTCGCGTTCCTGGAGGTGGAACGTGGCGTCCGGGAACAGGTCGAGATTGCCGGCATGGTCGTAGTGCAGGTGGGTGATAACGACCTGTTCGACGGCGGAGGGATCGACGCCCGCGGCCCGCAGGCATGCCCCCACCGGCTTGAGGATTTTGCGCCCGCGGCGCGCCGCCACCACCTCGTCGAAGCCGCTGTCGACGACGATGGTGCGGCCATCAGGCGACCGCAGCAGCCAGACGAAGTAGTCCATCGGCATCGCATCATGCGCATCGGGCACCGGCATGACGAAGTTGTCCTGCGCGCGGCGATCATGGTGCGCATAGCGCAGTGCGAGGACCTCCCAAAGCATGGTTCAGCCCTCGCCAGCCCGGTTGCCGCCGCCGAGCGCCTCGCCCGCCAGCTTCTCCGATAGCTGCGCCAGCGCGGTGTGGTCCTGCCCGGGTCCAAGCAGTGCCGCGGCGCTGGCCGAGAGTTCGCGGCAGAGGGCCGAGAGGGGCGTGGGCGTCGCCGTCTCACGGCCGATCTCGAGCGCTATGGTGAGGTCCTTCACCATCAGGTCCAGCCCAAAGCCGGAATCGAAGCGGCGGGACAGGACGAACTGCTTGAACTTCTTCTGGCTGGAATTGGTCATGCCGGTGGAGGCGTTCAGCACATCGACCATCAGCGCGGGATCAAGGCCGAAGCGCTGTCCGATCAGCAGCGCCTCGATGCCCATGAGGAAGCCGCCCGCGCTGACGAGATTGTTGAGCGCCTTCATCGCCTGACCCGCACCCACGCCGCCGCAACGGTGGATGGAGGTTCCCATGGCGCGCAGCACCGGTTCCACGCGGTCGAGCACGGCCGCATCGCCGCCGGCCATGATCGCGAGTTCACCGGTCTTCGCGCGCGGGACGCCGCCAGAGACGGGGCAGTCCACCACCGCCACCTCGCGTGGCGCGAGGTTGGCCGCGATCTCGCGCGTGCGGCCAGGTGCGCCGGAGGTCATATCGATCAGCACGCTGCCGGCGGAAAGCTCCGGCGCGATGAGGGCTGCGACCTCGGCGACCTGCTTGCTGGTCGGCAGGATGGTGATAACGAACTCGGCGCCGCGCGCGGCCGCCGCGGGGCCATCCGCGGCCATGCCACCGACCTCGGCCACGAATTTGTCGGCGCGGCCGGGCACCGCGTCGCACACCGTCACCTCGTGGCCGGCGCGCACCAGGTTGGCGGCCATCGGCCACCCCATATTGCCGATGCCGATGAAGCCGATCATGCGAACGCCCTTTCCAGACAGAAAAACGCCGGGGGCGCGTGCCCCCTGGCGCAGGCTCAGGCCTTCTTCGGCAGCGCGCCTTCGGCGATCAGAACCTCATGGGCGGCCTTGAAGGCGTCGAGGCCGGCGGGGATGCCGCAATAGGCGGTCGCGTGCAGCAGCGTCGCCTTGATCTCCTCGACCGTGAGGCCGTTGTTCAGCGCGCCCTTCACGTGCAGCTTGATTTCCGGCGTGCGGCCGAGCGCGGTCAGCATCGCGAGGTTCAGCATGGAGCGCGTCTTGCGGTCCAGCGTCGGGTCGCCCCAGGCCCAGCCCCAGGCCCAGGCGGTCGTCGCGCGTTGGAACGACATCATGAACTCGTCGGCCTTGGCCATCGAGGCATCGACATACTCGGCGCCGAGCACGGCGCGGCGGATCGGCATGCCCTTGTCGAACAGGGCTTCATCGTCGGACATCGGTTTCCTCCCAAGGATTGTCGGCGCAAGCTTGCGCGCGACGCCGGCCGGGTCAACCGGGCCACATGGAGGAGCGTGAGGCATGAGCTTCTTTCCCGGATTCACGCTGGAGACCTGCACCGTCGGGGGCCGTGGTTTCCGGCTGCGCCGCGGCGGAGCGGGCCCGCCGCTGCTGCTGCTGCACGGCAACCCGCAGACCCACGCCATGTGGCACCGCGTCGCGCCAACCCTTGCGGAACGCTTCAGCGTCGTGTGTGCCGACATCACCGGGTATGGCTTTTCGCACAAGGCGCCGGTCAGCGCCGATAGCGCCGCCCATTCCAAGCGCGCGATGGCCGCGGACATGGTCGGCGTCATGCGCGCGCTCGGCCATCACAGCTTCCAGGTCCTGGCGCATGACCGGGGCGCGCGGATCGCCCACAGGATGGCGCTTGATTTCCCCGACGCGGTGGAACGCCTCGCACTGCTCGACATCGTGCCCACTCTCGAGCATTTCGAGCGCGCGGACATGGAGTTCGGCCTGGGCTATTGGCACTGGTTCTTCCTGGCCCAGCCGCACCCGCTGCCCGAGCGCATGATCCGCCGCGACGTGGAGGATTGGTTCGACCTGCACACCAGCCGCGAGCCCAAGGACCGCAGCTTCTTCCACCCGGAGGCCCGTGCCGACTACCTGGCCGCGCTGCACCTGCCAGGCACCATCGAGGCGATCTGCGAGGATTACAGGGCCGCTGCCCGCATCGACCTTGTCCATGACAGGGAGAGCAGGGCCGCAGGGCTGCGCATCCGCGCGCCGCTGCGCGTGCTGTGGGGTGCGAAGGGCAAGATCGGCGCCTGGTACGATCCATTGGCACTTTGGCGGGACTATGCCAGTGGCGAAGTCAATGGCGGCCCGGTTCCCTCCGGCCACTACCTGGCGGAGGAAGCGCCCGGGGCGGTGCTGGATGCCTTGGACGGATTTCTGCGGACCGATTAGCGCGTCGCCCTCAGTCCTGGAATTCGAGGACGAGGCGGTTGCGGCCGTGGACATGTTCGTAGTGTGAGCGCGTCGCGGAACGCCTGATCAGCAGCAGGCCGCGCCCGCCATCCTCAGGATCCGGCCGGACAGGAGCGCCATCCAGGAATTGGCCGGACAGCGGATCGAACGGCGTGCCCGCATCCTCGAAGATCAGGCGGCAGCCGCGGTCCTCGACCTCGAGGTTGACCGAGACTTCGGCAGCGCCCCCGTGGCGGCAAGCGTTGAGGACCACCTCCTCGAGCGTGAGAACGGCGCGGGAGATGACCATACCCGGCACCCCGGCCTCCTCGAGGTGAGCCTGCAGCTTGGCCTCCGCCGCGACGATCGCTTCGGAATCACCCGGGACCTTGAGTTCGAAGGACACGACAGTCTCCATCAGGCACTCACGAGGGCACGCGCCGCGGCCATGTCGGGCGCGAGTGGGATCAGGTCGTCGAGTGCGACGATCTCGAACACCTCGGCTACGGCCGGGGCGACACCGTAGATCGCCATGCGGAAGCCGCGGCGCTGGAGCGCGCGCGCTCCGGAGATCAGCACACGGATGCCGAGCGATCCAACGAAGGGAACGGCGGACAGGTCGAGGATCACGTTGCGGGTGATCTGGCCGATGACGGAGGTGAAGGGCAGGTCCAGTGTCTCGGCGCCGACCGCGTCCAGACGCCCGGTCAGCACGACCTGCGTCAGCCCGGGGGCGATCTCATGAACCTGAAATTCCATGCTCTGATCCTCAGTCGAATGATAACAGCTGGGACCTGTCGTCGACTTTAGGGGAAGTCGAGAGACAGAATAGCGACATCGTCTTCCAAAGGTCCAGGGCGAGTACTGTCATGGATAGCCGCCAGCAACCTGTCTGGTTCGGACAGACCGGGCACCGGCGGCGCCTCCAGATGCGGTAGGAAGTCGCGCAGCGTCCGCTGCGTGCCGTCGCGCGCCTGCACTTCGAAGGCGCCGTCGCTGAACAGCGTCAGGCGCGCACCCGGGGGAACGGATGTCTCGGCATCGGCGAAGACGCGGCCAGTGGCGACCAGGCCAATGCCCGGATTGCGTGTGTAGAGTGGCGCCGGCGCCTGTCCGGGCAAACCCAGAAAGCCGGCATGCTGCCCGGCGGAGGCGAAGCGAAGGCGGCG
>JAZKFA010000068.1:1875-9341 GCA_040386655.1 Pseudomonadota bacterium | reverse complement strand
GGCGCGCAGCGGGGTCGTAGACCGCGTACCAGATGGTGAAGTACAGCCCGCCATGGCGCTCCATCTGAAAGGCGGCGTTCAGCCCGGCGAGCACGGCGGAGGGGCTGCCAGGGTCGGCCCCGGCGGGGCTGCCCTCGCGCAGCGTATTCATCACGCTCACCGCCAGCATCGATGCACTGGCGCCGTGCCCCGCCACATCCATCAGCCAGACGATGAAGCGGCTATCGGGCAGGGTCCGGTAGCCGAACCCGTCACCGCCGACGCCGATGCAGGGGACGAAGCGCCAATCGACACGGACAGGTCCATCGGAGATAGGCGCCGGCAGCAGCGAGAGGACGTAACGCCCGGCCTTCGCGAGCTCGCGCTCCAGCTCGTCACCCCGCTCCAGCTGGGCGCGGGGTCCGTGCAGGTGGGTGATGGCGTAGGGACCGACCCGTAGCCGGCTGCCCGGACCCAGTGCCAGGCTGCCCATCACCCGCTCGCCGTTGAAGTAGCAGCCATTGGTGGAGCCGAGGTCGGTGACGATCGCGTCGCCACCCACCAGCGCGAAGCTGCAATGCGCGCGCGAAATTTCTGCCGACGGCAGCACGATGTCGTTGCTGGCCACGCGGCCCACTCGAAGCGCGCTTTCCCCCAGCGCGACGCGGCGCGGCGTCTCGCCTGGGGCCTCAATGACGAGCATGTGCAGCATGGACTCCGTGCCGGAGTCATCGTGCGCCGGCGCCCGGCGCATCATCGTGCGGTCGCTATCGTCCGACACGGGGTGCCTCCAGCGCGACGCTGTCCGATGCCAGCGCCTTGCAGAAGATGATGCTGTCCACGATCGCGCCGCCTACTCCGGCAAGCCCGCTGGGAATGCGGCCCGCCGGATGCCAGCCCTGTTCAACAAAGGTGCCCGCCACCGCATCATCCGCCTGCCACTCGGCGGTGATCAGGGCCTTGCCGCGAGCGGCCACCGCCGCCTCGGCCTGGCCTAGCAGCGCGCGCGCGACCCGGGCGCGGTCGCAATCGGGGGCGAGCAGCAGGGAGGTCATGGCGGCACGATGCGGCGGCGCCCCGGGCTCAGCAAGGCCGAGCTGAACGGCGCCCAGGATCTCGCCATCCGACCACGCCACCACCAGCACCCGCAGCCCTTGCGCGACCAGCGCGGCGATGCCCTGCATATTCCCGCCAGCCCCTGTTGCGCGGAGCAGCCGCGCGAGGCTGCGTTCCGCACTCGCGGCGGCGGCCGGGTCGAGCGTCTGCGCGACCAGGCCGCATGCCGGCTTCGCGTAGCGGAACTCCAGCGAGTTTGAGATGTCGTCCAACACCCGGATCGGCCCTTGCCGCAAGTACCCGCGCTTCTCGTAGAAGGCATGCGCGCGCAGGAATCGCGTATCGGTCCAGAGCACCAGCGCCTTGGTACCCGCGGCACGCGCGTGGCCCTCGGCGAGGTCGAGCAGCGCAAGGGCGAGGCCGGTGCTGCGGGCGGGCTTCGCGACATAGAGGCGGCAGATCTCCCAGGCATCGGCCGAAGGAACCGGCCGCGTGGCGACCATGCCGTGAATGCCGACATCATCCTCGGCGACCCACAGCGCGCCGCCGGCGGCAGCAAACCAACTGGCAAGCGCGCGCAGCTCCGGCAGTTCGCCGTCCACATCCATCAGGCAGCCGGGGTATTCCGCCCAGCAGTCGCCGATCAGTCGGATGATCGCGCCTGCATCCGGATCACGTCCGGGGCGAATCGCTGGGCTCACCGAAGCGCCCGGCAGAATTCCTGGATTCGGGCGCAGCCTTCGCGCACATGCTCGGTCGTGCTGGCGTAGGACAGGCGGATATAGGGGCTCATGCCATAGGCGGCGCCCTGTACAACCGCGACGTATTTTTCCTCAAGCAGTGCGAGGGCGAAATCACCGTCCGTCGAGATCAGGCGACCCCCTTCGCTGGTCCGCCCGATGCAGCCGCCGATGTTCGGGAAGACGTAGAAGGCGCCTTCTGGCTTGTGGCACTGGATGCCCGGGGCGGCATTGAGCATGTCCACCATCAGGTCGCGGCGCTCGCGGTAGATCGCGGCACGCTCGGCAACGCCGTCCTGCGGGCCGTCGAGGGCCGCCGCCGCAGCCGCCTGGCCGATGGTGGACACGCCTGCCGTGGTCTGGCCCTGCATGTTCACCATCGCCTTGATCAGAGCCTTGGGGCCGCCGCAGAAGCCGATGCGCCAGCCGGTCATCGCATAGGTCTTGGACGCGCCGTTGACTGTCAGCGTGCGGTCCTTCAGGCCCGGTTCCACCGACGCGATCGTGCAGAATTCGAAGCCGTCATAGACGAGGTGTTCGTACATGTCGTCGGTCATCACCCAGACATGCGGGTGGCGCATCAGCACCGCGGCAATCTCTGCCATCTCCGCGCGCGAGCAGGCTGCACCCGTGGGGTTGTTGGGGAAGTTCAGCATCACCCACTTCGTGCGTGGGGTGATTGCCGCTTCCAGATCTTCGGGACGGATCTTGAAGCCGTGGTTCTGCGGGCAGCTGACGAAGACCGGCACGCCTTGCGCCACCTTAGCCATCTCGGAATAGGAGCTCCAGTATGGGGTCGGGATCACCACCTCGTCGCCGGGGTCGATGGTCGCCATAAAGGCATTGAAGATCGACTGTTTGCCGCCGTTCGTGATCATGATCTCGTCGAGCGCATAGTCGAGGCCGTTGTCGCGGCGGAACTTGCGCTGCACCGCCTCCTTCAGGCGCCTGGTGCCGTCCTGTGGCGGATACTTCGTCTCGCCCGCGAGGGCGGCGGCATGGGCGGCGGCGATGGCGTTCGCGGGCGTGGCGAAATCCGGCTCTCCGGTGGTCATGCTCACCACCTTGATGCCCTTCGCCGCAAGCTCGCGCGCCTTGCTGGCCATCACGACCGAGGCGGAGACGGAGAACTGCTTCAGGCGTTCGGCGAGCGCGGGCATCACAGAGGCATCCTCAAAGGTGGCGCGGGGCCTATTCCCCGGCCGCGGCGGCGGCGGGCTGGGCCTGCCGCTCCATCAGATCGTCGAAATCCTGGGCCTCCACGAAGCGGAAGCCCTGGCCTTCCCAAAAGCGCCGCGCGCGGCTGCCGCGCAGCACCTCGATGCGCACCGGCAAGGGCGGCAACCCCGCCAGCACGATGGCGAGTATGCGCCCGCCAAAGCCTCGCCCCTGGAACTCCGGCTCCAGGTAGAAGCTGTGCAGTGCGATGTGGTCGCCCTGCACGGCCGCCGCGATGCATCCCATGCGCTGGCCCGCCTGCTCCGCCACCTGGAACACGCCCGGGTCGAAGGCTGCCCGCAGCCTTATCCGGCGACGGTTCGGGTCGAAGCGGCCCAGCCTCTCGATATCCGGATGCAGTACCCGGATGCTGAGGTCGAGCAGCGCCTCGAAGTCGGCCTCGACCGCCGGGCGAAGAGTAAGGCCCGCGTCGCTCAGATCAGGTCAGCCCGGCGCAGAAGGCCTGGATGCGCGTGCAGGCTTCCTTGAGCGAGGCGTCGTCGGTGGCGTAGCTGATGCGGAAATGGCCGGGGAACATGAAGGCGGCGCCGTGCACCGCGGCCACGCCCTGTTCCTCCAGCAGCGCAAGCACGAAGTCTTCGCAGCTGTCGATCTTGCGTCCGCCGGCGGTGGTCTTGCCCAGGCATCCATGCACGTCGGGGAAGACGTAGAAGGCGCCCTCGGGGCGGTGGCAGCGCAGGCCCTTCGCGTCGTTGAGCATGCCGACGACCAGGTCGCGGCGGCGCTCATAAACCACGCGCATCGCCTCGATGCTCTCCTGCGGGCCGTTCAGCGCCTCGACCGCCGCCGCCTGGGACACGGAGGAGGTGTTGGAGGTGGACTGGCTCTGCAGCTTGTCCATCGCCTTGATGAGCTTCAGCGGCGCGCCGGCGAAGCCGATGCGCCAGCCCGTCATGGCATAGGCCTTGGAGCAGCCGTTCATCGTGACGGTGCGATCTTTCAGGCGCGGCTCCACCTCGACGATGGTGGGCATCTTGCGGCCGTCGTAGATCAGCTTTTCGTAGATGTCGTCGCTGAAGATCCAGACGTCGGGGTGCTTCATCAGCACGTCTGCCAGGGACTTGAGTTCTTCCCAGCTATAGGCGGCGCCGGTGGGATTGCAGGGGTTGTTCAGGATCAGCCACTTGGTCTTGGATGTGATCGCGGCTTCGAGCTGCTCGCCGGTCATGCGGAAGCCCTGGTTCTGGCCGCAGGGCACGATCACGGGCACGCCCTCGGCGAGGCTCACGATGTCGGGGTAGCTCACCCAGCAGGGGGCGGGGATGATCGCCTCGTCGCCAGGGTTGATGGTGGCGAGCAGCGCATCGAAGATCACCTGCTTGCCGCCGGTCGCGACCAGGATTTCCTCGGGCTTGTAGTCGAGGTTGTTGTCGCGCTTGAACTTGGCGCAGACGGCGCGGCGCAGCTCAGGCGTGCCTGCGACGTCGGTGTACTTCGTCTCCCCGCGCTCTATGGCCGCGATCGCGGCGTCCTTGACGTTGCGCGGGGTATCGAAGTCGGGCTCGCCGGCCGACAGCGAGATGATGTCCTTGCCCTCCGCCTTGAGTGCGCGCGCCTTCGCGGTCATCGCAATCGTCAGCGAAGGGGAAATGCGGTCGAGGCGGTCGGCGATGATGTTCATGGGGCCAGTTCGGACAATTGGGAGGGCGGAAACCTAACCCCCCTCCCCCCCGCCATCAACCCATCGTGCGCGCAGCAGCAGCGCGGCAAGCGCAACGCAGACGGTCGCCAAGGCAAGGATGACCGCGCCGAGCGCATTGATCTCGGGCGTTAGGCCGAGGCGAAGGGCCGAGAAGACCAGAACCGGCAGCGTGGTCCCGGAAGGGCCGGAGACGAAGCTCGCGAGGACCAGGTCGTCGAAGGAGAGGGTGAAGGCGAGCAGCCAGCCCGCGACGAGCGCGGGGGCCATGAGCGGAAGCGTGACCGTACGGAAGGCGGTAAAGGGGCCGGCGCCGAGATCCATCGCGGCTTCCTCCAGCACGCGCGTGCCACCCGCGAGGCGCGCCTGTACCACCACCGCGACATAGGCCGCACCGAGCGTCGCATGCGCCAGCAGCACCGTCAGGGCGCCGCGCCCTGCGGGCCAGCCGATGGCCGATTCCAACGTGACGAAGAGCAGCAGCATCGCCAGCGCCGTCACGACATCGGGGAGCACCAGGGGCGCGCCGACCAGCGCACCGAACAGAGCGCGTCCTGTGAAGGCGCTCCAGCGAGCCAGCGCGAATCCGGCAACGCCGCCGACAAGCACCGCGAGCGTGGCCGCCCCGGCCGCCACTCGCAGCGACAGCAGGCCGGCCTCGATCATGCGGGCGTTATTGGCCAGCGCCTCGAACCAGCGCAGCGAGAAGCCGCCCCACTGGAAGGGGATGCGGTCCGCGCTAAAGGCGAAGCCGACCAGCAGCAGCACCGGCGCCCAGAGGAACACCAGGCCCAGCACCAGCAGGGCGGGCACGAGCCTGGCCGTCATGACAGGCGCTGGAACAGGCGGATAGGCACGATCAGCAACGCGAGCAGCGCCACCGCCAGTGCGGCTGCCAGCGGCCAGTCGCGGTTCTGGAAAAACTCCTGCCAGAGCACGCGCCCGACCGGCAGCGCGTCCGTGGGCCCCAGCAATTCGGGGATGACGAATTCGCCGGCGGCCGGAATGAACACCAGCAGGAAGGCCGCCGCCACGCCGGGCAGGGCCTGCGGCAGGGTGATGGTGCCGAAGACGGCCATCGGTGTCGCGCCGAGGTCCGCCGCCGCCTGTTCCAGCACGGGGTCCAGCCGCGAGAGCGTCGCGTAGAGCGGCAGCACCGCGAAGGGCAGGTAGGCGTGGACCATGCCCGCCAGCATCGCTCCCTCCGTGTAGAGCAGCGGCAGCGGGTCCTCGATCAGACCGATGCCGATCAGCGCCGCGTTCACCAGGCCCTGGTCGCGCAGCAGGCCGATGAAGGCGCCCATGCGAAGGAGGAAGCCGGTCCAGAACGGCAGCAGCACCAGCGCCAGCAGCGGCACCCGCCAGCCGCGCGGCGCGCGCGCGATCGCCAGCGCCATGGGGAAGCCGAGCAGCAGCGCGAGGGCGGCGGTGCTGGCCGCAAGGCGAGCCGCGCGCAGCAGGGAGTCGCGGTAGAACGCATCCTCCAACAGCGTGGCGAAATTGGAGAGGCCGCCCTGCCAGGCGAAGCCCGGCCCGATCGGCCAGCGGAAGGGCGGCACGCCCTCTGACCCGGTGCCGAGCGCGATGCCGAGCAGGATCAGCGCCGGTGCGGCCACGAAGGCGAGCAGCCAGGCCCAGGCCGGCAGCAGGACCAGCGCGCGCGGCATCACGAGGCCAGCGGCACGAGGTCGCCTGCGTTCCAGGCGAGCGCGACGCGCTCGCCCAACGCGGGCATCGGGTTATCGGCCGGTACGGTCACGCGCAACTCGCCGCCCTCATCAAGCGCGACGACGAACAGGGTCGCCTCGCCGCGAAAGGCGGCGTCGCGCACGGTGCCGGCGACGCGGTTGTCGCCCGCCATGCCGGCATCGCCGCGCACGAGTCGGATGCTCTCCGGGCGCAGTGCGTAGGAGGCCGCGCCTGGTTCGGCTGGCGCGATAGCCAGGCGCGCGGGATGCAGGATATTGGCCGCACCTAGAAACCGCGCGACAAAGGCGCTGGCGGGGCGCGCATAGACCGAAGCGGGCGGGCCGACCTGCATCAAACGCCCGCGCTCGAGCACGGCGATACGGTCGGCAAGCGCCAGCGCCTCCCCCTGGTCATGGGTGACCATGACGAAGGCCGCACCCGTCGCGCGTTGCAGGGCGCGCAGCTCGAAACCGGTCTGTTCGCGCAGGCCGGCGTCCAGCGCGGCGAGCGGCTCGTCCAGCAGAAGCAGCTTCGGTCGCATCACCAGGCTGCGGGCGAGCGCCACGCGCTGCTTCTGCCCACCCGAGATCTGGTGCGGCCGGCGCGCCGCAAAGCCCTCAAGCTGCACGAGGGCCAGGACCTCGGCAATGCGCCTTGCCTGTTCGGCGCGAGGGACGCCGGCGCGGCGCAGCCCGTAGCTGATGTTGTCCGCGACGTTCATGTGCGGGAACAGCGCGTAGGACTGGAACATCATGTGGACCGGCCGCGCCCAGGGCGGGTCGCGGGTGATGTCGCGCCCTTCCAGCAGCAGGGTGCCGCCATCGGGTGCCTCCAGCCCCGCGATCAGGCGCAGCAGGGTGGACTTGCCTGATCCCGAGCCGCCCAGCAGCGCGAAGAACTCGCCGGGAAGGATGGCGAGGTCGAGCGTGTCCAGCGCCACCGCCGCTCCGTAATGGCGCCGAAGGCCGCGCACCTCCAGCAGCGGCGGCACCACCCCGGTCAGCGCCCAGCCTTGAAGCGCGACCAGATCCGCGTGCGCAGCCGCTCCGTCGCCTGGGTCGGCGTAGTGGCGACGAAGCTGGCGGCGAGCGTCGCCTCGGTCGGGTAGACGCTGGGGTCGCTGC
>JAZKFA010000068.1:0-1865 GCA_040386655.1 Pseudomonadota bacterium | reverse complement strand
CGGCCGGGATGGCCAGCATGTCGAACCACAGCTGGGCGCCGGCGCGGGGCGCGACATAGGTGACCTCCACCCCGCGCCCCGCCTCCCGCGCGCGCGCGCCGGCCTGGATTACATCGCCGGTATAGGTGAGTGCGAGGCAGACATCGCCGGTCGCCATCGCATCCAGCACCGAGCCCGAGGGCAGGATTGCGCGCACATGCGGGCGGATCGCGAGCAATGCACGTTCGGCCGCCCGAAGGTCATCGGGGCTGTCGGAATTCGGGTCCAGGCCGAGGTGACGCAGCACCGAGGGGATCACGTCCGTCGCGCTGTCCATAATCTGGATGCCGCAGCGCGCCAGACGCTGCGCGTGTCGCGGGTCGAGCAGCAAGGCGAGGCTGTCGGCCGGCGCATCGGGGGCTAAGGCGCGCAGGCGGTCGGGGCGGATGCCCAGGCCCACGGTGCCCCACAGGTAGATCGCGCCATGCCGGTTACCGGGATCGACGGACGACGCGCGCGCCATGAGGGCAGGGTCGAGATTGGCCCAGTTCGGGATGCGCGCGCGGTCCAGCGGACGCAGCGCCCCGGCGCGGACCAACCGCGCGAAGGTCGGCTCGCTGGTCGGCACCACCAGGTCATAGCCGGAGCGCCCGGCGGAGAGCTTGCCTTCCAGCGTCTCGAGGCTGTCGAAGACGTCGTAGCGGACGCGGATGCCGGTCTCCGCGGTGAAGCGCTGGACCACGTAGGGGTCGATGTAGTCGGACCAGTTGTAGATGTTCAGCACGGGCTGTGCGCGCAGGGCGCCAGGCGTCAGGGCCAGCATTACGGCGAGGGCGGCAATCCAGCGCAGCATTCTCATATCCATCCGATGGGGGTGCGATGTTCGCCGCTGCGGCGCGCGAGCGGAAGGGGCAGGCGTGGGTCGGCCGCCGGCCTTATTCCGGAATAAATTCCTTGACACTAGGCGAATAATCTCCTAGAGCAAACGGGCCAAGGGGCGAACCATGTCCCGCAGGCGACGCGGTCGAGGCCGCACCCAACCCCGGCGCCCCCCATCACAACCCGCCCGCACCGCCCGGTCGCCAGACCGCGCGGCTTTGCGCCTTGCGCGGATGCAGGAGACCCGCATGCCCTATGACGAACGTGGCCTCAACGCGCTGTCCACCATCTCCGGCTTTACCCTGTGGCATTACCGCACCGCAGACCTGCGCAGCAGCGTCATCGCGCCCGGCTACTTCACCGCCGCGGCCACGCGGCTCGTTGTGGGCGACGTCATTATCGTCCAGGCGGCCGACGCCACGGCCTTCCTGCCGGTTGGCGTCGCTAACACGGCCGGCGCGGGGCTCACGCTCGACACCACGGGCGCCGGGCTGCGGCTGATCCGCTCGGCGACGCAACTGATCCAGGTTGGGCACGGCGGCATTGCGACACCACGCGCCATCATCCCCTCCGCCATGCCGCCTTCGGCCCTGCCGGAGACACCCGTTGCACTCACCATCGTGGTGATCGGGCCGATCGCGCAGATCGCGCTGTCGCTCATCGATGCGTTCGACCAGCCATCCGCACCGCCGCAGACCTTCGCCGTGGTGGGCGGCCTGGTCAGCACCATGATCGCCCTGCCCGGGCCGCCAGGCGCGGAATGGCGGCTGAGCGCGGCCGATGCGGCCGACGCGACCCTGGTGACGATCTCCGCGCCGACGCTCATCCGTTCCTATGCGCGGTTGCTCAGCGAAGCGGGCGGGCTGCTGCTGCTGGAGGATGGTGCCGTGTTGCTCGGCTAGGGTCGCTTGCAGCGATATATCGTGCCCTCAGGCGCCGGGCGCCGCCTCCGGCGGCTTGGCTCGCCGGACGACCGGCGTTCGGCCATTCGGCCTCGCGGTGCGCGC
>JAZKFA010000067.1:25872-26996 GCA_040386655.1 Pseudomonadota bacterium | reverse complement strand
GGTCGAGCATGACGAGGATGCGATTCGCAGCGCGGACCACCTGATCGACATCGGGCCCGCTGCCGGCAAGCATGGCGGCCAGGTGATCGCGCAGGGCACCCCGGCGGAGGTCATGGCAAACCCCGCCAGCATCACCGGCCAGTACCTGTCCGGCACGCGCCGGATTGAGATCCCGACACAGCGCCGCAAGGCCGACCCGAAGCGCGCACTGCGCGTGGTTGGGGCGACCGGAAACAACCTTCATGGCGTCAATGCCGCCTTTCCGCTCGGCACCTTCACCTGCGTTACCGGCGTGTCCGGCGGCGGCAAGTCCACCCTGGTGATCGAGACGCTGTACAAGGCCGCCTCGCGCCGCCTGATGGGCAGCGCCGAGGTTCCGGCACCGCATGAGAAGCTCGAGGGACTCGAATACCTCGACAAGATCATCGACATCGACCAGTCGCCGATCGGGCGCACCCCGCGCTCCAACCCGGCCACCTATACGGGCCTGTTCGCGCCGATCCGCGACTGGTTCTCGGAGTTGCCGGAGAGCCGCGCCCGCGGCTACAAGGCCGGGCGCTTTAGCTTCAACGTGAAGGGTGGCCGATGCGAGGCCTGCCAGGGCGACGGCCTCATCAAGATCGAGATGCACTTCCTGCCCGACGTCTACGTCACCTGCGATACCTGCAAGGGCAAGCGTTACAACCGCGAGACGCTGGAGGTGAAGTTCCGCGAGAAATCCATCGCCGACGTGCTCGACATGACGGTCGATGAGGGTGTGGAGTTCTTCTCCGCCGTGCCTTCCATCCGCGAGAAGCTGGTCACGCTGCGCGACGTGGGCCTGGGCTACATCCATCTTGGCCAGCAGGCGACGACGCTGTCTGGCGGCGAGGCGCAGCGGATCAAGCTGTCCAAGGAACTCTCCCGTCGCGCGACGGGCCGCACGCTCTACATCCTCGACGAGCCCACCACCGGTCTGCATTTCGAGGATGTGCGCAAGCTGCTCGAGGTGCTGCACACGCTTGTGGACCAGGGCAACACGGTCATCGTCATCGAGCACAATTTGGAAGTCATCAAGACCGCCGACTGGGTGCTCGACATCGGCCCCGAGGGCGGCGAGGGCGGCGGCCGCCTGATCGCCGAAG
>JAZKFA010000067.1:14247-25862 GCA_040386655.1 Pseudomonadota bacterium | reverse complement strand
GTCACGTTGTTCATGATCAGGCTTGTGATTCAGGTCCAGCCCGATCAGCACGCGCTCGGTATCGGAGAGGTCGCCGATGATCCTCCGCACCGGCAGCGGGAGTTCCTTGATGACGGTGGGGGTGGCGAGGGCGGCGGTCGCCTGATCGCCGAAGGCCCGCCCGAGTCAATAGCCCAGGCGGAAGAGAGCCACACGGGCCGCTTCCTCAAGCCTCTTTTGCCCGAGGTCGATTCGCCACTGCTACGCAAGCGGAAGCGGGCGTAGGGGCGAGTCCTACCCCGCAAACCGACGGCTTCGCGGGAACCGCTCCGGCGGCATCTTTCCCGCCCCAGCGCGCTGCCCACGCCACAGCCGCAGATCCGTCTCCACCTTCATGCCGTTGCCGTGCTTCCAGGCGAGGCCCTCAGCCAGGGTGAACACCACCGCGTCGACCAGCGTCGCGCCATCCTTCAGCGCCATCAGCTGCACGCCGCGCCCGCGCGTCATCTCCGGGATCTGGTCGAGCGGGAAAACGAGCAGCCGGTTGTTGCTGCCCGTAACCGCGACCGCATCGCCGTCGACGGAAATGCACAGCGCCAGCTCCTGCTGGCCCTCGACGACCAATACCTGCTTGCCGGTCCGCTTCTCGGCCAGGAACTCCTCGCCCTTTACGACGAAACCGCGCCCGTCCGTCGCCGCGACCAGGAAGCGCGCTCCGTCGCGATGGACGAAGAAGGTGACGACGTCATCCTCATTGGTGAGGTCGAGCAGCAGGCGCACCGGCTGTCCGTCGCCACGTCCGCGGGGGATCGCATCGGCCTTGAGATTGAAAGCGCGCCCATTCGTCGCAATGAGCACGATGCGGTCCACCGTCTCTGCATGGATCGCCTGCTTCAGTGCATCGCCTTCCTTGAAGCGCAGTTCCGCATCCGCACCCAGGTGGCCCTTCTGGGCACGGATCCAGCCCTTCTCGGAGAGGATGATCGTGATCGCCTCGCGTTCGACGAAGGCGGTCTCGTCGATCGCGCCCACGACCGGCACTGTGCCCGTGGTGGTGCGCCGGGCGCCGCCAAGCTTCTCGCCCGTTGCGCGCACTTCGTCGGCAATGGTCGACCAGCGCTTCTTCTCGCTCGCCATCAGACCCTGGAGCGACTTCTGCTCGGTACTGAGCTTCTTGTGCTCGCGGCGGATCTCCATCTCCTCGAGCTTGCGCAGGCTGCGCAGGCGCATGTCGAGGATGGCGTTGGCCTGCAATTCGGACAGCTCGAAGCGCGCCATCAGCGCATCCTTCGGCTTGTCCTCCTCGCGGATGATACGGATCACCTCGTCGAGGTTGAGGTAGGCGATCAGGTAGCCGCCGAGGATCTCCAGCCGGCGCGCGATCGCACCCAGGCGATGCTCCGTCCGTCGCACCAGCACCACGTGCCGGTGGTCGAGCCATTCGCAAAGAACCTCGCGCAGGCCCATCACACGTGGCGTGCGCGTCGCGTCCAGCACGTTCATGTTCAGGCTGATGCGTTGTTCCAGCGCGGTGGCGCGGAACAGGCTTTCCATCAGCACACCCGCATCGACGTTGCGCGCGCGCGGCTCGATCACCAGCCGGACCAGCTCCGTACTCTCGTCGCGGATGTCGCCCACCAGCGGCAGCTTCTTCTCCTCCATCAGCGCCGCGATCTGCTCGATCAGGCGCGATTTCTGCACCTGGAACGGGATCTCGGTGACGATGATGCGGTAGCCGCCGCCCTTGGCCGGCTCGCTCTCCCACCGCGCGCGCAGGCGGAAGCCGCCGCGGCCTGTCACGTAGGCCTCCCGCATGCTCTCGGGGCTTTCGACCAGGACGCCGCCCGTCGGGAAATCCGGGCCCGGCAGCACGGCCATCAGCGCATCGATGCTGGTGCCGCGATCCTCGATCAGCAGCAGGGCCGCCTTGCACAGCTCGCCTGCATTGTGCGGGGGGATAGAGGTCGCCATGCCCACGGCGATGCCGTTCGCACCATTGGCGAGCAGGTTCGGGAAGGCCGCCGGCAGCACCACCGGCTCGCGCTCCTCGCCATCATAGGTGGCGCGGAAATCGACGGTGTCTTCCTCGATTCCCTCCAGCAGCGCCTGGGCGACGTCGGTGAGGCGGGCCTCGGTGTAGCGCATGGCCGCGGCGTTATCGCCGTCGATGTTGCCGAAATTCCCCTGGCCCTCGACCAGTGGGTAGCGGGCGGCGAATTCCTGCGCCAGGCGCACCATCGCGTCGTAGATCGCGGCGTCGCCGTGCGGGTGGTACTTGCCCATCACGTCGCCCACGATGCGCGCGCATTTCTTGAACCCCGAGGCCGGGTCCAGCTTCAGCTGGTGCATCGCCCAGAGCAGCCGCCGGTGGACCGGCTTCAGCCCGTCGCGCACATCCGGCAGCGACCGCGCCATGATCGTGGACATGGCATAGGCGAGGTAGCGTTCCGACAGCGCATCGGACAGCGTGGTGTCGCGCGTCTCGCCGCCTTCGGTGAGGATATCATCTGGCATGGGTATGGATTCGTGCTTCGTTCCTGTGGCGCGCTCTTAGCCCAGCGCCATCCGGTGCGCCATGCGCGAGTTCGACCGCAAGCTTGCCGCAATGGTCGTGCTTGGGTAGGGAACACCAACTCTGCACTCCATCCTGCGCGCAAGCTCGCGGCAGAGAGGTCCGCCCATGCACCAGGATGACGAGCCGCACACCAAAGGGACGCCGCAATCTGTCACCGACCTCATCGAGGAGCCGGGGCTGGCGGAGGCTCTCGACAGCGAGCATTTCAAGCAGTTCCTCGATCATATCCCCGTCGCGATCGCTGTCGCGGCGCTGAACCCGACCGAGCGCGTGACCTACGCGAACCTCGAATTCGAACGCCTGTCGGGGCAGTCCCTGGACGTGCTGCTCGGCTCGGCCTGGGAGGATGTGGACGCCATTGCCGCCGCCGAGGGCGACGAGCGGCGCCTGTGCGAGGCCATCGTGCAGGGCGAGGACCATCTGGGCGTCTTCCATGTCACCCGCG
Source organism: Pseudomonadota bacterium (assembly GCA_040386655.1). Taxonomy (GTDB): domain Bacteria; phylum Pseudomonadota; class Alphaproteobacteria; order Acetobacterales; family Acetobacteraceae; genus Plastoroseomonas. Next base: position 22,863 of record JAZKFA010000067.1, on the reverse strand, counting down.
GCGAAGGCGCCGTGCGCGTGGATGCCTGGTCGAACATCATCCAGGATGAAGAGGGAACCTCCCTGTTCCGGCTGGTCGCACTCGCCGCCACCGCCACGCGCGACCCGACTGAGCTTGAGCGCTTCGAACAGCGCGTACGCGAGAAGGACACGTTGCTGCGGGAATTGCAGCACCGTGTGAAAAACAATCTGCAGATGATCACCGCGCTGATCCGGATGGAGAGCCGCAACCTGCCCGATGACGCCGCGGAGGAGTCCTTCGAGCGCCTCGCCGGCCGGATCGGTGCGCTGGGCCTGCTGTACCGCGCGCTCGGCGAGTCCGGGCATGAGGATACGGTCGACCTGGGCGTCTATCTCAGCCAGATCGCATCGGCGGTGATGCAGGCTCATGCGGTGGAAGGCATCCGCCTGGACCTCAAGGTCGATACCTGGCCGGTCTCGGTCAATGTCGCCATGCCGACCGGGCTGGTGGTGAACGAGCTTCTCACCAACTCGCTGAAGCACGCCTTCGCCGGGCGAGAGGGCGGCACCGTCACCCTCCACAGCCTGGTCGACCACGAGGGCTGCCAGGTGACCATCGCCGATGACGGCATCGGCCTTCCGCCGGGTCTCAGCTGGCCGACGCCAGGGCGGCTGGGCTCGCTCATCGTGCAGTCGCTGTTGACCAATGCAGGAGCACGGTTCTCCGTCGCTTCCACGCCCGGGGGTGGCGTTCGCGTCGCCATCCGCTTCGCACGCGCGGCCGCGATCGCCGCCTGAGGTTTCAGTGGCGACGGCTCTGGCTTGGCGCCTAGGCTGCACGCGGGAGCAACCACGAAGGACGAAGATCCATGGCCACCCGCAGGACCCTGATCGGCTGCGCGATCTGTGCCGCCACAATCGGATTGTCAGCCATGCCGGTGCAGGCGCAGACCGGCGGCGTCACCCGCACCATCATCCAGACCACTGAGTTGCCCGGCGGCACCCATGTGGCCATCCTCGTCACCGCCGAGATCGCAGCCAATGCGGAGGTTGCGCGCCACACCCATCCGGGCATCGAATCGGCCTATATTCTGGAAGGCGAGATCCTGCTGCAGGTGAGTGGGACGCCGGATCGAACGGTGCGCACCGGCGAGGGCTTTCAGATACCGGACGGCACCGCGCACGGCGTTCGCAACGGCCCACGCGCGACGCGCCTGGCCATCACCTACACGGTCGAAAAAGGGAAGCCGCTGGCCAGCCCCGCCTGAGGCTTAATCCTCGTCCAGCATCCCCGCGAGCTTGAGGGCAACGCCCTTCGAGCCCTCGACCTTGAGCTTGCCCGTCGCGAAGGCGAGCATGGGGCTGAGCTTGCCCGCCATGAGCTTGCCGAGATTGTCCGACGTCATCGCGAGTACGGTATCGGCCGCCGTGTCGGCCTCCGACGCACCGACTTCGACCGGTGTAACGGTCCCGTCCAGCAGGTAGGATTGCCCCGCGTCGAGCAGGTCGAACCGCACCCGGTAGCCCAGGCCCCGCAGCTTCGGTGCGGCCTCACGCATGGCAGCGAGAATGGTCTCGTGGTCGGACATGGCGGCACCTCCTGGAGGCGTTCTGCACGCCTCCATGCATTTATTGACGCAAGCGTTTGGCGGGGTCTAGCGTCGAGGCCGTTATGGATTTGACCCGGGCCGGGACGAGAAAAACAGAAGAATGAAAACCTCGCGTTGGCTCACCGCCGGTATCCTCGGCCTCGCTGTTTCCGGCAGTGGAGGGGCCGCCCTCGCCTCCGGCTATGCGTTGCGCGAACAGAGCGCGCTTGGCCAGGGTTCGTCCTTCGCTGGCGTGCCCGCACGCGGCGACGATCCATCCATGCTTTTCTTCAACCCGGCCTCCATGGCCTGGCTGCCGGGTATACAGACAAGCATCGTCGGTTCCCTGGTGATCCCGCGCGCGGATCTCAGCGGCGGCAGCGCGCGCCGGGCGACAGCACTCGGCGGCAGCACGATCACGGGCAGCGCCAGTGGCGATGCGGCATCGGATGCCCTCATCCCGGCCTTCTACACCTCCATCGCGCTCGGGACAGATTGGCATGTGGGCCTGGCGATTACCTCGCCCTTCGGCCTCGTCACCAAGTATGATTCGGATTTCATCGGGCGGTATCACGGCCTGACGAGCGAGCTGCGCACCATCAACATCACGCCGTCGGTCGCGTGGCGGCCTATCGAGACGCTGTCGATCGGCGCCGGCCTGCAGATCCAGCACGCCGATGCGCGCATTTCGAACGCAGTGGATTTCGGCGCCATCCTCGCGGGGCGCGGCGCACGCGTTACACCCGGCTCGCTCGACGGCCGCGCGACGCTGAGCGGCGACGACCTCGCCTTCGGCTGGCAGGTCGGTGCGCAGTGGCGGCCCGCTCCGGGCACCGCGTTGGGCTTCGCCTTCCGCTCCGCGATCCATCATGAGCTTGAGGGCGATACGCGCTTCGAAAATGTTCCGGCGCCGTTGGCCACGACGTTCCGAGATGGCGGCGGTCGCGTGAAGCTCACGACACCGGAATCCGCGAGCCTGGGCCTGACCCAGGCACTGACCCCGGACCTCACGCTGCTCGCCACCGCGGAATGGACCAATTGGTCGCGCTTCCGCACCCTCATCGCCACCTTCGACACCGGGCTGCCGCCTACCGTCACCGATGAGCGCTGGCGCGACACGGTATTCCTTGCCCTCGGCGCCGAGTACCGCGTGAGCCAGAGCGTGACGCTGCGCACCGGCGTCGCCTGGGACCAGACACCGGTGCGGACCGAATACCGCACCCCGCGCATTCCCGATTCGAACCGCTACTGGCTCTCCGCGGGCCTCACCTGGCAGGTGCTGCCGAACGTCGCATTCTCCGCCGGCTATACCCATATCTTCGGCAACACGGCGGACCTGGCGCTGGCCAGCGGCGGGCCCACCAGCAACAATTTCACCCGCGGCGATCTCTCGGCGCGTTACTCCGCCTCGGTCGACATCGTCACCGCGCAGCTCCGCATCGGATTCTAAAACCACGCACCATGCCAAGGACCTATCCCGCGGATATCGCCTGGGACCTCGCACTACCCCGCGAGACCCTGGTCGATGTCCTCGCGGGATCGGTCGCCGAGCATGGCGAAAAGCCGGCGCTGGAGTTCATGGGCCGGCAGTGGCGCTACCGCGAGCTCGGCGCGATGGTGGACCGCATCGCGGGCGGTCTTCGTGCACTCGGCGTGAAGCCCGGCGATCGGGTGGGGCTGTGCCTCCCAAACACGCATTTTTTTGTCGCAAGCTATTTCGCGGTGCTGAAGGCTGGCGGCGTCGTGGTCAATTTCTCCCCTTTGATGGTCGCCGAGGAGATCGCCTACCAGGTCGCCGATAGCGGCACCTCGGTGATGCTCACCCTGGACCTGCAGCCGATGCTGCCGCGCGTGCTGGAGGTGCTGGACCGCGAAGGGCCGCTGCAGCGCGTGGTGGTCTGCCGCTTCGCCGAGGCACTGCCCTTCGTGAAAGGCGCGATGTTCACGCTGCTCAAGCGCAAGTCGGTCGGTACCGTGCCGGCGCAGGATGCGCGCGTCACGCGCTTTGCGGATCTTGCCGGTGCCGCGCCGATCAGCCCGGCGCCCGCCCTGTCGGCCGATGCGCTGGCCGTGCTGCAATATACTGGCGGGACCACTGGGCGCCCCAAGGGCGTCATGCTGACCCACGCGAACCTCTGCGCCAACCTCCGGCAGGTGCAGGCCTGGTGCGGGACCTCCACCGAGGAACGCGCGCGCATGATGGCGGTGATTCCGTTCTTCCACGTCTTCGCGATGACCACGGCGATGAATGTCGGCATCGGCTGGGGCTCGGAGATCATCATGCAGCCGCGCTACGAGAAGTCTGCGGTGCTTTCCGCCATCCGCCGGCGCCGGCCGACCATGCTGCCGGGCGTGCCCACGCTGTTCAAGGCACTGCTCGACGCAGGAGCGACGACCGCTGACCTTGCCTCCGTGCGCGCCTGCATCTCCGGCGGAGCGCCGCTCCCCCTCGCGCTCAAGCATGAGTTCGAGGCGAAGTCGGGCGCGAAGCTCGTCGAGGGCTACGGGCTGACCGAGGCCTCCCCGGTCTGCTTCTGCAACCCCCTGCATGGCGAGAACCGCGAGGGCACGATTGGCCTGCCCCTGCCCCTGGTTCGCGCGGAGATCCGGTCGCTTGAAAACCCCTCGGCCAAGATGCCGGATGGCGAGCGGGGCGAGCTTTGCCTCCAGGGCCCCAACATCATGGCCGGCTACTGGAACCGCCCCGAGGAGACCGCGGCGACCATGACGTCGGACGGCTGGCTGCGCACCGGTGATGTCGGAATCATGGATGCGGATGGCTACGTGACGCTGGTCGACCGCATCAAGGACCTGATCCTGGTCTCCGGGTTCAACGTCTACCCGCGTGTGATCGAGGAGGCGCTCTACGCCCATCCCGCCATCGCGGCCGCCTGCGTCATCGGCATCCCCGACGCCCGCCAGGGCGAATGCCCGGCCGCCTTCATCGAACTGCGCCCGGGCATGAGCGTGGACGAAGCGAGCCTGCGCGACTTCCTCAAGGACCGGCTCTCCTCCATCGAGATGCCCAGGCGCTTCGAATTCCGCGACACGCTGCCCCGCACCGCCGTGGGCAAGCTTTCGAAGAAGGAATTGCGCGACCAACCCCATATGCATGCCTGACCGCATGCCGGCCGCCCACGACGCGCGCCGATTTTCGCAAGGCCCCCCATGACCGACATCGTGATCGCCGCGTACCGCCGTTCCCCCTTCCATCTCGCCGGCAAGGGCGCACTGACGAAGCTTCGCCCGGATGAGATGGCAGCCCAGGTCATCCGCGCGCTGGTCGCCGACACCGGCATCGACCCTGGCACTATCGAGGACCTGATCCTCGGATGTGCCTTCCCCGAGGGCGAGCAGGGCCTGAACGTCGCGCGCCTGGTGGGCTTCATCGCGGGGCTGCCGCAGGGGGTCGCGGGCGTGACGGTGAACCGCTTCTGCGGCTCCTCAATGCAGTCCATCCACCAGGCCGCCGGCGCGATCCGGATGGGTGCCGGGGAGGCCTTCCTGTGCGCCGGTGTCGAGAGCATGAGCCGGGTGCCGATGGGCGGGTACAACGTGCTGCCGCATCCCGGCCTCGCGGCCGACTACCCCGCCGCCTACATGGGCATGGGCGAGACGGCCGAGAATGTCGCACACCGCCACCAGATCCCGCGCGTGCAGCAGGAGGCCTTCGCGGTTGAAAGCCAGCGCCGCGCCGCCGAGGCGCAGGCGCATGGCAGGCTGGAGGCCGAGATCGTGCCGGTGACTGTCGGGAAGGAGAGCGTCAGCGCCGACGGGTGCCTGCGACCGGATACCTCCGCCGAGGGGCTTGCGGGCCTCAAGCCTGCCTTCCGCACGGACGGCACGGTCACCGCTGGTACGGCATCGCCGCTGACCGATGGTGCCGCCGCGGTGCTGGTCTGCACCGATGAGTTCGCGCGCAAGAATGGCCTGACGCCGCTCGCACGGATTAAATCCATCGCGGTCGCCGGCTGCGCACCCGAGGTGATGGGCATGGGACCCGTCGGTGCCTCGCGCAAGGCGATGGAGCGGGCCGGCATCACGGTGCGCGACCTCGACGTGGTCGAGCTGAACGAGGCTTTCGCGAGCCAGGCGATCGCGTGCATGCGCGAGCTGGGGCTCGACCCCGCCACCGTGAACATCGATGGCGGCGCCATCGCGCTCGGCCACCCGCTGGGCGCGACGGGCGCGCGGATCACCGGCAAGGCGGCAGCCCTGCTGCAGCGGGAGCGCGGCCGCTACGCGCTCGCCACACAATGCATCGGTGGCGGCCAGGGCATCGCGACCGTGCTTGAGGCGGTGGCGTGAGCGACGCGCCTCCGATCCAGAAGATCGCGGTTATCGGGGCCGGCGTGATGGGCGCCGGGATTGCGGCGCATGTGGCCAATGCAGGTATTCCCGTGGTTCTGCTGGACATCGTGCCAGGCGGCGCGGCGAAGGCCGTCGAGCGCATGGTCCGCGCCGATCCCGCCCCCTTCATGCACCGCAGCTTCGCGCGCCGCGTCGTCACCGGCGACCTCGGCACCGACCTTGAGCTCGTCGCGGATTGCGACTGGATCATCGAGGCGATCGTTGAGACGCCCGATGCTAAGCGCGCGCTGTACGAACAGCTTCAGGCGGTGCGCAAGCCTGGGTCGATCCTGTCGTCCAATACGTCGACCATCCCGCTCGCCGCGCTGACGGATGGCGCCCCTTGGACGGCGGACTTCCTAATCACCCATTTCTTCAATCCGCCGCGCTACATGCGGCTGCTGGAACTGGTCACCGGGCCCGCGACGCGACCTGAGGTGGCGGCAGCCGTGACGCAGGTGGCGGACCACGCGCTCGGCAAGACGGTCATTCCCTGCAAGGACCGGCCCGGCTTCATCGCCAACCGGATCGGCGGGCAGTGGATCCAATCAGCCATCAACAACGCTGTCGATCTGGGCCTGACCATCGAGGAGGCGGATGCCGTGATGGGGCGCCCGCTCGGCATCCCCAAGACGGGCGTGTTTGGCCTGCTCGACCTGGTGGGCATCGACCTCATGCCGCACATCGCGGCCAGCATGAAGGCGAGCCTGCCGGCCGATGACGCCTATGTCGCGGCCATGCGTGACCACCCGCTGATCGCACGGCTGATCGGCGAAGGTCGCACCGGGCGCAAGGGCGGCAAGGGCGGCTTCTACACGCGGCGCAAGGATGAAGACGGAGCCTCCGAGAAATACGCGATCGACCTGGCGCTCGGCATAGACCGGCCGACTGAGCGCGCGGTGCTGGAGAGCCTTGAAGCCGGCAAGCGCGACATCGCGGCGTTGGTGGAACACCCCGACCGTGGCGGTCGCTACGCCCGCGCGGTGCTGATCGACACGCTCGGCTACGCCGCGTCCCTGGTGCCGGAGGTTGCCGACGGCATCGCCGCCGTCGATGCCGCCATGCGCCTCGGCTACAACTGGCGCTGGGGTCCCTTCGAGCTGATCGACCGGCTTGGACCCACCCGCTTCGCCGCCATGCTGCGCGAAGCTGGCCGCCCGGTGCCGGAACTGCTCGACCGCGTTGCAGAAGGCCGCTTCTACCGTGAGGTGGATGGCGTGGCCGAGGTCATGCAGCTCGACGGCACGCACGCGCCGCTGGTGCGGCCCGAGGGCGTTCTGCTGCTCTCTGACATCAAGCGCCTTGCGCCGCCCATGGCAAAGAGTGCCGGCGCAAGCCTGTGGGATATCGGTGACGGCGTCGCTTGCCTGGAATTCCACACCAAGATGAACGCCATCGACCCTGACGTGCTCGGCATGGTCGGCAAGGCGATCGCGATGGGGAAGAAGGGGGCGTTCCGCGCACTTGTCATCCACAACGAGGCGGAGAATTTCTCCGTTGGCGCCAATCTGGGCCTCGCCCTCTTCGCCGCGAACATCGCCGCCTGGGGCGAGATCGAGAGCCTGATTGAGCAGGGCCAAAAGGCCTTCGCCGCGCTACGCGCCGCCCCCTTCCCCGTGGTCGGCGCGCCCGCGGGCATGGCGCTCGGCGGTGGATGCGAGGTGCTGCTGCACTGCGACGCCATCGAGGCCCATGCTGAAACCTATATCGGCCTGGTCGAGGTCGGCGTCGGCGTCATCCCAGGCTGGGGCGGGTGTGCCGCGATGCTGCGCCGCTGGGCCGAGGCCAAGGGCGTCCCGCGCGGACCGATGCCGCCCGTGGCCAAGGCCTTCGAGATGATCTCCACGGCCCAGGTCGTGAAATCCGCCCATGAGGCGCGCGACTGGATGCTGCTGCGCCCGACCGATGGCATCACCATGAACCGCGACCGCTTGCTCGCCGCTGCCAAGGCGCGTGCGCTGGCGATGGTCGAGGGCTATGCGCCGGCCGAGCCGAAGCCGCTGCGCCTGCCCGGCCCCTCCGGCCGCGCGGCATTGATGATGGCGGTGGATGGCGCCGTCGCACTCGGCCGCGCGACGCCGCATGATGTGACGGTCTGCGCGCATCTTGCCACCACGCTCACCGGCGGCCCGCGCGCCGACATCACCGAGGACGTGACGGACGACCAGGTCCGCAAGCTGGAGCGCGAGGCCTTCATGGCGCTGCTGCGCACCGACCCCACACTCGCGCGCGTGGAGCATATGCTCGACACCGGCCGCGCGCTGCGCAACTGAGGCACACACCATGGCGAGCTACACCGCCCCGCTGCGCGACATGCGCTTCCTGCTGAACGAGTTCGTCGACGGCGAGCGCCTGCGCGCCCTGCCCGGCTGCGCCGAGATCGGCCCCGACCTGGTGGATCCCATCCTCGACCAAGCGGCGACGCTGTGTTCGGAAGTGCTGTTCCCGATCAACCGCAGCGGCGATGAGGAAGGCTGCACGCTCGCCAACGGCACGGTCAAGACGCCCAAGGGTTTTCCCAAAGCATGGGCGCAGTTCCGCGACGGCGGCTGGCCCTCGCTCGCATGCGATCCCGCCTATGGCGGCCAGGGCATCCCCAAATCCGTGGGCCTGCTGGTGGAGGAGATGATCTGCTCCGCGAACATGTCCTTCGGGATGTATCCGGGCCTCTCGCACGGTGCCTATTCCGCGCTGCTGAAGCACGGCACTGAGGAGCT
>JAZKFA010000067.1:8142-14237 GCA_040386655.1 Pseudomonadota bacterium | reverse complement strand
CACCGATCTCGGCCTCATCCGCACCCGCGCCATCCCGGCTGAGGATGGCAGCTACCGGATCACCGGCAACAAGATCTTCATCAGTGCCGGCGAGCATGATCTGTCGGAAAACATCCTCCATCTCGTGCTGGCGAAGCTAACCGATGCACCGCCGGGGACGCGCGGCATTTCGCTGTTTCTCGTCCCCAAATTCCTGCCCACGCCTGAGGGCGGTCCGGGCGCGCGCAACGGCGTCACCTGCACCGGGCTAGAGCACAAGATGGGCATCAAGGCCTCGGCCACCTGTGCGCTGGCCTTCGAGGCTGCGCAGGGCTGGCTGGTGGGCCGCCCACACAAGGGCCTCTCCGCCATGTTCACCATGATGAACGAGGCGCGCCTCTCGGTGGGCGTGCAGGGGCTCGGCCTTGCCGAGGTGAGCTACCAGAACGCCGTCGCCTACGCGCGCGAGCGCATCCAGGGCCGCGCGCTGAACGGTGCCGCCAACCCTGAGCAACCCGCCGACCCAATCCTGGTACACCCGGACGTGCGGCGCATGCTGCTGACCATGCGCGCGGAGATCGAGGGCTGCCGCGCACTCGCGATGTGGGTCTCGCTCGAGCAGGACATCGCGACGCTGCACCCGGACGCGGCCACGCGCGAGGCCGCGGACGACCTGGTCCAGCTGATGACGCCGATCATCAAGGCCTACCTGACCGACGTGGGGTGGGAGGCAACGGCGATGGGCATGCAGGTGCTCGGCGGCCACGGCTACATCCGCGAATGGGGCATGGAGCAATTCGTCCGCGACGCCCGCATTGCGCAGATCTACGAGGGCACAAACGGCATCCAGGCGCTCGACCTCGTCGGTCGCAAGATGGGCGCGCATACGGGCCGCTACCTGCGCCGCTTCTTCCACCCGGTGCTCGCCTTCATCGAAGCGCAAGGCGAGGAGGAGGCGATGGCGGAATTCATCCTGCCGCTGTCCAAATCCTTCGGACGCCTTCAGCAGGCCACCGCCGAACTTGCGCGCCGCGGCTTCTCCGATCCCTTCGAGGCGGGTGCGGGCGCCTCGGACTACCTCAAGCTCTTCGGCCTCACTGCGCTCGCCTATGTCTGGGCGCGCATGGCGCAGATCGCACTCACCAAACCCGAGGATGAATTCTATCGCGCCAAGCTCGCCACTGCGCGCTTCTTCATGGCGCGCATCCTGCCGCGCGGCACCGGGTACGCGGCGGCGGTGCTGGCCGGCGGCGCGACCCTGCGCGCGATGGAAGACGCGATGTTCTGAGCGCTGGGCCAGTGCGGGCGTGGCTGACGCCATATCCTACGGCGCAACCGCGGACGCATCCGGGGATTAGGACCAAAGCCCGCGCGAGCGCCCGCCGCTGGCGCGCAGCCTGTCCCCGGCGTCGTTCAGAAGGATCAGACGGGATGGTCAACACGATCCTCTCCCCGCCCCCAGGATCGCTTCGGGAGGAACAGCAGGCCGAGCCCGCGGTGCACCATGCGCCTCAGGGCCTGTCCGACCGCTTCGCACTCGGCTTCACCAAGATGCTGCGCTTCTGCGCCGACACCTTCTTCGCCAAGCGCTACGGCCACCGCGCTATCGTGCTGGAGACGGTCGCCGCTGTGCCGGGGATGGTGGGTGCGATGCTCATCCACCTCAAGTCATTGCGCCTGATGCGCGACGATGACGGCTGGATCCGCACCCTGCTGCAGGAGGCGGAGAATGAGCGCATGCACCTGATGACCTTCGTTGAGATCGCCAAGCCCTCCGCCTTTGAACGCCTGCTGATCATGGGTGTTCAAGCAGTCTTCTGGATTGGCTTCTTCCTCATCTATTTGGTCTCGCCGCGCACCGCGCACCGGATCGTCGGCTATTTCGAGGAGGAGGCGGTGATCAGCTACACGCTCTACCTGAAGGATATCGACGAGGGCCGCTCCGCCAACGTTCCCGCGCCGGCGATCGCGAAGCACTATTGGAAGTTGCCCGCGGATGCGACGCTGCGCGACGTCGTGCTGGTGGTGCGCGCCGACGAGGCGCACCACCGCGACATCAACCATGGCTTCGCGAGCCAGCTTGGGGGCCAGGAGGTCGATCTCAGCCAGGCCGCGCCCTACCCCCCGCACGCGGAGACGTTGCGCGCGGAGCAGTCTCCGGCCGGCAAGCGCGCCTGAACTATCGCCGCAGCTGTTCCATGAAGCGCTGGTGCTCGCGGTCACGCCGTGCGCTGTCGGCCGCGGCATTGCCCTGCTGAATGCGCGAGTTCCGCTCCATCTCCCGCATTCGCCGCTGATGGTCGTAGGTCATCTGGTCCTGCGAATAGCCGGGACCGCCGAAGCCGGGCTGCTGCACGTAGGGCGCTGAGCCAGCGCTCGCCGCGACATGCTGCTGGTAGGCGGCGAAGACCTGCTGCGCGCCAAGCTGGAAGGCCTGGCACGCCTGCTGATTGCCTTGCTGGCACGCAAACTGCGCCTGGGCAAGCTGGCCCCCCGCCTGTTGCAGCTGCTGCGCGTGACCGCAGGCCTGCAGGTTCCCAGCCTGGCACTGTGCGCCCGCGGCCTGGATCATCACCAGGAGCGTGGTCGCCACCTGCGGTTCAAGCTGCTGCGCGCCAGCGGGCCTCGCGAAAAGCAGCAGCAGCATTGTGGCCCGCTTGATCATGACATCCGCTCATCCCCGACAGCCGCGACCCTATCCCGGAGGCCAATCGTTGCGCCAAAGCAAATGCACGATTTGACCCCTTCGTGATTTTTGGGGTCGCGCCGCAGCTTGGCTCAGTCGTCGATGCTGCTACCTGCGGCTACACGCATCGCCAGCCGACTGCGTGCCTCGGGCATGGCACGGTGATGGCCGTGGAACACGTCGCGCTCAAGGAAATGGCCGGTGAGCCGCAGCCCTTCCGACCAAGCAGCGAGGTCACCCTCATCGGAAACATCGCGCAGGAATCCGGGTAGCGGCAGCAGCCGTGATTCCCATCCACGTGCGGCGTCGCCACTGACGGCCCGGCCGGATTTCGGGGAGACGAAGACAAGCCCATCCGCCTCACCCGTGACCGCGCAGGCAGCGAGGTCGATGCCGAACCCCAGCTCCGCCAGCAGCGCCGCCTCCCATCGGACGTAGTCCGCCATAGCCTGTTCGGCGCCGTGCACCATCCGGGAGACGACGCGCACCATGCCTTCGAACAGCACCGGGTGCGGCTCGCGCTCCGGCAGAGCAGCTTCTGCGACGGCGCAGAGAGAGGTGAGCAGCGCGAGCGTAAGCGCGTCCTCCATGGCCAGGGCCGCCGCGGGGTGCACCATCTCCCCGCTCAGGCTGCCGAGCTGGTCGGCCAGCCGCGCAATCCAGCGCGCCTCGATCATGTTGCCGGCCTGCCACAAGGCCGACTGCGCACGCGAACTGCCGCCGCGCACCAGCCCGGCGTGGCGGCCCTGTTCGCGGGTGATGACGTTGACCACCGCGCCTCCCTCCCCGAAGGGACGAGCGGAGAGGATGATGGCAGGTGCGAGCCATTCCGTGCTCATGGCGCGCCTAGCCTGCAGCCTCAACGCCAGCGGCATCGAGCAGGCTGCGCGAGTCGGCGCCAGCGAGGTGGCGCAGCAGTGCCTCCGCTTCTGGACCCGCGCCCGGCGTCGGTGCGGCGGCGTAGGTGGTATAGATCTGAATCTCAGGCGGCACCGGGCCGATATAACGAAGGCCGGGCAGCATTCGGATTTCCGTTATGGCCGCAAAGCCGATTTCCCTGCCGCTGCCCGCCAACACCCGCTGCAGCACCTCGGCGCCAGTGGCGAAGCGCACCGCACGCGGCGCGATGCCCCAGGCCGCGAAGATGCGCTCCATGGCAAGACCGGTGGAGGCACGGTTGAAGACCACGCGCTCGGCGTCTTCCACCGCACGTCGGAGGCTCGCCGCGTTGTGGATATCGGGCGCCGCCGCGTCGGCGCGCACCACGACGCCGATGCCCACGCGGCCAAGCACCAGCGGAGAGCCGAGCAGCCGCCCCGCCGCAAGAAGTTCGTCGATCAGCGAGACCGGGGCGACTAGCAGGTCCGGCATCTCGCCACCCTGTATCCGCGCACGCAGCTGGGGCGCGGTCGCGTAGGTAATGGCAACGGGCGCCTGCGTGAACTTCGCAACCGCCGGCGCCAGCCCGGGCTCCACCGCACCCGCGCTGAGCACGCGCAGCGTCGCAGCTCGTGCGGCGTGGAAGGGCAACAGCGGCAGGATAAGAAGCGGCAGCAGTCGGCGGCGCATCGTCATTCTCCGTGCGCCGCCAGCCTAGCGAAGGAGCGAACGCCGTGCACCCTCAAGCGTCTTCGTCGCGCAGCCCGATGGCGCGCAGTCGCGCGCGTTCCTCATCCCAGCCGGCGCGTTCCTTCACGTTGAGGAACAAATGCACGGGCTTGTCGAGCAGCGTCATCAGCTCGGCCCGGGCGCGGCGGCCGATATCCTTCACCTTGCTGCCCTTGTCGCCGATGATGATCGCCTTCTGGGTCGCGCGCAGCACGTAGATGGTGCAGTCGATGCGCACGGAGCCGTCCTTGCGCTCCTCCCAGTTCTCGGTCTCGACCGTGGCGTGGTGGGGCACTTCCTCATGCGTCAGGCGCAGGATCTGCTCGCGCACGATCTCGGCGGCGAGCATGCGGTTCGGCAGGTCGGACAGCTCATCCTCGGGGAACAGCCAGGGCCCGGGGGGCATTGCGTCGGCCATGGTCTCCAGCAGCTTGTCGAGGCCCCTGCCCTTTTCGGCCGAGACCATGAACGTGTGCACGAAGGACTGCCCGGCATTGAGCTTCTCGGCCAGTGGCAGCAGCACCGGCGGATCGACCAGGTCGACCTTGTTCAGCACCAGCCAGCAGGGCCGCCCGCTTTTCGCAAGCCCATCGAGGATGGCCTGCACGCGCTCGGTGATGCCCGACTGCGCGTCCACGATCAGCACCGTCACATCGGCGTCCCGCGCGCCCGACCAGGCAGCCGCGACCATGGCGCGATCGAGCCCTCGCCGCGGGGCGAAGATGCCCGGCGTATCCACGAGAATGATCTGCGCCTGATCGCGCATGACAACCGCGCGGATGCGGAATCGCGTGGTCTGCGGCTTGGGCGAGACGATCGTCACCTTGCTGCCGGCCAGCCGGTTCACCAGCGTGGACTTCCCCGCATTCGGCGCCCCGAGGATCGCGACCAGGCCGCATCGCGTGGGTTCAGACATCGCGCGACTGCGCGTTCGATATGGTTTGCATCCAAGCCTCCGCCGCCGCCTGTTCCGCCTCACGCTTGGAGCGGCCGAGGCCCTCCGCGCTGCGCCCTTCCGCACTCACCCGCACCACGAAGGCGGGGGCGTGCGCGGGCCCGACATTCGACGATACTTCATAGACCGGCAGGCCCTTGCCGCGTCCAAGAGTGAATTCCTGCAATCTGTTCTTGGCCGATACCGGGGGCGTGAGGGCGGCTTCGAGATGCGCACCGAAGACGCGCTTGACGACACCGCGCGCCGCCTCCAGCCCCGCATCGAGGTAGACGGCGCCAAGGATCGCTTCCACCGCATCGGCCAGCACGCTCGCCTGATCCAGCAGTCCCGCGCGGCCTTCAGACGGGGGCACGCGCAATTCGGCGCGCAGCCCGATCTCGTCGGCGATACGGGCCAGCATGTCGGAGGCGACGAGCTGCGACAGGCGCCGCGTCAGCGCGCCCTCGCGCTCCTCGGGGAAACGCTCCGCGAGCCATTCCGCCACGATGAGGCCGAGCACCCGGTCGCCGAGGAATTCAAGCCGCTCGTTGCTGTCGAGCTGGTCCTTCGCGGCGGAGCGATGCGTCAGCGCGTGGTTGAGCAGCGCACGATTGCCGAAGACATGTCCGATCCGGTCCTCAATCATCGGACGGGCGAGAAGAGCCGCCCCCAGCGGATCGCGAAGGGCCAGCCCCACACCTCCCACCACGCCGCCGAGCCATCGACGGAGAACCAGATGAACTCGGCGCGGCCGACGAGGTTCTCGATCGGCACGAAGCCCACCGCTGATGTCGCGCGGCTATCAAGGCTGTTGTCGCGGTTGTCGCCCATGGCGAATACATGCCCGGCGGGAACCACGAACTCGGGCGTATTGTCGAACGGCATGTC
>JAZKFA010000067.1:0-8132 GCA_040386655.1 Pseudomonadota bacterium | reverse complement strand
CCCTGACATCACGTCGAGCTTTTCCATGATGTCGGCATCGCGGAAGGTCTCGCGGTACCAGCGCACGGTCATGCGGGGGCCGTCGCCCTCGACGATGTAGGGGCCGAGGGACTCGCGCGTGACCGGCGTGCCATTCACACGCAGGATACCGCCCACGACCTGGATGCGGTCACCCGGCAGGCCCACGATGCGTTTGATGTAGTCGGTCGAATTGTCGCGCGGCAGCTTGAACACGGCGACGTCGCCGCGGTTCGGCAGCCGGCCCAAGATGCGGCCAGAGAACAGGTTGGGGCTGAACGGCATCGAATGCCGCGAATACCCGTAGCTGTACTTGGAGACGAACAGGTAGTCGCCCACCAGCAGCGTCGGGATCATCGAGCCGGAGGGGATGTTGAAGGGCTCGAACGCGATGGTACGCACGCCGATGGCGATCAGGCCGGCATAGAGCACCGTCTTGATGCTCTCGCCCCAGCCGCCGGTCTTTTTCGCCATGGAGGGAGTGTTCGCCCGCATTGAGGTCTATCCGGCCCGGCCACGCCGAGGGGGTGCGCAACCCCACTGGCCGCGACCGCGCGGAGGGAAGCCCCCGGCGGCCAGGAATGTCAAGGAAGCCGCACCGCGGTGATCATCACCACGGCCTGCGCGTAGGGGTATTCATCGGTCATCGTCAGCGCCACCTGCGCGCCGTGGCCCGGCGGCGTGATGGCTGCGAGGCGTGTGGCCGCGCCGCCCGTCATGCGCAGTGTCGGCGCGCCGGAGGACAGGTTGACCACCCCGAGGTCGCGCCAGAACACGCCCGCGCGGAAGCCGGTACCCAGCGCCTTGGACGCGGCTTCCTTCGCCGCGAAGCGCTTGGCGTAGGTCGCGATTCGGATGCGTTCGGTGCGCCGGTTCGCCTTGGCGATCTCGAGCGGCGTGAAAATCCGCGTAAGAAAGCGGTCGCCGTGCTTCTCGATCACCCGCTCGATGCGGCGGATATCGACCATGTCGCTGCCAAGACCCAGGATCATCTGCGCGTCGTCAGCTCCTTGCCCGATCGACGCCGGAGACACCCGGGCAGGCCCGCAGCGCGGCGATGATGGTGGACAGGTGGCGCAAATCGCGCACCTCGACATCCACCAGCAGCTCGCAATACTCGGCGGCGCGGTTGGTGATCTTGAGGCTGGCGACAGCGCCTTCCTGCTTGGCGATGGCGGTGGTCACGCCCGCCAACGCGGCGCCGCCGGGGCCCTCGGTCACCACCTCGATCCGGCCGATATGGGTGCTCTTGGGCGCGGCCTCACGCTCCCAGTCCACGTCGATGAAGCGCTCGGGTGTTGCGGAAAAACTCTCCAGCGAATGGCAGTCATTCTTGTGGATGGTCACACCGCGCCCGGTGGTCACGATGCCCAGAATACGATCGCCCGGCAGCGGGTGGCAGCAGCCGGCGAAATGCACCGCCATGCCCGAGACGAGGCCCGTGATGCCCATCGCGCTGTCGCGCCGTGCGGGGACGACCTTCTCCCCCTTGGCGGGCTTGGTGAGCGTCTTGCCTTCGCCCAGTCGCCCGCGGGGGCGGGCCAGCGGCAGCGTCTCATGCACGCGCGGCGGCGCCTTCAGCTCCGGCACGGCGGCATGGACCACCTCGCGCGGCGTCAGGTTGCCGGCTCCGACGGCCACGCAGAGCATCGCAAAGTCCGTCTGCTTGAGGATCTTGATCGCGGGCTCGATCAGCTTCTCGGAGAAGTCGAGCCCCTCCGCGCGCACTGCCTTGGCGATGGCAGCGCGACCATTTTCCTGGTGTTCGCTGCGCTGCTGCGCATGGACGAAGCGACGGATCCGCGCGCGCGCCTTGCCGGTCGCGACAAAGCGCTCCCAGCCTGGGTTGGGCGTGCCGCCACGCGCGGTGATGATCTCGATCTGGTCGCCGTTCTCCAGCTGGTGGCGCAGCGGGACGATCTTGCCATTCACCTTCGCGCCCACGCAGGTGTCGCCGACCACGCTGTGCACCTGGTAGGCGAAGTCGACCGGCGTCGCACCCTTGGGCAGCTCGATCAGGTCGCCTTTGGGCGTGAAGCAGAACACCTGGTCGCGGTGCAGCTCCAGCTTCGTATGATCGAGGAAATCCTGCGGGTCGTTTGCGGCATCGAGGATTTCGAGCAGGTCGCGCACCCACGGATAGCGCTTGCGGTCCTTCGCCGGCGCCGCGCCCTGCTTGTAGATCCAGTGTGCGGCGACACCGAGGTCGGCGATCTCGTGCATCTCGCGCGTGCGGATCTGCACTTCGATCTTGGCGTTGCGGCGCTCAGGCACCGTCACGCCCGTATGCAGCGACTGGTAGCCATTCGTCTTGGGCGTGGAGATGTAGTCCTTGAAGCGACCGGGGACCACGCGATAGGCGGAGTGGATGGCACCGAGCGCCGCGTAGCAATCACCCTTGTCGGCGACGATGACGCGGAAGGCCATGATGTCCGAGAGCTGCTCGAACGCCACGTTCTTTTTCTGCATCTTGCGCCAGATCGAATAGGGCGATTTCTCACGCCCCATCACGTCGATCAGCTTCACGTCGCCTTCGAGCAGCACGCGTTTCACATCCTGCTCGATCGCCTCGATCAGGTCGGCACCCTGGCCGCGTAGGAAAGTCAGGCGCGCCGCGATCGTGGCCCAGGCATCGGCATCCATCTCGCGGAAGGCGAGCGTCTCGATCTCGGTCTTGAGCGCGTCCATGCCGATGCGTTCGGCAAGCGGGGCGTAGATCTCAAGCGTCTCGCGCGCGGTACGCCGTCGCTTCTCGGGCTTGGGCACCGCGTTGAGCGTGCGCATGTTGTGCAGCCGGTCGGCGAGCTTGACGAGCAGCACGCGGATATCCTCGCTCATCGCGAGGACCAGCTTGCGGAAATTCTCCGCCTGCTTGGTGCGTTCGGATTGCAGCTCCAGCCGCGTCAGCTTCGTCACGCCATCGACGAGCTTGGCGACTTCCTTGCCAAACTTCTTCTCGATCTCGGCGAGGCCGGTCGGCGTGTCCTCGACCACGTCATGCAGCAGCGCAGTTATTATCGAGCCCTGGTCGAGCTTGTAGCCCGCCAGGATCTCGGCCACCGCGAGCGGGTGGATGATGTAGGGTTCGCCATTCTCGCGCTTCTGCGGCGCGTGGGCTGCTTCTGCCAGGGTATAGGCGGCCGCGATCAGATCCTGGTCGGCGCGCGGGTCATAGGCGCCGACCATCCTCGCGAGGCGCACGCCCGGGGACACCGGCCCGCCGGCGGACAGGCCCTCGGGCGCGCGAAGCGGCGGAGGAGAACCGCCCGTATTCGCATCACCCAAGGCCAAGCGTCACCTCATCGGTTCGGATCAGCGCTTGCCGGCGAGTTCCGCGGCGATCTGGGCCTCGATATCGTCGGTGGCCAGGTCCTCGGCGGTGAGCTCGGGCAGCTGTTCCTCGTTCACGTCCATCACGCCGAAGATGTTCTCGTCCGTGGCGATGAGGTCGAGGACCTCCTCCTCCGCGGGCTCGGGCTCCGGCGAGCGCTGCAGCGACTTCACAAGATCGGCCTCCAGGGGGCCGAGTTCAATCGTTTCCTCGGCGATTTCGCGCAGAGCAATCACTGGGTTCTTGTCGTCGTCGCGATCGACGGTGGCTTCCTCGCCACGCGCGATGTTGCGCGCGCGCTGGGCCGCGAGGAGAACGAGGTCGAACCGATTGGGGACCTTGACGATGCAGTCTTCGACCGTGACGCGTGCCATGGAGGCTCCGGGATGCAAATGGGGGGTGCGGCATGCCGCTGAACCCTCCAGATAGCCACCAGGGGCGGCGAGTGCAAGTTTCAGCGCGCCCAGGCGGGCGGCCGCTTCTCCCGAAAGGCCAGGATGCCCTCCGCCGCCTCGGTGCCGGCCGCGCATCTGGCGAAGGCCTGGGCGCCGGCCTCGCCGTAGCCGGGCGGCACCACGGGGCCCAAGGCGGCGAGCAGGATCTTGGTCTCGGCCAGGGCCTCCGGCGCGCCCTGGAGGATACCGGCCAGCACGCCCCCAATCAGGGCATCAAGCCCCGTGTCGTCCTCGGCCACGCCATGGACCAGCCCGATCCGGGCCGCTTCGGTGGCGCCGATCACATGGGCCTGAAGGACCAGGCGCGCCGCCTCGCTCCGCCCCGTGCGCCGCGCGATCCAGGGCAGGATCTGCGCCGCGACCAAGCCGCGCCGCGTCTCCGGGGCGGCGAAGCGCGCATCGGCGCTGGCGAAGACCAGGTCCGCGGCACAGGCGAGGCCGACTCCGCCGGCATGCGCCGCACCCGAGACCTGCGCGATGACCACCTGCGACAGGCCCGACAGACCGGCCAGGATCGCGCCCATGCGACGGTTGCGGGCAAGCGCGGCCTCGCCTTCGGCGAGTTCGGTGAGGTCCAGCCCGGCGCAGAAATGTCCGCCCGCGCCGGAGAGGATGACGGCGCGCAGGCTGGCATCGGCCGCGCAATCGGCGATGAGGCTCTCGAGCGCCGCGAACACCGCCCCGTTCAGCGCATTCCGCTTGGCTGGGCGGTTGAGCGTTGCGCGCAGCACAGCCCCTTCCCGCACCCGCAGCAGCACATCGTCGCTCATCTCAGAAGGCTCCCGCCCAGCCATCGCGCCGAGGATCCGAGGCGGCCATACGAACTCCATTCTCCAGCAGGCGGATGGCCTCGACGCTGCACGGGCCTTCCAGCGGCGGGACCAGCTTCACGCGGTGTCCCATCGCCTCCAGTAAGGGCGCGGCAGCCGCGAAACCCTGCTCCAGCGTGAGCACGTCATCGCCCTCGTGCGGGAAATTCGCGGGCTGGCCGTATTGGGAGGACGTCCAGCGCGGCGCCTCGACCGCCTGCTGCGGATCGAGGCCGAAATCGCAGATACCGGCAATCGCCTGGGCGTTGACCTGCACCTGATTGTCCGCGCCGGGCGTCCCGAGCACGCACCAGGGCCGGCCATCCTTCAGGACCATCGGCGCATTCATGGTGTGCCGCACGCGGCGGCCGGGGACGAGCTCGTTCGGGTGGCCGGGTTCCAGGTGCCAGTAGCTCATGCGGTTGTTGAGCAGCACACCGGTCTCCCCGGCGATGACGCCGGACCCGAAGGGAGAATTGAGGCTCTGGATGGCGGAGACGGCGTTGCCGGCGGGATCCACGACACAGAAATAGGTGGTGTCGCCGCCACCGGATTGGGGCTTGAGCGGCAGATCGGCGGCGCGGTTGAGGTCTATGGCGGCCGCATGTTCCACCGCCCGCGCCTCGGACAGCAGCATTGGAACCGGCACGTCCCGCCCGTGCGGATCGCAGCCGAAGGCCTCTCGGTCAAGGAAGGCGCGCTTTTTCGCTTCCACCATCAGGTGGATCAATGCCGCGCTGCCCCATCCGTGTGCGGCAAGGTCATAGCGCTCCAGGATGCGCAGCATCTGCAGCATCGTGAATCCCGTGGAATTGGGCGGCGTCTGCGCGACCGTAAAGCCGCGATAGGGCACGGAAATGGGGGCGACCTCCTCCGCCACCATCCCGGCGAGGTCTGCATGGGTCAAAGGCACGCCCGCCGCCGCGGCACCAGGTGCGAGCAGCGCGGCGAAGTCGGCACCGGCGGACAGCGCCTCCAGCGTCGCGGCCAATGCTCCCTGCCGCAGCAGGTCGCCAAGGGCCGGCGGTGCGTCGCCGGGCAGGAAGATCGCGGCCGCGAGGCTGCCTTGCGGCATGCGCACGCGCTGTGCATCGGCGAACTTGCGCAGGTGATGGGTGACGGCGAAGCCGTCGCGCGCTGCCTCGATGGCCGGCCCGAACAAGGCACGCCAGTCCCGCGCACCGCACGCGCCGTGCATCAGGGCAAGCCCAGCGAACATTCCAGGCACTGAGGCGGAGAGCGCGCCGTGCAGAGGAATACCGCCGCGCGCTCGATAGGAGGCCGGCGTGGCACTGGCGGGCGCGGCACCAGTGCCGTTGAACACCCGTCCACGCCCCTGCGCCACATCCCACACATGGTAGAAGCCATCCCCGCCGAGGCCGGACATGTGCGGCTCGACCACGCCGAGCGTCAGCGCGACCGCGACCGCCGCATCGGCGGCATTGCCGCCCGATCTCAGCACGTCCAGCCCGGCCTGCGTAGCGACAGGATGGTTCGAGGCGACGGCGCCGCGCCGTCCCATGATGAGTGGCCGGTGCGCACGCATCTGCATCAGTTCGTCCCCAGGTTCATACGGCTGACGATCGGCGACCAGCGCTGCATCTCGGCCTGCACATGCGCCGCGGCCGCAGCCGGCGAGCTGTCCGGCCACAGTTCCACCGAGGCGGAGGCCAGGCGCGCGGCCATCGCCGGATCGGCCAGCGCGCGGCGGGCGGCGTCGGTAAGGGTGGCGACGATTTCCGGTGGCGTCCCGGGCTTGGCGTAGAGCACCTGCCAGGCCGTCAGCTCGTAATTCGCCACGCCCGATTGCGCGATGCTGGGCAGGCCGGGGACCAATGCGGACGGCTCGCGCGAGGAGACGGCGAGGCCGCGCACGCGCCCCGCCTGGATAAGCGGAAGCAGCATGGTGGGGCTGTCGATGGTGAAGTTCATCCGTCCCGCAACCAGGTCCTGCACCGCGTTGGCCGCCGTGCGGTACGGGATGATGGTGAAATCCGCGCCCAGGATCTGCTTGAACAACTCGCCGGCCAAATGGTTCGACGCACCCGGGTTGGTGGCGCCGTAATTCGCTCCCTCCCCGCGCCCGCGCAGCCAGGCCAGCAGCCCGGCCACGTCGCGCGCCGGCACATCCGGGTGCACCGCGAGCACAAAGGGCTGCCGTCCTACGAGTGCGAGGGGAACAAAGTCCGTCGTCGGGTCGTGCGGGAAGTTCGGATAGATGGCGCGCATCACGGCGTGGTTGTTGGTCGCGATGAAGATCGAATAGCCATCGGCCGGCGCGCGGTGGAAGGCGGCCGCGCCCACGGTGCTGCCCGCGCCGGGGATGTTCTCCGGAATCACCGGCCGGCCGAGCACCGCCTGCATCCCTTCGGCCAGGATGCGCCCAACCACATCCGTCACGCCGCCCACGCCCACGGGGATGACCATGCGGATGGGACGCGCGGGAAACCGATCCTGCGCCAGCGCCGGGCGCGCGAGGCCGAGCCCCGCGGGAAGTCCGGCGAGCAGCAGGCGGCGTGTCGGCATCAGGCGATCCTTCAGGTTTGCGGCGGGGTCATCATGGCGCAAGCTGCGCGTCCGTCCAGACCGGAGCCCGCCCCTTGCACGACATCATCCTCCAGGAACCGTTCCGCGCGCTGTTCTACGCGCCCTTCTACGCCGCCCTTGCGCGCGGCGATTACGCGGCGGAGGGCGTTGCGGTGACGCTGCGGTCTGGCCTGGTACCATCGCTCGCGAAGGATGCGGTCCTCGAAGGTGAGGCGGACCTCGCCTGGGGCGGGCCGATGCGGCTGTTCCTCGCACACGACAAGGACCGTGGCAGCCCGCTGCGGCTGTTCGGCGCGGTGGTGATGGGCGACCCCTTTTGCCTGGTCGGCCGAGCGCCGCGCCCCGGCTTCGCGCTGACCGATCTCTCCAGCATGACACTCGGCACCGTCAGCGAGGTTCCGACGCCGTGGTGGACCCTGCAGGACGACCTCCGGCGCGCCGGCATGGATCCGGCCAGCCTCTCGCGGATCACCAGTGCGAGCATGGAGGCGAACGCGGCCGCCGTCTTGGACGGCACGCTCGACTGCGCGCAGCTGTTCGAGCCTTACGTCACGCGGCTGGAGGATGCCGGGTGCCACGTCTACTACGCCCAGGCCTCCCGCGGGCCGACCAGCTACACCGCTTTCTACAGCACGGTCGCGCGCATCGCGGAGAGGCGCGGCGAGTTTGAGGCGATGGTGCGCGGCCTGGCTGTGACGTTGGACTGGTTCGACGATTCGTCGGACGCCGAATGCGCGCGCATGGTCGCCCCCTTCTTTCCCGACATGGTGGAGAGCCTGGTCGCGCGCTGCATCGGGCGATACCGGGCGCTGGGGATCTGGACGACGAACCCGCGCTTTCCACCACAGGCGCTGGCACGGCTGGAGACGGCGATGCTGAGTGCAGGCGCGATCACGCATAGCAGCGGCTTTGCCGGGATGGTGGCGGAAGAGGTGGTAGACGCGGCGCTGGATTAGATAAGGCGGCGCCTAC
>JAZKFA010000066.1:0-2805 GCA_040386655.1 Pseudomonadota bacterium | reverse complement strand
GGAATGATCAACGCGGGGGAATCGATGGTCTTCCACACACGCGAAGGCTTGGCGGCCGTCGCCATTGCCGTTTCGTTGGCGACTGGGAGCGGTGCGGCGGCGCAGCCGCGGCAGACGCCGGTCTCCACCGTCGACAGCCTCTATATCGGCGTCTTCGCCGGCGCGATCGCCGTCGATTCCACGGTGTCCTTCGGCTCGGATGGCACGAGGCCGGGCACGAAGCTTGTCGACCAGGGCGGGGATGGCGTGATCTTCGCGCTGCGTGCCGGCTGGGGCATGCGGATCAGCCAGCACGTCTACACCGGCATCGAGGGCGAGGCGATGTTCCCCGCCAACGTCAACAGCCGCTACGACGCGAACGGTGAGCGCTACCGCCGCCGCGTCCAGAACGAGCTGGGCGTCTACGGCCGTATCGGCTGGAGCCCGGACGGGTCGAGCCTGCTGTTCCTGCGCAGTGGGCTGGGCGTGCCGCTGACGGCGGATGACCAGACAGTCATCGCAATCGTGGGCGCCGGTGCGGAGGTGCCGATCGGGCGGCGCTTCGCCGGGCGCGTGGATATCAGCTACGCCTTTCCCTACACGCGGTCGCGCATCGAGAGCTACCGCCTGACCGCGGGGCTGGTCCTGCGCTTCTGAATCCCGACGGGCCGCGGTGTGTCGCCTCGGTCAGGATCTTCATGTCTCGTTAATTCCCAGGACGTCTTATCGGACCGTTAATGCAAAACGGGACGATCAAGGCCATGTTCACCAATACCGCGCGGCGGTTGATCTTGCTGGCCTGCACCTGGCTTCCTCTTCTCCATGCCAAGCCGGTGCAGGCGCAGGCGCAGGATCTTCCGGTCGCCGGCTTCTACATCAACGGCTTCGCCGGCACCGCCATCATCGACTCCACGGTCAGCTTTGCCGCCACCGCGAAGCGCCCGGCCGGGCGCTTCGTGGACCAGGGCGGCGACGGGCTGTTGGCCGGCGCGCGGCTCGGCTGGGGCACGGTGCTCGCCACGCACCTGTATGCCGGCGCCGAGCTGGAGGGCGTCGTCCCCTACAACGTCACCTCCCGCCTCATGCCCTATGGCGCCGAATACCGCGCGAGGCTGCGCAACGAGGTCGGTGCCTACGCCCGCATCGGCTGGACGTCGGAGGGCGGCAGCCTGGTTTTCGTCCGTGCCGGCTTTTCCATGCCGCGCCAGATCTTCACCAGCACGCAATCCCCCGATGGCCGCAGCCGTGCGGACTGGAGCGCGGTGCCCGCCTTCGGCGTGGGGGCGGAGGTGCCCATCTGGGGCCCGGCCTTCGCCCGCGTCGATGTCGGCTATTCCCTGCAGCACGGCGCCAACCGGCTGGAGACCTATCGGCTGAATGCCGGGTTCACGCTGCGATTTTGACCGGGCGCCGCCCCGCCCACCGCGACCGGATCCGGCGGCACCAGCCGGTAGCCAACCCCGCGCACCGAGCGGATGGCGCCATACTCCGCATCCATCCCCAGCTTGCGCCGCAGCCCCAGCACCAGATTGTCTACGCTGCGGTCGCCATAGGGGATGATGCGGCCGAGCACGTCGGCCGCGATATCCTCCCGCCGCGCGCAGCCATGCCCGGCATTGGCAAGGCAACGCAGCAGCGCCAGCTCGCGCCGCGCAAGCCGGATGCGGCTGCCATCTGGGCGGCGGACCGCGCGGCTCTCGATCTCGACCAGCAGGCCTTGACCCAGCGCGATGCCGCCGCCAACCGAGGCGGGCGCCTGCGCCTCCCGCCGGCGCAGTGCCGCGCGCAGTCTGGCACCGGCCAGGCGCGGGGCGAGCGGCTTGGTCCAGTAGAGGTCCGCGCCATGCGCGGTGAGCGCGATCTCCTCCTCCGCATCCGGCGCGCTGGTCTGCACGCCCAGCAGCAGGCGCGGCCGGTGCTCGCGCAGCCGGCGAATGGTAGTGAGCAGCCCCGCGCCTGCGAGGTGGGCATCGAGCAGCAGGGCGTCCGCCTCCTCCAGCCGACGCCAGGCGCCGTGCAGGTCCGGTACGGCGGTGACGACGAAGCCTTCTGCGCCCAGCGCGAAGGCAGTATCGCGTAGGGCGGCGCCGTCGCCATCGGCCAGCAGCAGCCGCGGCCGCCACAGAGTCTCCGCCGTCGCCATGCCATGCACCTCCATTGCCGCTGCCTTGTGTACGGCGTCGGTCCTGAAGGATACGTTAACCCCGCGCCCCACGCACCGGGACAAGTCCCGCAGCAGGCGTCGCGTCCCATTCACCGGGGCCAATTGGCGCCGGCGCAAAGAAACCCATGGCGCTTTGCCCTCAACCACGCCATATGACCGGCGATCGCGTGCGCCCGGAGACCCGGGGTGCGGGGTCAATCGCTGCGACCGTGGCGGGCCAAGGGCCCAGCGCCGCGGGCCTCTGCCGAGGAGCATCGCGGCGTTTCCGGCCACATGGGCTTGCTTTCCGGCGTTCACGCGTCGGGCCCTCCCCATGCCGCCCGAGACGCCGAGCCTATCCCCGACATGCCCGCTGCTGGCAGTTCTTCGTCCGTGCGGGCGCTTATCTGGGGGTCTCGCCGCAGGCGCGCGGCCCCAATGACGCAAGGACGAACGCATGTTCGACAAGTACTTCCGCAAGGACATCCAGTGGGGCGGCAAGACCCTGACGCTGGAGACGGGCAAGGTCGCCCGTCAGGCCGATGGCGCTGTGATGGCCCGCCTGGGTGACACCATCGTGCTCTGCACCGCCGTCGGCGCGCGGGGCGTCAAGCCCGGCCAGGACTTCTTCCCGCTGACCGTGAACTACCAGGAAAAGGCCTTCGCGGCCGGCAAGATCCCGG
>JAZKFA010000065.1:0-2869 GCA_040386655.1 Pseudomonadota bacterium | reverse complement strand
TAACGATTTGCGTGCGCAGTTTCGGCGCGCTGCCCGCGCACGCTCAACGGCTGGTCGAAGTGTTGAAGCTACCTGCTGAAATTGTCCCTCCCAAACCGGACAAGCGGCGGTCAGCGCCGATCACTCGGCGATGAACCCACAGGGCGAGAGCATGCGCAATGAGCTGCGTCCGGTTTGCGGAGGCTGGCTGGCGTGAGTCATGCAGGCAGCCCGGTCATCTGCCAGGGGGAGACTGCGTAACTGAGGCCAGTCCACCAATCCGAGGGTGGCGAGTTCGATAAGAGCTACCCCTTGGCCAGCTTGCGCAGCGCGGGTGCGAGCGGGCGCTTGCCCTCGCCGGCATAGCCCTCGTGGTATTCCTCGATCTTCTGCGGGTCATACAGGTAGTTGACCATCAACCCCGCGCTTTCGCGCAGCCCCTTCTCGCTGATGTCGCCGCGCCAGTTCAGCCGCTCGACCCGGGCACCATTGGACAGGTGGAAATGCGCCACCGGGTCGCGCGCGCGGCCTGGCCGGCCGGGGGTTTCCTCGAAGGCGAGGTAGCGGGCGCAGAGCCGCATCAGTATGGGTTCGAGCGCGCGGGACAGGCCCTCGTCGCGCATCCAGTGGCGCTTGGCGAGCGCGCGGCGAAGCAGCGCCTC
Organism: Pseudomonadota bacterium; assembly: GCA_040386655.1. Lineage (GTDB taxonomy): Bacteria > Pseudomonadota > Alphaproteobacteria > Acetobacterales > Acetobacteraceae > Plastoroseomonas. The sequence continues at coordinate 2,228 of JAZKFA010000065.1, read as the reverse complement.
CGGTGGCTCCGCGACCGGTTCATGCGCAGGGGTGCCAGGTCCCGGGATCGCGAGCGGCATCGGCAGCGCGGCCAGGATGGCACGGCCCTCCTCCTCGCTGACGAGGCCCGTCTCGCGCGCATCGAGCCGCTCCGTCAGCCAGCGGCTGAAGCCGGGGACGGGGGAGAGGGTCGCGAAGCTCTTCAGATTGCGGAACTCGTCCGAGAGCAGGGACACCACCCGTTTGATCAGGAAATTGCCGAAGGAGATGCCATCGAGCCCGCGCTGGCAGTTGTTGATCGAGTAGAAGATCGCAGTATCCGCCCCGCGCGGGTCGAGCACCGGCGCCTTCTCGTCCAGCAGCTCGCGCACCGTCCCCGCCATGCCGCGCACCAGCGCGACCTCAACGAAGATCAGCGGCTCCTCGGGCATGCGCGGGTGGAAGAAGGCGTAGCAGCGTCGGTCGGAATCGAGCCGGTTCTTGAGGTCCCGCCAGGTGCGGATGCGGTGCACCGCCTCATACCCCACCAACTTCTCCAGCAGCGAGGCGGGCGAGGTCCAGTCGATCCGGCGCAGCTCCAGGAAGCCCACGTCGAACCAGGCCGCGAGCTGCCCCCGCAGGTCGGCGTCGAGTGCCGTGAGCATGGCGTCGCCCGAGGAGCGCTGCAGCAACTCCGCGCGCAGGTCGACCAGGAACTTCATCCCGTCGGGGATGGTGGTGAACTGGGTCAGCAGCTTGAGGCGCGGCGGCTCCAGCACGCGGCGCAGGCGCGCCTTGGCGGCCGCGCGGGCCTCATCATCGGCACCCGCGGCGGCGACGCCCGCCATGGCCTTGGCCACCGCCTCACTGTCTGAATCGAGCCGCGCGAGGGCACGGAGGAAAGCGTCGCGCCCGGCATGGTCGGCGGCGAGGTACACCTCGGCGAGCTTCGCCGTGCGGGTGCGGGCGGAAACCTCGCCCCCCCGCCCTTCGAGGCATTCACGCAGCGGTTCGGTGAAGCTTGCCGCGGCGCTGCCGCCGCTCGCGCCCATGTCGCGCCACAGGCTGGTGACGCGACGCAGGGCTCGGTCGAGCAGGCCAGGCTGGACGGCAATATCGGACATGGGCGTCATCTTTCGCGGCGTACATGCAATCTGGTGAAACAAGGCGTGAGTTTAAGTCTCCGCGCAAGGATTTCCGGGCAGGATTGATCAACATGGATCACCAGGATGGCTGAACTTATTGTTAAGCGCCCGTCATAGTTCGTGCCTTGCGCATGGCGTCGGGCAGCCCGGCGGCGATGTCCTCGGCCAGGCAGCCTTCGCCGGCCTGCCTTGCTGCTTCCCCCTGCAGCCAGGCGCCGGCGCAGGCGGCATCGAAGGGCGCCATGCCGCGCGCGATCAGCGCCGCGATGGTGCCGGCCAGCACGTCGCCCGTGCCGCCGGTTGCCAGCCAGGGCGGTGCGTTCTCGTTGATGGCGGCGCGGCCATCAGGGGCGGCGATGACCGTGTCGGCTCCCTTGAGCAGCACCACCGCGCCCGTCAGCACCGCCGCCGAACGAGCGCCGGCGAGCTTGTCGGGCGGGTGGCCGAAGACACGCGCGAACTCGCCCATATGCGGGGTCAGCACGGCCGCCCCCGCCAGCGCGCCAGGATCCCCCGCACAGGCGCTGAGCAGCCCGGCATCGCCGACCAGCGCACGCTCTGCACCGATCACGGCGCGGGCCAGGGCACGGGTGCCGGCATCCGGCGGCAGGCCCGGCCCCACCACCCATGCGCCGATCCGCCCATCGCCCAGGGCCATGGTTTCACTGACCAGCGCGCCCGGCTCGGCGCCGAGCAGCAGGGTGGCGGTCACGGCGTCAGGGGCGACCAGCGTCAGCAGGCCGGCCCCGGCGCGGCGCGCGGCCATCCCTGCCATCCGGGCGGCACCGGGCATCGCCGCACCGGCTGCGATGGCCACATGGCCGCGGCTGTACTTCGTGTCGGCGATACCAGCCTCGCGAAGCACCCAAAGCCCCGGCGCATTGGCGAAGCAGGCCGGGCCGACCGCCGAAACGGCGGCGGCGGGCACGCCGATATCGGCGCAGACCAGCGTGCCGCAAAGCGCCCGGCCCGGCAGCAGCAGGTGCCCCGGCTTGCGCCGGACGAAGGTCACCGTGAGGTCGGCCGCCCGCACCGGTCCGCGCGGCAGTCCGGTGCCGCCATCCAGGCCAGAGGGCACGTCCACCGCCACCAGGATTCCGCGCACGGCAGCCAGCATATCGGCG
>JAZKFA010000064.1:0-15170 GCA_040386655.1 Pseudomonadota bacterium | reverse complement strand
ACCGCGGCCGCGAGCAGCCCGAGCTGGCTCGCCGAAAGCCCGAGCTCAAGCGCGAGCAGCGGCCCGATCGTCGCGATGATTCCGCGCGACGCCTGGTTGAGAAAGCCAACGCCCGCCAGCGGCAGGGTGACGCGCAAGATGATCGACATCGCTCAGGGCAGCGCAAGGCGCAGGCTGAGCGGGCAATGGTCCGAGAGGGTGTCGCGCATGCGCCGGTCGCGCTCCGCATAGACGAGCACGCGGGTAGAATCAGGCACCACCCATCCGCGCGCCGCGCCGCCGATCAGGATGTGGTCCACGAAGTCGCCCCCGCCCCAGCACGGGTTGCGGAAGCCCTCATTGGCGCGGGTCAGCGGTGCGGCCTCGTTCAGCGCCGTGAACAGATCGTCCTCGCGCCCGATGCGGCGGTTGAAGTCGCCCAGGATCATGAAGGGCACGCCTTCGCGCCGGCGCTCCGCAATCCAGCCGGCGAGGACCGGGATCTGCCGCGCCAGGCTATCGCATTCGCGCCGTTCGGAGGTGGCGATTGCACCATCGCGGCAGCCGGCATTGAGGTGGACGGAGAGCAGGCGCAGGCGCGACCCGCCGGGCGCGGTCAGCGTGATGTCGGCGCCGCGGCGCAGCGAGTAGCGCGCTGTGGGGCGAAGATCGAGGCCGACGAGGTCCGGGTTATGAGTGACATCGAGCCGCCGCCGATAGGCGAAGCCGGGGCGCTGGATGTCCCGCTCCTCGGTCAAATGGATCGCGTATTCCCGGGTGTCAAAGACCCGCGCGGCGGCGAGGGGGCCGTCGATCTCCTGCAGGGCGACGATGTCAGCGTCCAGGCGTGACGCATAGCCTTGCAGACGGGTAAAATCCTCGGGCGAGCGGGTGCGGACGTCGGGGGGAAGATCCGGATGGCCGGTGGGCCGGGTGGTGAGCCAGGCGATGTTCCAGGTCGAGATTTTTACCTGGGTCTGCGCGTGGAGCGACAGCGGTGCGAGGAGGATGGCCAGGGCCAGGATGAGTGCGCGCATCCGGGCGAGGCTACAGCAGAAGCAGCGCGGGCACAGGTGGGGGTGGAGCGGCGATCTCGGCCAGCGGCCGTGCCCCGCAGGCCAGGAGGAAATCCGCGATGGCGTCGAACTCCGCGGGCGGACGTGTTCGGTCGGATAGCTCGCCGCGAGGGACGTAGATGATGGTCTCATAGCGCGCACGGGTGAGTAGGACGCGGTAGGTGTTGCGCACGAAGGCGAACTCCTTCTCGTCGCGCTGCCAGGCGGTGCCGGCGAAGCGGCGCGCCGACCAGCCGCCGGCCCCCGATCCGCGGATGAAGTCGCCGCCCCAGGCAGCGCCGACGAGGTCTAGCTCCAGCCCCTGGCAATCATATTCGGTGGCATAGGTCTCCAGCGCATCTGAGCCGCGCACATCGGGCCAACGCAGCAGGAACCAGTTCGCGACGTCGTCGAGCTGGACGCCGAGGCCATCGGCGCGCAGCCGCTTCGCGCCAGCCGAGGCCACCAAGCCTGAGCGCCGAAGGCCCCGGGCTTCGGCGCGCAGGGCGTCGCGTGCCGCGGGAAGGCTGCGGGTGAGGTGAAAAGGGAAATCGGTGGCGGTTCCCGCCAGGGCCAGGGCTTCATCCATCGCGCCGCGCAACACAGCGTCGACCCAGGCCGCGCCGCAGCTTTCGCGCACGCTGCGCAGCGGCACCGTCAGGTCGAGATCCGGGTCCTGGTCGCGCTGGTCTTCGGGAAGGTTCGGCAGCGGATGCGCCGCATGAGCGCGCCAGCGCGGATCGGCGGCGATGACGCGTCCCCATTCGGCGAGCCCGGCTTCGCCGGTGTTGATCTCCTGTCCCTGGCCGATCAGCGCCACGATCACCGCCCAGCCGTCATGCCGCCCCATGATCGCAAGCGTATGCGCCGGCTCGCTCATCACCAGCTTGGAGGGCTTGTTGCGGGTGCCGAGGATCGCCTTGTCCTGGTCCCAGGCGCGCTGCGCTTCATCGAAGACGATCAGGCGTTCGGCGGGCAGCAGCCCTTCGTTGGTCGCGCCATCCTCAAGGAAGCGATGAACATTCTGCAGCCGTGCGATCGCACGCCGCTCCGCCTCGGCGCGGCCGCATTCCTTGCGCGCGAGTGCATCGGCGACGATGGCCGCGCGAAGCACCGCAACCAGCGGTGCATTGCCGGTGAGGAAGGCGGCACCCTCGCCATGCCCGATCCCGAAGACGGTGTTCAGCCCGCACAGCGTCTTTCCAGCGCCGGGAATCCCGGTGACGAAGACAATGCGCTTGTCGTTCGCGGCGCGCGCCGCGTCGACCGCGCGCGCGATGGCGGCCGTGGTGCGCGTGAGATTGCCGGCGTCAGCCCGGGCCGCGGCGATCTCAGCGACGCCATTGCGCGCGTACAGCATCGTCGCGGCCTCGATGATGCTTGGCGTCGGCCGATAGGGCGCGTCCAGCCAGGCCTGGCCATCGATCGGCGGATCAGCGGCGGGGATTGTCGCCTGGACCCAGGCGATCAGCGCTGCGAGGCCGGCCGCGCCGCAGACCAGCGGCTCGGTCGGGTGTTTCGGCAGCAGCCAGCTCTGGACCGGCGGCGTGAACCCGCCGGTTGCCGCGACCAGCACTGGCACGATCGCGTGGTTGCGACTGCCGGCATGGAAGTCGCGCAGGTCGAGCGCGTAATCCTCCGCCTCTGCCATGGCCGCGAGGGTGGGTGCCGCCGTCTTGAATTCCAGCGCGATGATGGCGCGGTCGGTGAGCAGCACCGCGTCGATGCGCTTCTCCAGCCGCAGCAGGTCGAATTCCAGCGCGATCGTCCAGTCGGCCGAAGGCAAACTCCGCAACGCAGCCTGCAGCGTCGCAAGCTGTCCGTCCCAGGCGGTTTGCTGGTCAGCGGTTCCGGTGTAGCCGCGCGAGACCTGCTGGGCCGCGAGGCGCCCGGCAACATCGGCCACGTCGCAGTTCAGGAAGTCGGTTACCGGCAGCGCGTGCCAGGCCCTCACCGCGCCACCCGCGCGGGCCAAGTCGCCAACAGCACGCTCGCCAGCATCATCGCAAATCCTATCCCGTGAACCAGCGTCGGCGTCTCACCCAGCACCAGCACCGCGACCACCGCCGCCGTCGCCGGCAGGAAGGCGGTGAACACGCCTGCCATTCCCGCGGGCACGCGCTTCAGTCCCGCATACCACAGCAGCAGGCACAGAACGCTCGCCGTCAAGCTGTGGAACAGCAGCAGCCCGGCGAGCTTCGGATCAGCGAGGGCGGAGATCGCCGGAAGGTCCAGCAGCATGAACGGCAGCAGGATCAGCGTGGAGAAGATCTGCATCCAAAGGCTCGCCGTCAGGACCGGCAGCGCGTGGCCCAGACGCTTGCCCAGCAGCACATACATCGCCTCGCCGCAGATGCCGGCGAAGACCAGCGCATTGCCGAGCGCACTTCCCGCAGCCCCCGGCGCGGCGCGGGCCAGCGTCAGCGCCGCCATCGCGCCGGCAGCGATCAGCACCGCCAGCCATTGGCGCGGCGGCAGCCTCTCGCGCAGCCATACCGCGCCGCCGATAGCCACCACCGCTGGCAAGGTCGCCAGCACCAGTCCCGCCTCCAGCGCCGTCGTCAGCCGCAGCCCCGCGAGCAGGCCTGCATTGTACAGCGCGGTGCCGAACAGCGCCTGCCAGGCCAGATTGCGCAGGCTGCCCGCACTCGGCCGCACCGGCGGGTCGAACATCCGCACCAGCGGAACCAGCACCACCACCGCGATCGCGCAGCGCAGGCACGCGACCATCGCAATCGGCAAGGACTCCGCGAGGATCTTCGCCACCGCGACGTTGGCGCCGACCAGGCTCATCGACAGCGCGAGCTGGAGGTAGGCGCGGTTCAGGCCTCGCCATCCTTGCGGAAGGGCGTCGCGCAGCGCAGCGCATCGATCTCTCGCAGCATCGCCGGGCGTTCTTGCGACAGGTATTCCGCAACCCCGCGCGCGAGGCCCTTATGCGCGATACGGTGCGCGGAATAGGTCGGGACCGGCAGGTAGCCGCGTTGCAGCTTGTGCTCCCCCTGCGCGCCGGCCTCAACGCGCGGCAGCCTGTGCGCGATCGCGAATTCCATCGCCATGTAGTAGCACAGCTCGAAATGCAGGAAGGGCGCTTCGACCAGCGTGCCCCAGTTGCGGCCATAGAGACAGTCCGCGCCCAGCAGGTTCAGCGCCCCAGCGATGGGTTCGCCGTCGCGCTCGGCGACCATCATCACCACCTTGTCGCCGAGGGCTTCGCCGAGCAGCGGCCAGAACTTCGCCGTCAGGTAGGCGGCGCGGCCCCATTTCCGGTCCGTCGTGTCCTGGTAGAACTGGTGGAAGGCTTTCCAGTGCCGCTCCGTAATCTCGGCGCCGCGCAGCGTGCGCAGCGCATAGCCGGATTCCACCGCGTCGCGCCGCTCCCGCTTGATCTGCTTGCGCTTGCGCGAGGACAGCGCGGCGAGGAAATCGTCGAAGCTCGTGTAGCCGGGATTGTGGAAATGGAACTGCACGCCGATGCGCGGCATCCAGCCCGCCTCGGTCAGCGCCGCGCACTCCGCCTCGGTACAGAAGGAGACGTGGGTCGAGGAGCAGCGCAGTGCCGCCTCCGCCTGTTCCAGCGCCTCGGCCATGGCGGCCAGGGGAAGGCGGTCGTCGCGCACCAGCAGGCGTGGGCCAGGCACCGGGCTGAACGGTGCCGCCACCTGCAGCTTCGGGTAGTAGCTGCCACCCGCGCGCTCCAGCGCATCGGCCCAACCCGCGTCGAACACATACTCACCGCGCGAGTGCAGCTTCACATAGGAGGGCGCGCAGCCGAGCAGCGTCTTGGCATCGTCGCGCAGCACCGCGTATTGCGGCAGCCATCCCGTGCGCCCACCGACCGATCCGCTCTCCTCCAGGGCCTTGAGGAAGGCATGGCTGACGAACGGGTTGGAATGGCCGGCGCAGGCATCCCACTCCGCGGCGGGGATGTCCGCGATGCGCGGCGTCAGCGACAGCAGCAGTTCCGGCGGCGGGGTGTCCATCCCTCATCATTTCGCGCCACCGGCGCCGCGCGCAAGGTGGCGTGCGCCAGACAGCCGTCGCGCGCTTGTCACGTGCGCGCCCACCCGCCTAGGCTCGGGTGCGCAACAGACCGCTCCGCGCGGCAGGGAGCCGCTTTGCATCGTGGCCGATGAGACGCTGAGCACCACGGTGGCGCGGCCGCCCCGCGCCATGGGCTTGGCCGCCGCCGCCAGCCTGCTCGCCACCGCCGTGATCATCGTGGTGCTCTCCACGGCGGCGCTTGCGCTTGCGCTCGCGCTCGACATGGCCGTGGCTTTCGCTCTGGTCGGCTTCGGGGTGGTGGCGAGCCTCGCGCTCGCCGCCTGGGCAGGGCAACGCCTGGCGGCACCACTCACGCGCATGGCCGAACAGGCGGAGGCGCTGCGCGCACTCGATGCCAGCAAGCCCATCCAGGCGCCGACCGGCGTGGCGGAGCTCGACCGCCTCGGCACTGCGCTGGGGCGGATGAAGCAGGCGCTCGGCGTGTTCGCCGTCTACGTGCCGCGCGACCTGGTGCGCCAGCTCATCGCGCGCACCTCGGAAGCGCAGCTCGGCGGTGAGCGGCGGCCCATCACCGTCATGTTCTCCGACGTCGCCGACTTCACCCGCACCGCCGAGCACCTCGACCCCGAGCAGCTGATGCAGATGACCTGCACCTACTTCGAGGCCGTCACGTCCGAGCTGCTGCGCAACCACGCCACCATCGACAAGTATATCGGCGACGCCGTCATGGCACTGTGGAACGCGCCGCGCCGCGACCTCTCCCACGCGCGCCACGCCTGCTACGGCGTCCTGCGCGCGCGCCACGTGACGCAGCGCCTGGCTGCCGAATTCGCCGCGCGCGGATGGCCGCAATTCCACACCCGCTTCGGGCTGCACACGGGCGAGGCGGTGGTGGGCAATGTCGGCTCCTCCGACCGCATGGCCTACACGGCGATCGGGTCGGTCGTGAACCTCGCCTCGCGCCTGGAAGGGCTGAACAAGTTCCATCACACCCAGATCCTGGTGAGCGAAGCCACCTGGCGCGGCGCCGGACAGTCCTTCGTCTTCCGCCCCGTCGGCCTGGTGATCCCCAAGGGTGCGAAGGACGCCATCGAGGTGTTCGAACTGCTGGGCCTCGCCACGGCACACGACCCCGACGACGCGCCGCTGCTCGCCGATCCCGCAATCGTCGCCGGCCTGCCCGACTGGCGGGAGATGCTGCTGTGCTTCCGCGGCCGCCGCTTCGACGCCGCCGAGGCCGCACTGCGCCGCGCCGGACGGCCGGAGAGCGACGCTGTCGCGGCGAGCTACGCGGAACGCATCGCACAACTGCGCGCTGAACCGCCGGGGGCGGAGTGGTCGCCGGTGATCAGCTTTGCGGAGAAGTAGATAGGCAAGGCTTGGGGAAAATAATTTCCCCAGACCCCATTCTTTTGTTTTTGGCTTCTTGGTGCTGGCTAGGAAGTGGGCGCCCGATTGGTGACGAAGCGCTACTTTGAAGCCAGCACCAGGACATTATTATGGCTCTGGCTTTGCAGCCGTCGCAGGCTCGCCGCCGAAGCACCGGCTTCATAGCGGGCACCAGAAAGCAAAAACAAAAGAATGGGGGTTTGGGGGAAATTCATTTCCCCCATCCTGTCGTCCGTGACCGCTCAGGCGATCTCGAACATCCCCTCAACCTCAGCCGCCGCATCGCCGGGCAATGCGGGAACACCGATCGTCGTGCGCGCATGACGCCCGGCATCGCCGAAGATTTCCACCGCCAGGTCGGACGCGCCGTTCATCACGGCCGCATGCTGGGTGAACTCCGCCGGGGAGGCGATGAAGCCACCCAGCCGCACCACCTTCACCACGCGATCGAGGTCACCGCCGCAGGCGGCGCGCAGCTGGGCGACCACGTTGATGAAGCACAGCCGCGCCGCGCGGCGGCCCTCATCGACGGACACCGTTGCGCCGACCTTGCCCATGATGGCGATGCGCCCGTCGTCGAGCGGCACCTGGCCCGACACGATCACGAGGTTTCCCGTGGTGTTGTAAGGGATGTAGTTCGCCATGGGCGGCGCCGGGTTCGGCAGGGTGATGCCGAGCTCGGCGAGGCGCGCGTCGATGGTACCGGCCATGGAGATTTCCTTTGAATGCCACGGGTTTTGCCGGTTTGTAGCGCGGGTTCGCGTCCGACGCGACCCGCTACAGGCGACCTCAGGCGCTCATCCACTGAGAGCACCCTATCGGGGTGCGCACTCCGCGCGCACCGCGAGCGCGAATGCGTGACCGCCGGTCGTTCGGCGAGCCAAGTCGCCGGAGGCGGCGCCCGGCGCTTGAGGGCACCCATCGGGGCGCGCACTTTGCGCGCACCGCGAGCGCGATGCGCGACCGCCGGCCGTCCGGCGAGCCTAGCCGCGGGACGCGGCGCCCGGCGCTTGAGGGCACATGTTACGCCACCCTGCGGATGCGCCTCGCGCGCGGCGCTCCGTTCGCCGGCAGGTCAAGTGGCAGCAGCGGCGGGGCGGGCGGCGGTGCGACCTGCAGGTTCACCGGTGCCCGTGGATCCGCGAGGTCCCCGCGCCCCAGATAGGCCCGCGCGACGTGCCGCATCGCCCAGTCCAGCGCGCTGTTCGCATACGCGATGTCGCCGTCGCCCTCGACTTCTCCGGATGGCGCGAACTGCGCATAGGCCAGCGCGTCCACGTAGTCCGTCAGCGGCACCCCACGCGCAAGCCCGAGCGAAATGGAGCTGGCCGTCGTGTCCAGCAGCGCCCGCAGCGCGGTGTCGCGCGTCAGGCTGAAGGCGATGCCCCGCAGCGCGCCGTCGCCATCCTCGAGCATGCGCATGGTGATCCGCTGGCCTCCGATGACGACGCGCGCCACCGCCTCGCGCACCGCAGCGCGCGGGGTCAGCAGCAGCGGCAGCTCGGGCAGCGTCGCGGCCATCTGCGCAGGGCGCGGGGCCGGTGGCGCGGACGCCGCGATGGGCAGCGGCGGCGCCGCATGCAGGAACGGCCCGACTGCGAGCAGCATGGCGTGGCGCGCATGCGGATCCACGGGCGCGAGCAGCGCCTCCGCATTCGGGCCTGCACGCCGCGCGGCGCGGGTCGGTAGGTCGCGCAGCACGCCATCGGCGCCCAGGGTTGGCCGGATATGCCCCGAGGGCGGCGCCATGCCACCGGTCTCCACGCCAAGCAGCGCATCGACGGCATCGGGCGGCGTGAGTGCGAGGATGGTGGCGTGGCGCAGGCCGTGACTGGCCACCGCGGCGTCGATCGCGAGGCGCGCCGCCTCCGCGAGGCCAGGAATTGCCGTGGCCGAAGGCAGCGCTGGCCAGACCAGGCGCAGCGGCTCCCGCGCACCCATGATGGCGGCGATGCGGCCGGATTCCGCCTCCGCCGCGCCCAGGGTGAGGGCGGCGAGGGCGGCCGCGGCCTCCCGCCCCTCGGCGCCGGCGTAGCGCAGGCCGTGCGCGGCGAGGAACCCCGCGAGGTCCGCGAAGCCGATTGCGAGATGCGCGGCGCGCCCCTCGCCGGCGATGTCGGCGGCCAAAGTCGCGGTGGCGACGGCCGCCGCGTAACCGGGCGCGTCGAACTCGCCGGAGGCATCGAGGAACGCAGTCAGGTTCAGGACAAAGCGCGGCGGCTCGGTGCCCGTCTCGCCGCGCCAGGTGGGCAGGCCGGGGGCGCCGCGCCGGGTCAGCAGCAGCGCGCGCAGCGCCTGCGCGAAGGTGTCGTCGGCCACCAGGCCCATCGCCCGCCCGGTTTTGTCGAGCCGGCGGATCCAGCGCTCGGCCAGGCTTGGCAGGGCCGCGGGGCCTTGGCCGGGCGCGATGGCGGCGAGTGCGGCGGCAGCATCATCGGCCTCCGAGCCCACCCAGGCGGCGGGCAAGGCGATCGCGCGGGGCGCGGAGTCCGGGTCGGGCGAGGCGCGCAAGCGCCGCAACGCCAGACCATTCCAAAGCGTTCCGGAAAGCTGTGCCATGAACTGATGGTATGGCAAGCGCCCCACCCCAGGGAAGCCGCATCTTGTGGGTCGATACGCGAAAACACCCATTATGTTGTGGACAAGGCGCTATTTTTGCTCGGGCGATCGGGATGTGCGAAGCTCCCTCCATGTCCTTCCTCGACCGTTTCTTCATTCGCCTCTCGGCGCGCCGCGTCGGCGCGGATTCGACCGGCAATACCTATTGGGAGTCCCGCCGCGCCCTGCGCGACGGCCGCCCGAAGCGCTTCGTGATCTATGCCGGCGTGGCAGAAGCCTCCGTCGTGCCGCCGCCCTGGTGGGGCTGGCTGCACCACACCACCGCCGAACCGCTGCCCGAGGTGCTGGCTTATGACTGGCAAAAGCCGCACCAGCAGAACCTCACCGGCACCGCCGCCGCTCATCGCCCGCAAGGGTCGGACCAGCGGCTGGGCGTTCCGGTCAGCCCGGCCGGTGCCTACCAGGCCTGGACGCCGGGCGCCTGATCATGGCCGAGCGACGCTCCGCGTTCGAGCTGCTGGCCGGCGCGCTCATCCTGGCCGTGGCCGGTGGGTTCCTGGCCTATGCCGTCACCAATAGCGGCCGCGCGAGTGCGGCCGGCGGCACCTCCCTGACCGCACGCTTCGACCGCATCGATGGCCTGGCCGCCGGTGCTGATGTGCGCATCGCGGGCGTCCGCGTGGGCCGCGTGGTGGGCCAGCGGATCGACCCCGCCACCTTCCTCGCGGAGCTGACGCTGAACGTCGACTCCGCGCTGCGCATTCCGTCCGATAGTTCGGCCGAGATCACCTCGGAAGGCTTGCTCGGCGGCAAGTATGTCTCGATCGTGCCGGGCGGTGCGGACCGCATCTTGCGCGACGGTCAGCGTATCGAGATCACGCAATCCGCCATCAGCCTCGAAAGCCTGCTCGGCCGCTTCATCTTCTCGGTCACCGAGATGAACCGCCCCGCCACGCCGGGCACCGAGACGCCGGCCCCGGCCCCGGCGACGCCCCCCTCGGCACCAAGCCGGTGAGCCTGGAGCCGCCGGCGGTCTGGCCGGGGGCGGATGGCGCGCCGCTCTCCTGCCGCGAGAAGCTTAAGACCCTGGCCGAGAACCATGCCGAGGTGGTGCAGGTGCTGCGCGACGCCTTCGAGGACGGGGTGTTGATGGGCGTCGACGAACAGGCGATGCGCGAGGCGCTGCTGGCCGTGGTCCGCGCGCTGCCTTCCCCCAAGGTGTCCCGTTGATCCGGCTGGCCCTCGCCCTGGTCCTGCTCGCGGTTCCCGCCTTGGCGGACTGGGCGCCGGCCCGGCGCGTGCAGCTGCAGGCGCTGGACAAGGTGACCGCGCGGGTCACGGTGGTGGAGGGCGCGGTTGGCCAGGTCGCGCGTTTCCAGACCCTGGCCATCCGCGTCCTTGCCTGCCATTCCCGCCAGCCGGACGAGGTTCCCGACGCCGCCGCCTTCCTCGAGATCAGCGATAGCCGCCTGGGTGCCGCGCCGGTGTTCCGCGGTTGGATGTTCGCCAATTCGCCGGGCGTGAACATGCTGGAGCACCCGGTCTACGACATCCGCGTGCTGGAGTGCCGGTAGGGAAGTAAGACAATCTTATTTTCGGCGTTCACCGCAGTCCTGTCATAGGCATAATTTCCTTGCTTCTTTTCCCCGAGATTCGGTATTCCTGACTTTCTTACCCGGTCTGGAGGATGCCGCATGCCCGCCGAACGCTTCATCAGAATTTCGCGCAAGAACCAGATCTGTCTTCCCACGGCGGCGATGAAGGCCATCGGTTCACCGCCATTCGTCAAGCTTTCCCTGGATGGCAACCGCATCATCCTGACTCCGGCGGCCCTGTCCGCCATGGACGCTGTGCAGGACGCATTCAGCCAGCTGGGCCTGACGCCCGCAGTCATCGCTGAAGCCAAGGCGATCGCACGTCGCCGATGATTACAAGGAATATAAACCTTCGATTTGGCTGCGGTCAAGCTCGCTCTTCCCGCCCCAACAACCGCATCAATGGCCTGAAATAAAGAAGGGGGTCCGGGGGAATTCTTTCCCCCGGCCTTCTTCTTCGCTATGCGCCGCCCATGAATCTCCACGCCGCCCGTCGCATTGTCATCAAGATCGGCTCCGCCCTGCTGGTGGATGAGGCGACGGCCGCCCCGCGTGCCGCCTGGCTGGCCGGGGTCGCGCACGACATCGCGGACCTCCGCGCCCGGGGTGCGGAGGTGGTGCTGGTCTCCTCCGGCGCCATCGCGCTGGCACGGCGTGTCCTGGGCCTGACCCAGCCGAGGCTGCGGCTGGAGGAAAAGCAGGCCGCCGCGGCGGTGGGCCAGATTCGCCTGGCCTCGGCTTGGTCGGAGGCGCTGGCTGCGCACGGCATCAGCGCCGCTCAGGTGTTGCTGACGCTGGAGGATAGCGAGGACCGGCGCCGCTACCTCAATGCGCGGGCCACTATCGGCACGCTTCTGTCGCTCGGCTGCGTGCCGGTCATCAACGAGAACGACACGGTGGCGACCGCCGAGATCCGCTTCGGCGACAATGACCGGCTGGCCGCGCGCGTCGCCGCGATGATCGCGGCGGATGTGCTGGTGCTGCTGTCGGACATCGACGGGTTGTACAGCGCCGACCCGAAGCGCGACCCGGAGGCGCGGCACTTCCCGGTGGTGGAGCGCCTGACGCCGGAGATCATGGCGATGGGGGGCGACCCGCCGCCGGGCTACTCCTCGGGGGGCATGCGCACCAAGCTGATCGCGGCCGAGGTCGCGACGCGCGCCGGCTGCGCGATGGCGATCGCGCTGGGCAAGGTGGACCGTCCGCTCAGGGCCATGGCGGAGGGCGCGCGCTGCACTTGGTTCCTGCCCGCCGAAGATGGCGGTTCGGCGCGCAAGCGCTGGATCGGCGGCAGCATGGGAACGCTGGGCGTGCTGAGCGTGGATGCGGGCGCAGCGCGTGCGCTTGCGCGCGGATCCTCGTTGTTGCCGGCGGGGGTCACGGCAGTGACGGGTAGTTTCGGCCGCGGCGATCCCGTCAGCATCCGCGACGGCGCGGGCATGGAGATCGCGCGCGGCCTGATCGCCTATGATTCCGCCGATGCCGCGCGCATCGCCGGCCACCGGTCCGAAGAGCTGGAAGCGATCCTGGGCTGGCGTGGCCGCGACGAGATGGTGCACCGCGACGACCTGGTCCTCCGGGGCGGCTGAGACGCGTTAACGCGATAGGAGCTTCTGTAACATTCCGTGAGATCGGAATCATTTTTCTGTGTAATTGATCATTCGGAAGGTTTTGCCGTCATAACGTGGGATGGTTCGTGACGGTTTAATTCCCGGAGTGGTTGCATGTTGCTGACCTCTGAGTCTTTCCTGGCGCTGTTTGCCGGCGTTGTGCTCGCCCTGGCTGCCATGTTGCCACTTCTGTGGCGCCAGCAGCGGCGCATGCACGTTGTCGCCGCCCGGAGCGCCGCAGCGGAAGCGCGGGCCAAGACAGACCCGCTCACCGGCCTCGCCAGCCGCTCGGAATTCAAGGAAGCGCTGCGCATGACGCTGTCGCGCGCGCGGCGCGCCGGGAACAGCGTCGCCGTCCTCATGGTCGAGCTCGAAGGCCTGCGCGCGATCAACCAGAGCCTCGGCAGCCAGGCGGGCGACCAGCTTCTGCGCATGGCGGCCGAACGCCTGGGACTGGGACTGCGGACCGAGGACCAGGTCGCGCGGATGTCGGGCGGCACCTTCGCGGTGTTGCAGGATGGCGGCGATCAGCCTGAAGCGGCAGCCCGCCTGGCTCGGCGCCTGGCCTCGCTGCTTGCCGCGCCCTACACGCTGAAGGCGCAGCCGATACCCTGCGGCAGCGCCATCGGCGTCGTCGTCGGCGACCCCATGGAGACCACCGCCGATTCCATGATGCGCAGTGCGGAGGAGGCGCTGGCCCGCGCCCGCGCGGAGGGCAAGGGCATCGCCTTCCTCGACCCCGAGATGGACGTCGCACTGCAGGGTAAGCGCCTGCTTGAAGTCGAGCTGCGCGAGGCCGTAGCCAACAAGGCGATGACCCTGCACTGGCAGCCGGTGTATGCCCTGCCCGGCCGCCAGCTGCTGGCGTGCGAGGCGCTGCTGCGCTGGCAGCACCCCACGCGCGGCCTGCTGCCGGCCGCCGACTTCATGTCAATCGCGGAGGAGACCGGGCTCATCGTGCCGCTGTGCCGCTGGACCCTGCGCGCGGCCTGCCGCGAAGCGGCCGGGTGGCCGGTGCCGCTCTCGGTCGCCGTCAACATCTCCCCGGCGCAGTTCCGCCACGACAACGTGGTCGAGGCGGTGCAGGGCGCGCTGACCGCCACCGGCCTCGCGCCGCAACGGCTGGAGCTGGAGATCACCGAAGGCCTGCTGGCGCGCAACACCGAGATCGTCGTCAGTCAGATCGAAGGACTGCGCGCGCTCGGCGTGAAGGTCGTACTGGATGACTTCGGCGCCGGCGCCGCCTCGCTCGCGCATCTGGTGCGCATCCCGCTGGACCGGATGAAGCTGGACCGCAGCTTCACCTCGGCCCTGGGCCAGGACACCCGCGCGCTGGCAGTGACGGAGGCAATCTGCGCGCTGGGTCGCCGCCTCAACATCGAAGCCTGCGCCAGCGGCGTGGAAACCGAGGCCGAGCTGTCGCGCCTGGCGACGCTGGGCTTCGCGCGTGCGCAGGGCTTCCTGCTCGGCCGCCCGCAGCCCGCCGCCTCGCTGCGCGAGCTGCTCCGTACCAACGCGCTGGCATCGCCCGGCATCGCCGCGGAATAAGGCCCGCCTGAAGCGTTCGGGGCGCGGTCCTGGCCGCCTACGCCACGCGGGAAGCTGGCGACCTGCGCCGCGAGGTCTATAATACGCGCATGAACGCCGCATCCGACCTTGCCACCGCCGACCTGGCCGTGGCCGCGCTGAACGAGGCCGCGCTTGCCGCGCGCGCCGCAGCCGTGGCCTTGGCCGCCGCGCCGCGGGCGCAGAAGGATGCCGCGCTGCTGGCCGCCGCCGCTGCCATCCGCGACCGTACACTCGCGATCCTCGCCGCCAATGCCGAAGACCTGGAAGCCGCGGAGGGACTCACCCCCGCCTTCCTCGACCGCCTGGCCCTCACGCCATCCCGCGTGGACGCCATGGCGCGCGGGCTGGAGGAGGTCGCCGCGCTGGAGGACCCCGCCGGCCGCGTCATGGCCGAATGGACGCGCCCCAACGGCCTGGTCATCCGCCGCGTCGCGCAGCCCATCGGCGTCATCGGGATGGTCTTCGAAAGCCGCCCCAACGTGCTCGCCGACGCCGGCGCGCTGTGCCTCAAATCCGGCAATGCCGTGATCCTGCGCGGCGGCCGGGAAAGCCTGCGGTCGGTCGCCGCCATCCACGCCGCCCTCGCCGAGGGCCTGCAGGCGGCCGGGCTTCCCACCACCGCCATCCAGGTCGCGCCCAATTCGGACCGCGCCTTCGTCGCCGCCATGCTGAAGGCCGCCGGGCTGATCGACCTGATCATCCCCCGCGGCGGCAAATCCCTTGTCGAACGGGTGCAGCAGGAAAGCCGGGTGCCGGTGCTCGCGCACGCCCAGGGGCTGTGCCACACCTACATCCACGCCGCCGCGGACCCGGCTATGGCGCGCACCATCCTCGCCGACGCCAAGCTGCGGCGCACCGGGGTGTGCAGCTCCACCGAAACCCTGCTGATCGACGAGGCCATAGCGCCTACCCTGCTGCCGATCCTTGTCGCGGACCTGGCCGTGCGCGGCTGCCGCTTCCACGGCGACGCCCGCGCGCGGGCTATCTGCCCAGAACTGCCCCTTGCCGACGCCGAGCACTTCCATACCGAATGGCTCGACGCCGTGCTGAACATCGCCGTCGTCGACGGCATCGACAGCGCCCTCGCCCACATCCGCCGCTTCGGCACTGAACACACCGAAGCAATCGTCACCGAAGACGCCAACGCCGCCGCCCAGTTCCTCAACGGCCTCACCTCCGCGGTCGGACTGTGGAACGCATCGACGCAATTCTGCGACGGCGGCGAATTCGGCTTCGGTGCGGAAATCGGCATCGCCACGGGACGCCTGCACGCCCGCGGCCCCGTCGGCCTGGAACAACTCTGCACCTACCGATACCAGATCACCGGAACCGGGCAGGTGCGCGGTTGAGGTAAGCAAGGCGAGGGGCTCCGCCCCCTCGACCCCCGCCGGGGATCGAGCCGATCCCCG
>JAZKFA010000063.1:0-4219 GCA_040386655.1 Pseudomonadota bacterium | reverse complement strand
AGCGCCGGGGCCGGCGGGCTGGCTGATGCGCCGGGCTGTGCGTCGCCTCGGCGGTTCATAGAATACGCGGGTGGGCGTTGGCCCCCCGATCAGGCGGGTGAGACCGCTACTTCGCGAGCAGTCGCCGGGTAAGGATGAAGGCTTCCAGCACGACTACCATTGCCACGGCAAAGCCGAGCAGCTGGTGCGTCACGGTGACGATCACGACCCCGAGTGCTGCCATAAGCCAAAGCAGCGCGACCAGCAAAGCGTCAGCGGCGCGAAGCAGAAACTGGGCGTTCATGGCGTGGCCTTCGATCCGGGGGGGAGAATCTCTGAGCGGCAAACGCGCCGCCGAAAGCGGCACGTCCTTAAAGATCAGTGGAGCCAAGAATCATTCGGGTCTGCACGTCTTATTAAACGGCCTTTTCTCGGGAACGTTGCAGGCGGATTACCAACTCTTTCGTCCACCTGCCGGTCAGTGATGCAAGCCCGTGTTTTCGCAGCCATTCTGGTGGCACATGACCATCCTGAGCCGATCTCGCGGAGGCAACTCACCTCCGCGTCCATTCGCACCCCGGCCGCCTGCACAACGCGAACGCGCATCCGGATGGAGTCGCAGTTCGCTTAGCTCACGCTTCGCCTGGCATGGTCTTCTGCACCGCCGCCGCTTCCCGCAACTGGCCATCCAGCTGGGCGCGCAGTTCCGGGGAGAGGCCGAGCGCATTGGCCAGCGCGCTGAGATAGGCGCGCTCCGCGGCGGTATCCGCACCACCCGTCGCCATCGCTGAGGCCAGGTAAAGCTCGGCCTTCTGCGCGTCCGTCGCTGCCAGGCGCGCGATCGCGGCCGGGTCTGGTTCCGTATCCAGAACACCGAAGATCTCGCCGCGCTCTTCCTCAGACAGAGACAGGCGCTCGGCTTCGGCGAAGATGCGCTCGCGCTCCTGCGCGTCCAGCTGGCCGTCGGCGCGCGCAGCCGCGATCATGGCCCGGACGACGGAGATGCCGAACGGCCTGCCCTGCCCGTCGGCGGCCTCGGGGCGGGCGAACTGGTCGGCGGCCGGGGCCGGCGTCGCTCCGCCCTGTTGGGTCTGCCACTGGTTGTAGGCGCGGTGCGCCAGCAGGCCGAGCAGTGCCATGCCGCCGACACGGAACAGCCCGCCGCCGCCGCGCCCGCCGAGCACAGACCCCAGCAAGCCGCCCGCGGCCGCTGCCTGCCCTGCGGGCCCCATCGGTCCGCGCAGCTTGCCCAGGATGTCACCGAGACCGCCACCGAGGCCCGACCCGCCGAGTAGCCCACCCAGGCCGCCCATCCCCGCGCCGCCGCCCGCCTGCGGATTCGCTCCCCGGCTACCGCCCAGCAGGCCACCGAGCCCGCCGGACCCGCCACCCAGCAGGCCGCCGAGCCCGCCGGCACCGCCGCCCAGGAGCTGTTCCATCATCCGCTTCAGATCGGTCGCCATGGCCATTGCCTCCCATCGGGTTCAGGGGGGCAACGCGCCATGGCCCGGCCGGATGCATCAACAGCGCCTCAGGCGCGGATCCAGGTCTCCGAAAAAGCCAGCATCGCGGTGGTGATCCGCTGCCCGGCCACCTCGCGCGGGATCGGCGTGCCGGGCCGCGCGACGCCGTTGACCGTAACCGCCGCGCGATCGCAGCCCACGAACAGGGTCGGCATGTGGTGCGCCCCGGTCGCGGATTGCGCCGGCGAGAGCGCGAAGCAGAACGGCTTGCCCAGACCGCTCCAGTCGAGATCCACGGTCAGCGCGCCCGCGCGCACCGTCTCCCCATAGGCGGTGATGGCATCGCCACGCGACGCTACGCTATCCAGCGGACGGTATTGCAGCCCGGCCAGGCCCGGCAGCCCGCGCCAGGCGCCGAAATGGGCGACGTAGTTCGCGACCAGCCACCGCGCGAGCGGCTCGTTGTCGGTCAGGCAGAGGTTCGCCTGCGCCTCGGGCGGCGACGCGTCCTGCGGCGCTTGCATCAGCACCAGCGCGTGCCCACGCCCATGCGGTGAGAGCATCACGCGAAAGAAGGACGCAAGCGTGGTGAAGCCGCCCGCCGGGTCTTCCTTCAGGGATATGCCGGGATTCTCGCCGGTCCATTCGACCTCGCCCGGGAAGATCACTGTCTCGGCCATCGCTGCCCCTTGCCATGTGCGGTGCGCAGCCTGCCCGCCGCGGCCGTGGGCGGCAATGGCGCAGGGACTCGGCGCGGTCGTTGCGCCTCGCGAGACGCGAGTTCTAGACTCGCACCGCAACGCCGCGGGAGGCCGCCATGGACGCCAAGGAATTCGAGGCCGCGCTGCTGCGCGACGGCTTCACCCCCGCCATCCGCGCGATCGAGCCGGGCACCGCCACGCCCGAGCACACCCACCCCTTCGACGTGCGCGGCATGGTCCTCGAAGGCGAGATCACGCTCACCACCGCCGGGGGCACCCGCACCTACCGCCCGGGCGAGGTCTTCGCCATGCCGGCCGGCCACCCGCACCGGGAGACCATCGGCGCCGCGGGCGTGCGCAACCTGGTTGGCAGGCTGAACGCCGGCGACGACTGATCCCGCTCAGGCATCCTGCCGCGAGGCGGCGCGCATGCCGCGCGTCAGCACCGCGAGCGGGATGAGGCCGACGGCCACGATCATCAGCGCCGCCGTGCTCGCCTCGGCCAGTCGCTCATCGGCGGCCAGCGAATGGACGCGGACGGCCAGAGTGTCGAAATCGAAGGGGCGCACGATCAGCGTCGCCGGCAACTCCTTCATCGTGTCCACGAAGACCAGGATCGCGGCGGTGGCGAGCGCCCCGCGCGCGAGCGGCAGCTCCACCTCCCGCGCCGCTTGTCCCGGCCGCCGGCCGAGCACCCGCGCGGCCGCGGAGAGCGATGGCTTGATCCGCGCGAGCCCGGACTCGACCGCGCCGAGTGCCACGCCCAGAAAGCGCACGAGATAGGCGAAGACCAGCGCCACCATCGTGCCCGACAGCAGCAGCCCGGTGGAGACGCCCAGGTTCGCGCGCATCCAGCCATCGAGCGCATTGTCGAACAATCCGAAGGGTACCAACGTGCCCACCGCGATCACCGACCCCGGCACCGCATAACCCAGCCCGGCGATCCGGTTGGCGCCGCTCTGCACCCGGGAGGGATGCAGCCGCGCCGCCCAGGCCAGCATGGCCGCGACCGCCATTGCGAGCACCGCCGTCACCGTCGCCAGCAGCAGCGAGTTGGTGGCGAAGGGCAGGAAGCGCGCCGGCGAAAGCGGGTCACCCACCGTCACCATCAGCCACAGCAGCGCTGCGGCGGGGATGACGAAGCCCAGCAGGATCGGCGCCGCGCAGGCAAGGATGGCCAATGCCTCCCGCCAGCCGCGCAGCTGCACCGGGCGCAGCGGCGGGTGGCGCGTCGTGGTCGGGTAGAAGCGCCGGTCGCCGCGCGACGCGCGTTCGGCCAGAAGCAGCAGCGCGACGCAGCCGATCAGCGCGGCGGCCAGCTGTGCGGCCGCGCCCCGGTCGCCGAGACCGAACCAGGCCTCGTAGATGCCGGTGGTGAAGGTGCGCACCGCGAAGTGCTGCACCGTGCCGAAATCGGCCAGCGTCTCCATCAGTGCGAGCGAGACGCCGGCAGCCAGCGCCGGCCGCGCGAGCGGCAGGGCGACATGGAAGAAGGTGCGTGACAGCCCGTGCCCCAGCGTGCGGGAGGCCTCGACCAGGCAAACGCTCTGCTGCA
The DNA here is from genome assembly GCA_040386655.1 of Pseudomonadota bacterium. Taxonomy (GTDB): domain Bacteria; phylum Pseudomonadota; class Alphaproteobacteria; order Acetobacterales; family Acetobacteraceae; genus Plastoroseomonas. The sequence goes on along the minus strand of JAZKFA010000063.1, from coordinate 521 downwards.
GGAAGGCGCCCCGGCAGAGCAGGTACACATAAGGATAGAGCACCATCGCCAGCATCAGCGCGGCGCCGGGCAACGAGCGGATTTCGGGGAACCAGTACTCACCGAAGCGCAGCCCCGTCGCCTCGCGCAGCGTGGACTGCACGGGGCCGGAGATCTCCAACAGCCATACATAAGCGTAGCCACAGACATAGGCCGGCATCGCGAGCGGCAGCAGAAGTGCGACTTCCAGCACCGCGCGCCCGCGGAAGGCGCAGGTCGAGACCAGCCAGGCCGTGACCGCGCCCGCCGAGCCCGCCATCAGAGCCACCAGCACCAGCAAGGCGGCTGAATTGCCCAGCATCTCCGGCAGCGTCGTGGCCCAGATGTGCCGCCACACCGCGCCCGCCGGCACTGCCGCCGTCACCAGCACGGCCGCCACGGGTGCGGCGATCGCGGCCGCGATCACCCAGCACAGCCGGGCCCAGGCGGGGGCGGCGCGGCGCGAACGCGCTGGCGCGACAATGACGGTGTCCGAAGGCATG
>JAZKFA010000062.1:0-13139 GCA_040386655.1 Pseudomonadota bacterium | reverse complement strand
CTCGGCGCCAAGGCGGCCAAGCCCGACAAGATGGTGCTGGTGCTGCACGGCGACGGGTCCTTCGGGCTGAACGGGATGGAGCTGGACACCGCCGCACGGCACAACCTGCCGGTCATCACCGTGATCAGCCTCAATGGCGGCTGGACGGCGGACCCCAAGCGCGACAAGCCGGGACGCGAGCTCGGCTACACGCGCTTCGACGAGATGGCAAAGGCGCTCGGCTGCCACGGCGAATATGTCGAGCGGCCCGAGGATATCCGCCCTGCGCTGGACCGCGCTGCGCAGGCAGTGGCCGAGGGCCGTCCGGCGCTGGTGAACGTCGTGACCGACTGGCAGGCGCGGGCGCAGACGGTGCGCTTCTCCGCGAGCAGCACCTGAGGCGGATGCAGACCCCATGAGCAGCCCCATCCGCGACATCCTCAAGCCGCGCTCGGTCGCCATCATCGGCGCCTCGCGGGATCCCGCCAAGCGCGGCTACCGCGCCATCGAGGCGCTGCACCGGCAGGGTTATGCCGGCCGAATCGCGCCGATCAATCCGAAGGAGACCGAGATCCTCGGCCTGCCCTGCTACCCCAACCTCGCCGCCGTGCCGTTCGAGATCGATACTGCGCTGGTCTGCACGCCCTCCCGCGCGGCGCCCGGCGTCATCGCGGAATGCGGTGCGAAGGGCGTGAAGGGCGCGGTGCTGCTCGCCGGCGGCTTCGGCGAGGCGAGCGAGGAAGGCGCGGAGCTGGAGGCGCGCACCATCGCCGCCGGCAAGGCGCATGGCGTGCGCCTGATCGGGCCCAACACCAACGGCATCTTCGATGCGCATACCGGGCTGAACCTCGTCGGGTGGCCGGGGATCTACAAGGGCGGGCTCGGCGTGCTGTCGCAGTCTGGCAATGTCGCGATGTCGCTGATGACCAGCAGCATCCGCAACGAGCAGGCGGGCTTCACAACCTTCGTCGGCGTCGGCAACGAGAGCGACATCCGCTTCGACGAATACCTGCGCTACTTTGGCGAGGATGAAGAAACACGCGCGCTGATCGTCTACGCCGAGGGCTTCGAGGATGGTGCCGCTTTCATTGAGGCGGCGCGCGCGGTGACGCCCATCAAGCCCATCGTGCTCTACAAGGCCGGCCGGACGAAGCAGGGCGAGGGCGCGGCGCGGTCTCATTCCGGATCGCTCGCGGGCGACTACGCGGTGGGCAAGGCGGCGATGCGCCAGGCCGGCATCGTGGTCGTGGAACGCTCGGACGAGATGTTCCCAGTGGCCGAGGCGCTGTCGCACCAGGCGGGGCGGCCTGCCCTGCGCGTCGGCATTCTGTCGGAGGGCGGCGGCGTCATCTCCCAGGCGGCCGATGCACTGGCCGAGCGCGGCCTGCTCATCCCGCTTCTGGAACCCTCGACCGAGGCCGAGCTCAAGACCATCTCGCCCAATGCGAGCCAGCTGTTCAACCCGGTGGATTACGGCGGCGCGACGGATCCGCATCCGCGCTACCTCGCACCCTGCACACGCGCGATCCTGTCGGATCCGAACATCGATGCGCTGCTCTCGGTGGGTTATGCCGGCGGCTACCAGTGCCGCAACAACACCGACGCCATCCGCGAGGGCGAGAACGCCGCGGCGCATGAGATGGTCGCCATCTCCAAGGCCACGGGCAAGCCGATCATCGTGCAGAACCACTATGCCGAGTGGAACACCGAGGCGATGCGCATCATGCGCGATGGCGGCATCACGGTGGTGCGCTCCATCGAGGTCGCCGCCGCCTGCCTCGCGGGGCTGCAGGCGTATCACGAGGCACGTCTGCGCCAGGCCGAGCCGGTGCCGGATGCCGCACGGCCCATGCCCGCTGCAACAGCCATTCTCGACGCCGTCCGTGCGGAAGGTCGCACTGCACTCCTGGAGCCGGAGGCGATGAACTTCCTCTCCGCGCACGGCGTCGCAATGCCCGCTTTCGCAGTGATCAAGGACGCAGCCCAGTCGGCCACGCTGCCGCCGGCGCTCACCGATGCGCCGGTCGCGATCAAGATCGTCTCGCCGGACATCCTGCACAAATCCGATGTCGGCGGTGTCAGGCTCGGGCTGCTCGGGGCGAGCGACATCGCCGCCAGCGCGCAGGCGATGCTGGACCAGGTCGCGACCCGCGCGCCCGGTGCCGCCGTAACGGGCGTGCTGGTCACGCCGATGGTGGCCAAGGGGGTCGAGGTGATCCTCGGCGTCACGACCGATCCGCAATACGGCAAGGTGATGGTCTTCGGCCTCGGCGGCGTTTTCGTCGAGGTGCTGCGCGACGTGGTGTTCCGCACCCTGCCGCTGACGCGCGGCGATGCAACGGCGATGCTCGGCGAGATCAAGGGTGCGGACGTGCTCGACGGCGTGCGCGGCGGCGCGGCGGTGGACCGGAAGGCGCTGGTGTCGCTGATGCTGCACCTGTCCGACATCGCCGTGGCCTATCCAGGGATCACCGAGATCGACCTGAACCCGGTGATCGCAGGGCCGGCCGGCTGCACCATCGCCGACGCCCGCATCATCCTGGGCTGACGGACGTGACTGACCCCGGGCGCAACGACGCCCGGCGACGAGACTACGGGACGGAATAAACGACAGTCGCTCATGGCACCCTGGGGGTGGGCACGCAGCCGCGCCCGCCGCAATGAATGGAGATCGCTATGTGGCTACGACGGACATTGCTGGGTGCCGGCGCGGCGCTGCTTGCCGCCCCGGGGATCCGCGCGCAGGAGGCGGCCTATCCGAACCGGCCGGTGCGCATCGTCGTCGCGTTTCCGGCCGGAGGCAGCGTGGACATCGTCGCGCGGCTGTTCGGCGCGGAGCTGACGCGGCGCCTGGGCCAGCCCTTCGTGGTGGATAATCGCAGCGGCGCGGGCGGCGTGGTCGGCACGGAGTTCGTCGCGAAAGCGCCCTCCGACGGCTACACGCTGCTGATGGCCGGTGCCGGGCCCATCGTGACCAGCCCCGCGCTGAACAGCACCATGCCCTTTGATTCGCGCCGTGACCTGACGCCGATCACGCTGATCGCGCTGCAGCCGAACATGCTGATCGTGCATCCCTCGCTGCCGGTGCAGACCGTGCAGGAATTCATCGCCTATGCGCGCGCCAATCCGGGGCGCATCAACTACGCGACCGCGGGCATTGGCTCCTCGCAGCATCTGTCGGCCGAAGCCTTCGCGCTGCGTGCCGGCGTGAGGATGACGCATATTCCGTATCGTGGCGGCGCGCCGGGGCTGAGCGACCTCATCGCCGGCCAGGTGCAGGCGATGTTCGAGACCATCCCCACCGCACTGCCGGTGGTGCGCAGCAACCAGGCGCGCGCTCTGGCGGTCACGACGCTCAACCGATCCTCCTCGATCCCGGAGCTGCCGACCGTGTCGGAATCGGGACTGCCGAATTACGAGATGCGCGGATGGCTCGGCCTGCTCGCGCCGGGCAGCCTGCCGGCACCGCTGGTCGCGACGCTGGACCGCCATGTGCGCGAGATCATGGGCCTGCCCGAGATCGTCTCGCGCCTGGTCAGCCTGGGGCTGGAGCTTACGCCCAGCACGCCCGCGAGCTTCAGCGCCTTCCTCGACCGCGAGATGGAAACCAACCGGGCCATCGTCACCGCCGCCAACATCACCCTGAACTGAGGAGAGCGAGATGCGCCGCCTGAGCCTGCTCGCCTGCCTCATCCTCGGCCTGGGCATGCCCGCGCTGAGCCAGGAGGTGTATCCCGCCCGGCCCGTGCGTGTCGTCGTGGCCTTCGCCGCGGGCGGCAGCATCGACGTGGTCGCCCGCATCATCTCCCAGGAGCTGGGCCGGACGATGGGCCAGGCCTTCGTGGTGGAGAACCGCGCGGGGGCCAGCGGCAATCTGGGCGCGGATTTCGTCGCGAAGGCGGCGGCCGATGGCTACACGCTGTTCATGGGCAGCGCGTCCTCGCTGGCCGCCAATGCGGCGTTGTTCGCCAACCTCCCCTACGACCCCACGCGCGACTTCGCGCCGATCCGGCTCATCGGCCTGCAGCCGAACGTGGTGGTCGTGCACCCGTCGGTTCCGGTCACCACCATTGGCGAACTCATCGCCTTTGCGCGGGCCAATCCGGGACGGCTGAACTTCGGCACGGCGGGGTCCGGCTCCGCCCAGCACATGGCCGCCGACGTGTTCCGCCGCATGGCGGGGATCGAGATGGTGCACGTGCCCTATCGCGGCGGAGCACCGGCGCTGAACGACCTGCTCGCCGGGCAGATCCAGCTGATGTTCGAGACCATCCCGACGGCGGTCGAGCCGATCGCGGCCGGGCAGCTGCGGGCGCTGGCGGTGACCATGCCGCAGCGCGTGGCGCGGCTGCCGGACCTGCCCACCGTCTCGGAATCAGGGGTGCCCGGGTATGTCTCGCGTGGCTGGATGGGCCTGGTCGCGCGCACCGGCACCGACCCTGCGATCATCGCCGCGCTGGAACGCGCCACCGCCTCCATCGTGGCCACGCCCGAGGTGCGCCAGCGCTTGGAGGCGCTGGGTCTGGAGGTGATGGCGAGCGACGGCGCGGAATTCGCGGCCTTCATCCGCTCCGAGGTCGCCTTCTACCGACAGGTGGTCGCGCAGATGGGCATCCGGCTGGACTGATCGCGGGTTCAGCGGGTGGCGTCGGCCGGCGGCTGGCGGAAATGCTCCAGGACGAGGCCCTTCAAGGCTAGGGCCGCGGGCGACACCACGCGCGACTTCAGGCTCATGATCGACAGCGTTGACGGCACGCGCGGCGGATCGATCGGTCGCGAGAGGATAGTGGGGTCGTCCGGCGCCGGCACGCCGGGGTCGGGCAGGATGGCGATGCCGGCCCGCGCGCGCAGCAGGGCGAACAGGGTCGAGTAGGTGTTCACGGTGATCGCGTGGTTCAGCCGGAAGCCCGCGCTGGCCGCCGCGCCGTCGAAGATCTGGCGCAGATTGGCCGAGGGCGGCAGCGAGACCAGCACCTCGTCGCGCAGGTCGCGCAGCGGCACCACCTTGCGTGCGGCGAAGGGATGGTCGGCGTGGAAGACCACATGGAAGCTGCCGGCGCAGAGCGGTTCCACCACCAGGTCCTCAATCGGGGCACGGATGAAGCCGATGCCGAAATCCAGCACGCCGTTCAGCACCTCCTCCCGGATCAGGCTTTGCAGGCCCTCATGGATGACGAGCGAGACCTGCGGGTGCTGGCGGCGGTATTCGAGCAGCACGCCGATCAAGTCTGACTGCGCCATCGACATGGGGCAGCCGATGGCGACCTGGCCGCGCGCCTGGTTGCGCAGGTCGCGCACGGCATCGACGCCGACGGCGAGCTCCTGCAGAACGCGCTCCGCCACCGGGATGAACTGCGCGCCGGCGGCGGTCAGCGTCACCTGCCGCGTGGTGCGGTGGAACAGCGCGACGCCGAGCTGCTGCTCGACCTTGCGGATGATGCGCGACAGTCCCGGCTGGGACAGGCGCAGCTCCGAGGCCGCCGCGATGAAGCTGAAATAGCGCGCGACGAGGATGACCGCGTGCAGTTCCCGCGCCGAAAGATCCGGCGCGGTGGCGAGGGGTTGCGGCACCGGCCGCGGTCAGGCCTCCGCCGGCACGGCGGCGTGGAACAGGCTGCCGCAGCCCTCCGCCATCGGCGCCCCGATCTGGCGCAGCGCCGCCCAGAGGGAGGCCTGGTTCGAGGTGACCACCGGCACGCCGAGCGCACGTTCCATCGCGGCGATCTCGCCCATGACGTTGAGGTTCGTGCAGCTGATGAACAGCGCGTCGCAGCCGGCGATGGCCTCGGCGTGGCGCTGGGCCAGGGCCGCGACATCCGCCGGCGCGATTTCCGGGACCTGTGCGCTGAGGTCGCAGCGGAAGGAATCCCACCCGCCGACGGTGAAGCCGTGATTTTCGAGGAAAGCCACCTCGTGCAGGTTCACCGCGTCCGGATAGGGCGTGATCATGAAGACGCGCCGGGCCTGGAGCGCGCGCAGCGCCTCGACCACGGCGCGCGCCGTGGTGATGGAGGGGATGCCCGTCTCGGCGGTGATCTGGTCGGACAGCGCATCCTCATTGCCGTGGCCGTCGAGGAAGGTGCCGCTCGTGCAGCCATAGACGATGGTATCGGGCTCGCACCAGGCGAGGTCGCCGGCGGCGCGGGTGACGGAGCGCGCCATGGACAGCAGGCTCTCCGCCGTCAGCGTGCGGCCTTCGCGCGAGAGGCGGTTGAAGCTGGCGCGCACGCCCGGCGGGAGGAAGGGCGGGATCTCGTCCTCCATCGCGGTGTTCGCGGGTGGCAGCAGGATGCCGATCCTGAGGGAAGCACGCTGGGACATCGTATCCTCCGCAACGGGCGTGGTGTCGCCCTCATGGACTTTGCCGCGCGGGTGGCCGGGCGCGCAACGCTGGGATCAACGCGCGTAGTCGGGTTCCTCGCGATCCAGCACGCGGCGCCAGGCGTCGAGATGCAGGCGCGCATCCAGCCGATCGCCCCAGGGGCCGGTGTGGTTGCGGCGGAGATTGTCGGGCAGCTTGTGCAGGGGCTGGCCGGTCTGCATGGCGGTCATCTGGTACATGCAGGTGCGCTCGGCCATGTAGGTCTCGTCGAAGGCGTCGTGCACGGTGGGTCCGACCACGGTCACGCCATGACCGCGCATCAGCATGATCGTCTTGTCGCCCATGAGCCTCGCGATGCGGTCGCCCTCGCTGTTGTCATGGACGGGCTCATTGCCCTCGTCGTCGTAGACGGTGCGGTCGTTGAGCAGCAGGGAGTTGTGGTGCGAGAGGGAGAACTCCGCGCCCTCAATCATCGACAAGGCTGTCAGGTAGCGCGGGTGGACGTGCACCACGCAGGCCGCACTGGGGTTGGCCAGGTGGATGCGCGTGTGGATGTGGAAGGCGACCTTGCGCAGCTCGCCCTTGCCGCGCAGCACGCGCCCCGCCAGGTCGCAGACGATGAGGTCGCTCGCGCGCAGTTCCTGGAACAGGTAGCCGCGGGGATTGATGAGGAAGGTGGGCTCCTCGCCTTCCAGCATCAGGGAGTTGTGGTTGCCGATATGCTCGTTCCAGCCGAGCCGGGCGCCGATGCGGAACACCGCCGCCATGTCCACGCGCTGCGCCCATTCGCGCGCTTCCGCCTCGCTGCTGGTCAGGCTGGTCAGGACGTTCGCCATGGTGTCGCTCTCCGCCGATGGTGCCATCCTGCCGCGTTGACGCGGGGCTTGCCAGCGCCGAGCATTTCGCCGCTCAGGGGGATGCATCGATGCCGCACGCGGAATTGCCGATCACGGGGTATCTGGACCGCTTCTCGCACCGGCCGGGGGAGTGCTTCGCGGTCAAGGTGAGCATGCCCCACGGTGGCGCGGCGCAGGCGAAGCTGGTGCGGGTGATTTCGGGCGACCCGAACCCGGAGGGGCCTGGGCTGCGCTTCGAGAATTGCTCCGCGCAGTTCCAGCATGCCTTCGAGGGCCGGCACCAGGCGATCCGGCGCGGCTCCTACGCCCGCATCCCGAAGGCACCGCAGCGGGCGACGGGTGCCTGCACCTGGTCCGCCCTGGCGCTGCTGGACGCACAGCCGCCCGGCGATGCCGCGCTGCTGAGCGAGGAGCAGGCGGGGGCGGTGGTGGCGCTGGGCGTCGGCCCCGGCGGCGCCTGGGCCGAGGTCGGTGGCGTGCGGGTGGAGACCGGTGCTCCCTGGCCGCTGCGGCAATGGATGCGGGTATGGCTGAGTGCCGATCCCACAACCGGTATGATCATTCTCGGCCAGCAGTCGATCGGCGGCATGGCCGTCACGACGCGGGCGAGCGCCCCTGGCCTGCGGCTGCCCGATGGCGGCGGCGCCCTGCTGCTCGCCGCGCGCGACACGGCGGAGCCGCGCGACCACTTCACGGGAAGGCTGGAGGCGACGGCGCTGCATGCGGGCTTCCACGACGCATGGCCGGAGGGCGCGCCGCTCGCGGCTTGGGATTTCGCCCTCGACATCCCCACCCAGGCCATCACCGACACCGGCCCGCAGGCCTGCCACGGTGTGCTGGTCAACGCCCCCACGCGCGCCATGGCCGGCTCGCGCTGGACCGGCGCCGAGATGTCCTGGCGCCACGCGCCCGACCACTACGGCGCCATCCATTTCCATGCCGACGACCTCGCCGATTGCGGCTGGGAGACGGATTTCGAATTCGCGGTGCCGGAGGGACTGCGCAGCGGCGCCTATGCCCTGCACCTCACCTGTGCCGAGGGCGAGGACTGGCTGCCGCTGTACATCCTGCCCCCGCGCGGCGTGGCGCAGGCGCCGGTCGTGTTCCTGGCCTCCACCTTCACCTACCAGGCCTATGCCAACCATGCCCGCGGCAATGCCGATGCCGCCTACAAGGCGCGCGTCGCGGCCTGGGGTGCGTACCCGCACAACCCCGACGACTACCCGCTCTATGGCCGGTCCACCTACAACCGCCATGCCGACAACAGCGGCATCGCGCTGTCCTCCCGTCTGCGGCCGATCCTGACGATGCGGCCGGGGCTGCTCACCTTCAACGACGCGCGCGGTTCCGGCCTGCGGCACTATCCCGCCGACACCCATCTGCTGGCTTGGATGGAGGCCAAGGGCATCGCCTTCGACGTCATCACCGACGAGGACCTGCACGAGGAAGGGGCCGCGCTGCTCGCGCCCTACAAGGTCGTGCTGACCGGCAGCCATCCGGAATACCACACGGCCCAGACGCTCGACGCGCTGACCGAGTTCACCCAAGGGCCTGGGCGGATGATGTATCTCGGCGGCAATGGCTTCTACTGGCGCATTGCCGTCGAGCCGGAACTACCGGGCATGCTGGAGGTGCGGCGCGCGGAGGGCGGCATCCGCGCCTGGGCCGCAAACCCCGGCGAATATTACCACCAGCTGGACGGGCAGTATGGCGGGCTGTGGCGCCGCAACGGCCGCCCGCCCCAGAAACTCGCCGGCGTGGGCTTTTCGGGCCAGGGCCTGTTCGAAGGCACCCATTACCGCAAGCTGCCCGCCGCCGCAGACCACGCCTGGGTGTTCGAGGGTGTGGAGGACGACACCTTCGGGGATTACGGCCTGTCCGGAGGCGGCGCGGCAGGCTTCGAGCTGGACCGCGCCGACTTCACCCTGGGCACGCCCGCCAACGCCGCGATCCTCGCGCGCTCCGAGGATCCGCCGGCCTCCTTCGTGACCGTGCCGGAGGAGCTGCTCTCCCACGTCAACACCATCAGCGGGGAGAAGGCGGATGCGCTGAAGCGCGCGGAGATCGTCTACTTCACCACGCCGGGCGGGGGCGCGGTCTTCGCGACGGGGTCCATCACCTGGTGCGGCAGCCTGTGGAAGGACGGCGCCTTCCAGGGCCCGGTCAGCCGCATCATGGAGAATGTCATGCGACGCTTCACGGCCGATTGACGGGCCGGCGCGCGCGAACGAAGGTTTGTCTGCCTGGAAAGGGACCACCGAACATGAAGCGCCTGTTGCTCGCCTCCTGCCTCGCCGGCCTCCTCATGGCCGGGACAGCGCATGCGCAGCGCTTCAGCTGCCCCGCCCGTGGCGGCGACATCGTCTTCGGCCAGGAAGCGAATGTGAATTCGCTGGACCAGATGACGTCGAACACCATCTCGACGCGCAACATTGCGATGAACATCTTCGAAACGCTGATGACGCGCGACGAGAACAATAACCCCATCCTCGAACTCGCCGACAGCATGACGGCCGCGCCGGACGGGATGAGCTACACCTTCCGGCTGCGCTCCGGCGTCACCTTCCACAACGGCAAGCCGATGACTTCGGCCGATGTCGCGGCGTCCTTCAACCGCTACAACCGCATAGGGCTGCAGCGCAGCACGCTCGACAATGTCGCGGGCTGGGATACGCCGGATCCGCTGACCTTCGTCATCCGCATGAAGGTCGCGCAGCCCACCTTCCTCGAGGCGCTGTCCTCCTTCTCGGTGCCCATCGTCATCATCCCCGCCGAGCTCGAGAATGACGAGCGGCAGCAGCTGCGCACCATCGGCACCGGCCCCTTCCGGCTGATGGAGTTCGTCCCCGGCAGCCATGCGCGGCTGGGCCGCTATGACGCCTACAGCCCCAACACGAATTTTGAGCAGCGCACCGGCTTCGGCGGCTATCGCGTCGCCTGCGTCGACACCGTGACCTTCCGCATCGTGACCGAAGCCTCCGCCCGCGTCGCCGGGCTCGAGACCGGCGCGCTGCAGGCGGTGGAGGACGTGCCCACCCGCTCCCTGGAGGGGCTGCGCCGCAACGCTGCCATCACCGTGCTGCCGCTGCAGAACTGGTGGATCCAGATCGCACTGCCGAACACGTCCATCGCGCCGACGAACAACCTGGCGTTCCGCCGCGCGGTGCAAGCGGCACTCGGGATGGAAGACATCATGGATGCCGCGACGGACGGCAATTACCGCCTCAACATCGGCTTCCAGTATCCCAACCAGTCCACCTACACCGATGCCGGACGCGAGACCTACAACATCAACGACGCCGCCCGCGCGCGCGCCCTGCTGCGGGAATCGGGTTACCGCAACGAGCCCATCGTCATCCTGACCAACCGTGACTATCCGCCGATGTACAATGCGGCGCTAGTGATGGAGCAGCAGCTCAAGGCCGTGGGCATCAACGCGCGGCTGCGCGTGGTGGACTGGCCGACCTCGGTGCAGATGTCGCAGCAGCTCAACAGCACCGAATGGCACATCTATCACAGCGGCTGGGGCACGCAGCCGGCACTCGGTGCGCTCGCGACCATGCAATTCCTCGTCTCGCCCAACGCCGCCTACCGCCCTCGCGACAACCAGGACGACCCCGAGGTGCTGGCCGCCTGGAACGCGATGAACACCCTGCCCGACCAAGCCGCGCGCAACGCCGCCTTCGCGACCATGCAGCGCCTGGTGCTGGAGCGCGCCTACGCCTATCCGTTCGGGGCGCTGACGAAGGTGCAGGCGGTGCGGTCCAGCCTGCAGGGCTTCGTCCCCTTCCGCATCCCGCGCTTCTCCAACGTGTGGCTGCAGCGGTGAGGTTCGACGGAGTTTGATCAGGCTCGCCACCCGAAGCCTGCTGAGCGCGATACCGGTCCTGCTGATCGTAAGCCTCATCAGCTTCGGGCTGATGCGGCTGATCCCCGGCGACCCCGCGGCGGCCATCGCCGGCATCTCGGCCACGCCCGGACAGATCGCGCAGCTCCGCCAGGATCTGGGGCTGGATGAGCCGCTGCTGGTGCAGCTCGCGCAGTATTATCGCGGGCTGTTCCAGGGCGATTTCGGCCGGTCGCTGCTGCTGGGCAAGGGGGTGCTGGCGGCGACGGCGGAGCGGCTGCCGGTGACCATCGCCCTCGCGCTGTATGCGCTGATCATCACGCTGATCATCGGCATCGGCTGCGGCATCATCGCGGCCTTGCGGCAGAACAGCTGGGTCGACCAGGCGGCGATGATGTTCGCCATGATCGGCATCTCCGTGCCCAATTTCTTCCTGGGTCTGCTGATGATCATCCTGTTCGCGGTAAAGCTGGGCTGGCTGCCGAGCGGCGGCTACGTCCCCTTCACCGAGAACCCATGGGGCTGGCTGCAGAGCACCACCATGCCGGCCTTCTCGCTCGCACTTCTCCAGGCGGGGTTGCTGGCGCGCATCACGCGATCCTCCATGCTGGAGGTGCTGCGGCAGGATTATATCCGTACCGCGCGGGCGAAGGGGCTGCCGGGGCGCAGCGTCATTCTCAAGCACGCGCTGTCCAATGCGCTGATCCCCATCGTCACCGTGGTGGGCATCATCGTGTCGCTGCTGCTCTCCGGTGCGGTGGTGACGGAGGCGCTGTTCTCGCTGCCGGGGATGGGGCTGCTGCTCACCCAGGCGGTTCTGAACCGGGACTACCCGATGGTGCAGGGCGGGCTGCTGCTGGTCACCGCCTTCCTGGTGAGCGTGAACATCGCGGTGGACCTGCTCTACGCCGTCCTGGATCCGCGCGTGCGCTATGAGTGACGCGGAGGATATTCCCGAACGGCGCATCCACCCCGCACGCGCCACGCTGGGGCGGCTGTTCCGCCACAGGTTGTTCGTCAGCGGGCTTTTCCTGTTCGGGATCATCGCCATCATGGCGGCCGCCGCGCCCTTCATCACCGACGTCGATCCCAACCGCTTGTCGATGCGCAACAAGTTCCTGCCCCCCGGCGGCGCCTGGACGCTGGGGACCGACAGCTTCGGGCGATCGCTGTGGTCGCGTGTCGTGTGGGGCGCGCAGCTGTCCATGATCATCGGCGCGTCGGTCGTGGCACTCAACGCTGTGTTCGGGACGCTGATCGGCGCGGCCGCGGGGTATTTCCGCCGGCTCGACAATGCGCTGATGCGGGTGAACGACGCGCTGATGGCCTTCCCGGCCATCCTGCTCGCCATCGCCGTGACGTCGGTGCTCGGGCCGTCCACGCTCAACGTGATCCTGGCGCTGAGCATCGTCTACATCCCGCGCACGGCGCGCATCGTGCGCTCCTCGGTGATCGTGCTGCGGGAGATGGAGTATGTGCAGGCGGCGGTGGCGGCCGGAGCCGGGCACTGGCGCATCCTGCGCCACCACATCCTGCCCAATGCCGTCGCGCCCATGATCGTGCAGCTATCCTTCCTGTTCGCCTATGCTGTGCTGTCGGAGGCGACGCTGTCCTTCCTCGGTGTCGGCGCCGTGCCGCCCACGCCCACCTGGGGCAACATCATGTCCGAGGGGCGCGACTTCATGCGCGAGGCCCCGTGGATCATCACCATTCCCGGCATCGTCCTGATGATCACCGTAATGGGCCTGAACCTGCTCGGCGACGGGTTGCGCGACGTGCTCGACCCGCGGCTGCGGATCCAGCAGTGAGCCTGCTGGAGGTCCAGGGCCTCACCACCGCGTTCATGACCGGGCGCGGCGAGGTGAATGCGATCGAGGATGTGTCCCTCACGCTGGATGAGGGCGAGATCCTCGGCATCGTCGGCGAATCCGGCAGCGGCAAGTCGGTGACCGCGCTCAGCATCATGGGGCTGCTGCCCACACCCCCGGCGCGCATCGCGGCGGGCCAAGTGCGCTTCGGCGGCAAGGTGCTGACCGGCCTGTCCGAGCGGCAGATGCAACCGATCCGCGGGCCGGGGATCGGGATGATCTTCCAGGAGCCGATGACCTCGCTGAACCCGGTCTTCTCCATCGGC
>JAZKFA010000061.1:2445-7697 GCA_040386655.1 Pseudomonadota bacterium | reverse complement strand
TGCTCCGCTACCATGCCCCGCCGCGGAACGGGAGTTGGCCAGCCATGCGTCACTGGATCATCGCCCTGCTTCTGGCGGCCGGCACCGCCACCGCGGCCCCGCCGCCCGAGACCACCACGGACCCCGTCGCCGCCGAGGCTATCCGTCACATCGGGGAGGGACGGCCGGCGCTGTCGGTGCCGATGCTGGAGTCCGTTATTGCCCGGCTACCGGGCAACCCGGACCTGATCACCTACCTGGCGCTCGCATTGCGCCTGGAAGGCCGCCACGCCGAGGCCGCCGCGCGGTATGAGGAGGCGCTGGCGCGCGATGCCGCCTACCTGCCCGCACTCGCCTATCAGGGCGTGCTGTTCCTACAGACCGGCCAGCGGGACCGCGCGCAGGTCAACATGAACCGCCTGGTTGCGCTCTGCCGCGACGGCTGCCCCGAGCGCGAGGACCTGGCGCGCGAGATGGAACGGACCGCCCGCTAGACCCCTCGCGCCTTCTTAACCATCATTGCGCGATGGCGGCGCACCGGCGCTGCCCCGAGGAGGGAACGCCCGATGATCCATGAGCTGCGCATCTATCACTGCATCCCCGGCCGCCTGCCGAACCTGCTCAAGCGGTTCGAGACGATCACGCTCGGCCTGTGGGAGCGCCACGGCATCCGCCAGGCCGGCTTCTGGACCGTAGCGATCGGCGATTCGAACCAGGACCTCTACTATCTCGTCGAATGGGAATCGCTGGCCGAGCGTGAGCAGAAATGGGCCGCGTTCCAGGCCGATCCGGAGTGGATCGCGAAGCGCGCGGAGACGGAGAAGGACGGGCCGATCGTGCAGACCATCACCAACCTGATCCTGACGCCGACCGCCTTCTCCTCGGTGAAGTAGGAGGCTACCGCGCCGCCGGGGACCACTCCGGCGGCGCCTCGCTGCCGACCTGCTCCAGGATGCGGCCATAGGCTTCCGGGCGGCGGTGCGCGGCGAAGTTGAAGATGGTGGTACGCCCGAGATTGCAGTCATCGAGGTTGCAGTCGGCCGTGATCAGCTCGTCGGACCAGCTGGTCGCCTGGGCCATGATCTCGCCCTGCGGGTTTACGATGATGGAGTGGCCGAACAGCTCGTGCCCGTCCTCGGTGCCGCCCTTCGCGGTGGCGACGCCGAAGCAGGCATTCTGGTAGCAGCCCGCGCGCACCGAGAGGTGCGAATGCTCGACACGCAGGTGGTGCGCCTCGAAGCCGCGATTATCCATGTTCAGAGAGGGCGTGTTGTAGCCCAGCATCACGATCTCGACCTGCTGCAGCCCCATCACGCGCCAGGCCTCGGGCCAGCGGCGGTCATTGCAGATCATCATGCCGATATTGGCCTGGGTGCCGCCGACCGGCGCGCGGATCACCGGGAACCCTAGATCGCCCACCTCGAAATAGCGCTTCTCCAGGTGTTGCACCTTGCGCACCGGGTCGAACTCGCGGTGCCCGGGCAGGTGGACCTTGCGGTATTTCAGCACGACCTCGCCCGAGGGATGGACGTAGATGGCGGTGTTGAAGCGATGCCCGTCGGGCGTCTTCTCGGCATAGCCGAGATGAAAGCCGATGCCGTATTTCCGCGCCGCCTCGAACAAAGGTGCGGTCTCGTTCGAGGGCATGGCGTGCTCGTAGTAGTGGTCCGCCTTGGCGATGTCCTCCTCGTACCAGCGCGGGAAGAAGGTGGTCAGCGCGAGTTCGGGGAAGACCACGACTTCCACGCCGCGCTGGTGGGCGCGCTCCATCAGCCGGACCAGGCGGCCGACGGCGACGTCGCGGCCCTCGGCCTTCTGAATCGGGCCCAGCTGGGCGGCGGCGAGGGTGACGATGCGCGACATGGGCGGAAGCTCCGGGCCGAGGGATGCGAGAGGCCGGCAGGCCGGCGATGGGGCGCAGCATGCCGCCGGGCGGCAGCGCCGAACAAGGGGGCGCGTCGCGCCCATTCCGTCGGCGCCGGATGACAAGGGCGCATGATTGGGGCATTGCGGCGGCGGAGGATCTCGCCATGACCCAAGCCCGTATCGCCCGCCGCACCGCTCTCGCGGCGCTCGGCCTCGCCGCCGCGCCGGCCTTCGCGCAGTCGGGCGAGTACCCGAACCGCCCGATCCGGATGGTGATCCCCTTCCCCCCCGGCGGCGGCAGCGACATCCTGGGCCGGCTGCTGTCGCAGCGCCTGGCCGACCAGCTGGGACAGCCGGTGGTGCCGGAGAATCGCTCCGGCGCGGGCGGCAACATCGGCACCGACGTGGTCGCGAAAGCGGTGCCGGATGGCTACACGCTGGTGACGGTGTTCAACACCATCGTGGTGAACCAGTTCGTCTTCCGCACCATGCCCTTCGACCTGCGCCGGGACCTGGCACCGGTGGCGCGCGTCGCCCTCGCACCCACGGTGATCGCGGCCGGGCCGAAGCTGCGGGTGAACACGCTGGCCGAGGTCATCGCCATCACCCGCGCGCAACCCGGCTTCCTCAATCACGGCACGCCGGGCCTTGGCACCATCACCCATGTCTCCGCCGAGCTGATGGATTCCATGTCCGGCGGCAAGCTCACCCATGTGCATTACCGCGGCACCGGCCCGGCCGTGCCGGCGGCCGACGCCGGCGAGGTGGAGCTGGTCTCCGCCCCCTGGTCGGCAGTCGAGGGGCTGGTGCGTGGCGGACAGCTGCGCGCGCTCGGCAGCCTCTCGGCGCGGCTGTCGCCGCTGATGCCGGGCGTGCCCACCGTGGCCGAGGCGGCCGGCCTGCCCGGCTATGCCGTGGATAATTGGGGCGCGCTGCTCGCCCCGGCCGGAACGCCGGCGCCGATCCTGCTGCGGCTGCAGAACGCGGTGCGCGCCGCCATCGACAGCCCGGAGGGCCGCACGGCCCTCGCCCAGCGCGGGATCGAGGCGGATTTCGGCGATGCGGCGGTGCTCGCCCGCACGATCGAGGAGGATACGCGCCGATGGGAGCCGGTGCTCAGGGCGGCGAATATCCAGGTGGAGTAGCGCCGCGGGGCAGCTAGGCTCTGGCCGAACTCACCCTTATCAGCCGCCTACCGTCGCAACGGGTCGACCGTTCCAGGCGCCCCCGTGTTCGGATTGGTGTTCCCGCGCGCCGACCAGTTGTTGGTCCGCGAGGTATCGGGATTGGTCGCTCGATGCGGGGCGACATAGGTTCCGCTTCGTGTCGTGTGACCGCGAACGCTGTGGCTGCCGCCCGAGGAGCGACTGCCGCCCCGGGCTTCCGCAATCGCCGGCGCCACCATCAGAAATACCGACACGGCCACGACAATCGACCCAGCAATCTTCATGGTCTTGTTCTTTTTTCTGTATTGCCTGGCTCGCGCGCCATCCCTCCATCGTATCAGGCCGGCTTCTGTTGCGATACTCTAATCAAATTGCTGGCCCACTTCACCCCGGCGGGATGGCGCCGACCTGGTCCACGATGCGGCGGTACTGCTCCGGCCTGCGGTGGGCGGCGAAGTTGAACATCTTCTCCTTGCCCTGGCGGCAGGCATCGAGGTCCGCCTCGGCCAGGATCAGCTCGTCGCCCAGCGTCTTCGCCTCGGCCACGATGCGCCCGTTCGGGTCGATGATGACGGACCCGCCGATCAGCCCCGCGCCATCCTCGACGCCGGCCTTGGCGACGCTCACCGCCCAGGTCGCGTTCATGTAGGCATTGGCCTGCACCGCGAGCGTGGAGTGGAAGGTGCGCAGAGCCTGGTCCTCGGTCTCGCCCCCCAGCGGGTCATAGGCGGCGGAGTTATACCCGATCAGCATCAGCTCCATCGCCTGCAGCGCGTAGCAGCGCCAGGCCTCGGGCCAACGGCGGTCGTTGCAGACGAGCATCCCCGTGATCGGCCCACCCCAGGATGCCGGCCCGCGAAAAGCCGGGAAGCCGAGGTCCCCATACTCGAAATAGCGCTTCTCCAGCTGCTGGAACCGCGCGCCGTCGCGCGGCTGCTCGGTCCCAGGCAGGTGGACCTTGCGGTACTTGCCGATGATCGCTCCGTCGGGGGCGACGGTGACCGCGGTGTTGAAGCGCTGCCCTGCCTCGGTCAGCTCGGCGTAGCCGAGATACATGCCGATGCCCTTCTCGCGCGCACGGTCGAACAGCGCCTGAGTCTGCGGGCCGGGGAACTCCCGCTCGAAGTAACTGTCCAGCTCCTGCCGCTCCAGCAGCCAGCGCGGGAAGAAGGTGGTGAAGGGCAGTTCGGGGAAGACCACCAGCTGCGCCCCGGCGGCGGCTGCGCCGTCGAGCAGCGCGATCATGCGGTCGAGGATCTGCGCGCGGGAATCGCCGCGCTGGTTTGCGCCCATCTGCGCGCCGGCGAGGTGGAGGATGCGGGCCATGGGTCAACTCCTGTCGAAGGCGGGGTGCGACGGGCGCGCGGCCCGCGCGCGGCGGTGCCGCGGAACATCGCCGCAGTGGTAAAAGCTTCGGCCGCCGCGGGGAAGTCTCAGCCCTGCATCCGCCAGGCGAGTGCTGCGGCCAGCGCGGCGCCAAAGCCGAGCGCGGCCCAGGTCAGCGAGGGGTCGGGGTGCATATTGGCCGCGACATAGGCGGCGACGAGGCCAACGCCGAGCCCGGCCGCGATGGTGATGGACAGCCTCCGGCCATGCTGGGGCACGGGCGCCGGAGGCGGCGGCGGGCGGGAGGGGCGCGGCGGGCGCTTGATCCAGTGGCGGGGCGGGCGCGTCATGGGCGGCAGACAGCAGTTCCGCGCGGCCGACGTCAAGGCTCAGCGGCCGCGCTCCTACCGGCGGATGATTCAGTCGCGCGCCGCCGGGAACAGCCGCCGCGCGAGGGCGACCGCGTCCCGCGTGGTGGGCGTCGCCGCTTCCTCGTTCCACGCGAGTGCGACGCCGGTTGTCGCGACCGGCCCAGCCAGCGTTCGGAACGCCACGCCCGGCGGTCGCAGCGCCGCCATACCGGAGCTAACCAGCGCGACACCCAGGCCCGAGGCGCAGAGCCCGAGCTGCGCCATGGCGGAGCCGACCTCGCGCAAGGCCAGCGGTTCGAACCCCGCCTCCCGGCAGGCGGCGAGGATACGGTCGAAGTAGATCGGGCTGATTGCGCGCGGCAGCATCACCATCGCCTCGCCGGCGAGTGCGGCCAGCGGCACCGGACCGGACCCGCGCGCGAGCGGATGCGCCTCGGGCAGGGCGACGACCAGCGCGTCGTCGCCGAGTGCCAGCACGCGGATCGGCGGGCGATCGCGCTCGAGCCGGATCAGCGCGATGTCCACCTCGGCCCGGCGCAGCGCC
>JAZKFA010000061.1:0-2435 GCA_040386655.1 Pseudomonadota bacterium | reverse complement strand
GGCGTCCACCAGCCGGTGACGGCTTAAAGCATCGAGGTCCGGGCGCGCTTCGCGCAGGCCGCGCACCAGGGGGGGCAAGAAGTCGAACAGCGCTGAAGTGACGCAGGCGAGCGCCAGGGGCGCCGAACGCCCGGCGCGGAGCTCGCGCGCGAGGCCCTCCAGACGCGTCGCATCCTCGGCCAGGCGTCGCGCGAGTGGCAGCAGCGCCTCGCCCTCCCGCGTCGGGCGTGCGCCCTTGCGGCTGCGCTCGATCAGCCGCACGCCAAGCTCCGCCTCCAGCGCCTGGAGCTGCGCGGTGAGCGGTGGCTGCGACACGCCGAGCCGACGCGCGGCACGGCCAAAATGGCCCTCCTCAGCAATCGCGAGGAAATGCCCAAGGCGGCGGATGAGGCGGAAGTCCATCGACGATACGAAAAACCTATCGTCCGGGCCCGTCAATCGGAATGGACGCGGCTTCGCTGCGGCGCGACAACACCGCACCGCAGGAGGAACCGCGTCCATGATCAAGCATCCCGTGAAGGTCCACCCGTCCAAGGCGCTGCTCAAGCGGGAGGACCAGCTCGCCTGGAAGATGGCCGCCGTCGCCACCGACAAGGCGAAGGTCGATCGCGACGTGCAGGAGATGATCATCAACCGCATCATCGACAACGCCTCCGTCGCCATCGCCGCCATCAACCGCCGCCCCGTCGTCTCCGCGCGCGGCATGGCGCTGGGCCATGCGAAGAAGGGCGGTGCGACGGTGTTCGGCGCGAAGCCCGGTGTGACCGTCTCCCCCGAATGGGCGGCCTGGGCCAACGGCACCGCAGTGCGTGAGCTCGACATGCACGACACCTTCCTCGCCGCCGACTACTCCCATCCCGGCGACAACATCCCGCCGATCCTCGCCGTCGCGCAGACGATGGAGAAATCCGGGCGCGACCTGATCCGTGGCCTCGCGACGGGGTATGAGCTGCACATCGACCTCGTGCGCGCGATCTGCCTGCATGAGCATCGCGTCGACCACATCGCGCATCTGTGCCCGGCCCAGGCCGCCGGCATCGGCACGCTGCTCGGCCTCAAGCAGGAGGTGATCTTCCAGGCGATCCAGCAGGCGCTGCACACCTCCATCACCTTCCGCCAGTCCCGCAAGGGCGAGATCAGCTCCTGGAAGGCCTATGCCCCGGCGCACGCCGGCAAGCTCGCGGTTGAGGCTGTGGATCGCTGCATGCGCGGCGAAGGCGCCCCTTCCCCGATTTATGAGGGCGAGGACAGCGTCATCGCCTGGGTGCTCTCCGGCCGCACGCAGGCCGACAGCAAGGGCCGCGGCACCGTGTTCGAGCCCGTCTACTACGAGGTCCCGCTGCCCGGCCCCGGCGAGAGCAAGCGCGCCATCCTGGACAGCTACACCAAGGAGCATTCGGCCGAGTACCAATCCCAGGCGCTCATCGACCTGGCCTTCCGCATGCGCGAGCAGATCGGGAACCTCGAGGCGATCAAGTCCATCACCATCCACACCTCGCACCACACGCACTACGTGATCGGCACCGGCGCGAACGACCCGCAGAAGATGGACCCCAAGGCCAGCCGCGAGACGCTGGACCACTCCATCATGTACATCTTCGCCGTCGCCCTGCAGGACGGGCGCTGGCACCACGTGGACAGCTACGCCCCGCGCCGTGCCGGGCGCGCCGACACCGTCCGCCTGTGGCACAAGATCGAGACGCGCGAGGATCCGGAGTGGACGCGCAAGTACCACTCGCGCGACCCCGAGACGCTGGCCTTCGGCGGCCGCGTCGAGATCACCATGAACGACGGCAGCGTCATCATCGATGAGCTGGGTGTCGCCAACGCGCACCCGAACGGCGCGCGCCCCTTTGGCCGCGACGAGTACATCACCAAGTTCCGCACCATCACCGAGGGGCTGATCACCACGCGCGAGGCGAACCGCTTCCTCGAGGCCGCGCAGAACGTGGCGAGCCTCAAGGCCGGCGAGCTCGGCGCGCTGACCGTCACCCTGCCGGCCGGCACGCTTACCGACGCGAAGCCCGGGATCTTCTGATCGTGCTCGCGCTCCGCGACGCGCGGATGGAGGAGGCGCCCGACTTGGCGCTGATCCATCGCGCGGCGCGGGCGGCCCGACATCGCGGCTGCTCTCGGCCGTGTCCATCCCCGTCATGACTACGATGGGAACCTCGGCGTTCACCGCGCGAATCGCTGGCAAGAGGTCGGTTCCGCGACCGTCCGGGAGCTCGACGTCGACGAGGAAGCGGAGGTTTCTCTCCCGAATGAAAACCCCAAAATAGATTTCGATAAAATTATCGGTAATTCAAAGAAAAATTATAGTAATATTGAAGGAAATATCAAAAAGTTCAAATGCGATATCATGGGTGTGGCTATGGAACGAACTACAAGAGCCACTTGGGCGTTCATCTTCGCCGACATGCCGCCGAAAAACC
>JAZKFA010000060.1:0-2919 GCA_040386655.1 Pseudomonadota bacterium | reverse complement strand
GTCTCCGGTTCCAGCGCCATGCCGCAGATCGGGCAGCTGCCCGGCCCTGGCTGGCGGATCTGCGGGTGCATCGGGCAGGTGTAGATGGTGCCCGGCGCGACGGGCTCGGCGCGCAACGGCGCGCGCGGGTGCACGTACTTCGCGGGATCGGCGACGAACTTGGTGCGGCAGCCGGCCGAGCAGAAATGATAGGCATGGTCGGCGTGGTCCGCGTGGTGCGCGGTCTTCGCCGGATCGACATCCATGCCGCAGACGGGGTCCTTCACGATTCCCGGCATCGTCGCCGTGGCGCCGTGGCCGGGATCATGGCTCGATTGTTTCGCGTGAGTGCCGTGGGCTTCCATGAACAATCAACTCCTCAGCGCGGAACGATGGGCGCGGCGGGCCGGGCCGCCAGCATTGCCACAGGCGGTAGCAGCAGCCACTGCAGAAATGGCGCGAGACCTGTGCCGAGCGGGGGAAGGCGCGGCATCGCGGCCGTGTAGGCCCAGGATTGGCGCAGATCGACGTTCAGCCATTCGCTGAACACGGTGTAGGCGAGGCCGACCAGGGTCGTCGCAACGGTTACGCATCCCCATCCCTGCACGGGCCAGGCCCAGGACCGTGTCAGTACCATCGCGAGCGCCAGCGCGGACGCGGCGATCATCACGTCGCCGCCGGTGCAATGCAGGATGGCAAACCCGATCTCGCCGACCGTTCCGTCCCGCCAGAGCGTGTAGAGGGGAAGCTGCGCGATCTCCCAGGCCAGGTTCATGACCAGCATGGCCGCGAGGTAGCGTGCCGCGGGAGCAGCCATGCCGGCCCACTCCCGTGGAGAGGGGCGAATCACGCGGCTCCGGTGCCGCGATCAGACCCGCCCGAGGGGCCGCTTCCGCGATGGCGATGCCCATGATGCATGAACAGGTGCATGACCGGGCAGGCGAGGAGAATGCGGTGGGGCAGCGCGCCGAGTGCGGGCCCCCAATGCTCTCGCAGGAGGTAGAAGGCCGCGACCAGCGCGAAGCCGATGACCGTGATCCCCGTCGGCGTGCGCCACCGCGACGCCGCGCCTTCCGGCGCGGCGGCGTTCACCGGGTCCATGTCACGGCATCCCCGTCCGCATGCTGCGGAAGTGTTCGGCCATGAGCTCGTCGGCGGTTCGCCGCTGTTCTTCCGTCAGCACCGCGTAGAGCGGTGTCGCGGCCGTAGCGACGGCGCGCATCGCCTCCGTCTGGGCGGAGAGCAGGGCTATGCGCCGCTCCATCTGCTGTGGCGCGGTCCCAGGCCCCGTCGTGGCGCCCATCGCCTGCTGCGTGGACTGGCGAAGCCTGTCGCCCTGGGTGCGCACGGCATCGGCGAAGGCGTTCCATTGCGGAAGCTGGGCTTCGGTGATCCGCAGCTCGGCACGGAGGAAGGCAAGCTGCCCCTCCATCCGGCGAAAGGGCTGCATCGATGCGGCCGTCATCCGGTTGTGCATCATGTGCTGCATCATCCGGCCCATGTCGCCACCCATCATCCCACCACCCATCATCCCGCCGCCCATCATCCCACCGCCCATCCCGGCCGCGCCGGAACCTGGCGCGCCCGGCCGGGGGGGTTGCTGGGCGCCGGCGGGCGCTTCGGGATGGTGGGGATCGGCCGGTGGCGCCGCCGGGGCTGGCGCCTGCGCAAAGGCGGTCGCGGCGATCCCGGAGATGAGCATGGCCGCCGCCGTCAGCGTCCTCGGATTTCGCATGATCGTTCCCTTTCGATGGCAGGGTGCAATCCCCGCACGTTCGCGGACCTTTTCATCACATGGCGGCAGCCGGCGCATTGATGCGGCGCAATCCGACGTGCTTTTCGCCCGCCTTGCAACGGCGGCCGCCGCGCCAGGACAGACGCTACGGCATCACGAAGCGGCCCTGCACGGTGTGGCCATCGGGCAGGCGGCCGCTGACCACCACGCGGGCGCCGCTCGCGATCGGCGTGTCCAGCGTTCCCACCAGCGCGTCGCCGCTTGCGGTCAGGGCGACGGTGCGGTTCGCCTGGCCTTCCTGGATGACAAGGCGGGCACTGGCTCCGGCGCGCGGGGCCGCCACGCGTCCGTGGTCGATGAGGTAGATGCGGACGCCCGTGGCCTCGGCCACCAGTTCCACCTCGTGCCCGTCGCTTCCCGCGATCATGCCGCCATTGGGCCCGCGGCGCTGCGCCAGGGCGGGTGCGGCGGTGAGCGCGGCAAAGGTCGGCAGGATCGCGAGCGCTGTGCGTCTGTTCATCGGATCGTCCTTTCCGTCAGGTTAATAGGTCTCGGCGGCGCGGATTGCGCCGCCGGGGTGGCTCTCGTCGCCCAAGGCGCGCAGCCGCTCCAGCGGTGCCCGCCCGAAGGCGAGGAACAGGCCGCCGAAGATGGTTACCGCGACCGGGTGCAGGATCTCGCGGCCCGGCTGGTCGGCGCCGAACAGCAGCGGCACCAGCGCGAGGCCGGCGCAGAGTGCCGTCATCAGCACCGGCGCCAGCCGCTCCTCGCTGCCGCGCTGCACCAGGGCCTGGCCGAACGCCTCGCCCTCATGGAGCGCGAGGTTGAGGTAGTGGCTGATCTTCAGGATGCCGTTCCGCGCGGAGATGCCGGCCAGCGTGATGAACCCCACCATGGAGGCGACCGAGAGCGACTGCCCCGCGATCCACAGCGCCGCGACGCTGCCGATGAGCGCGAGCGGGATATTGCCCATCACGATCAGCGCCAGCGCGGTGGACCGGTAGCGCGCATGCAGCACGACGTAGATCAGCCCGAGCGAAACGAGGGCGAGCAGCCCGATCGTGCGCGCCGCCTCCTTGCCGAACTTGCGCTCAATCTCACTTTCAGCCTGCACAATCATGTGCACGCGGCCGCCCTGACCCCGAATGGTGGTCAAGTCCGACACCAGCGAATGCAGTGGCGCGTTGGTGAATTCATCCAAGATG
>JAZKFA010000059.1:0-11992 GCA_040386655.1 Pseudomonadota bacterium | reverse complement strand
GCCCTGCTCTGCGACAGTAGGCACATCCGGCAGCGCCGCGTCGCGCCTTGCGGAAGTGACTGCGAGCGCCCGAATGCGGCCATCGCGGATCATCGGCAGGGCTGGGGGAAGCGAGGTGCTGGCCACCGGCGCCTGGCCCGCGACCACGGCGGTCACGGCCTGCGCGGGTCCGAAGGGCACGTGCTGCGCCTCGACCCGCGCGAGGCTGCGCAGCAGCAATTCCATGCCCAGATGCGTCGTCGTGCCGGTGCCGGACGACGCGTAGTTGAACGGCTGCGCGCGTCCGGCGTCGAGCAATGCCGCGAGCGTCTGCGCCGGCATCAGCGCCGGGTTCACGGTGATGACGTTGGGCGTGTTCGCGAGCATGGCGATGGGAGCGAGGTCCTCCGCCGCGTAGCCGGCATTGCGGTAGAGTGACGGGTTAACCGAATAGGCCACCGAATGGGCCAGTAGCGTGTGCCCATCGGCGGGTGCGCGGCGTACCGCGACGGTTGCGATGTTGCCGCCCGCGCCGGGCCGGTTCTCCACCACCACCGGCTGGCCGAGAGCGGGTGTCAGCGCCTGGCCGAGTGCGCGGACCAGCACGTCGGTGCTCGCCCCCGGCGGGAAGGCGACGATGATGCGGATGGGGCGATCGGGCCATTGCGCGGCGGCGGGCGAGATCGCCCACAGCATCCATGCAAGGGTGAGCAGAACGCGCCGCGCGGGGCCGGTCTTGCGATGACTGCGCATGGCGTTCGCCTTGTCCTGGACCGTGGCAGCGTTGCCGAAGCGTCAGGCCCGGTCAATCGCGTGATGGTGATCCACGCCACATTGGGAACACGTGGTTGCCGGCACCACGCCACAGCGCGGGCGCACCACATGCATTGTCCAATGACGAGGTGAATGAGATGCGTCCGACCCTGATGACGATTGGCATGACGGCACTGCTCGGCGGCGCCATGGGCCTCGGCTTCATGGCTCCGGCACGTGCGGAGTCCCACTTCACGCTACAGGTCCAGCTGTTCGATCTGCCGCGCGTGCTCGGTGAGCCCCCGCGCTACGACGACACCAAGCCGCGCGAGGTTGAGCCGCGCGACTGGGAGCGCCGCCGTGCCGACCGTGAAGCGCGCGACCAGGCCCGCATTGACGAGGCGGCGCGCCGCGAGGCGCAGCGCATCGAGGAGGAACGCGAGGAGCGCCGTGCGGCGCGCCGGGCTCAGCGCGAGTATCGCGGTGATGAGCGCGGCGAGTACCGCGGCGATCCGCGCGTCGATCCCCGGGCCGACGAACGCTTCGACGAGTTGCGCGACCGCTACCGCCGCAACTGAGCTGCGGCGCCGAGCCCGGTCGCCGGCGCGAGTGCGCGACCGGTGAATGCGGCGCCCTCGATCTCGGGGGCGCCGAAGCCGCGGTCGATGTCGAGTCCGGTCAGGCGCCAGTCATGCACCGGCAGGGGCAGCGGCCGCAGCAGCCTTTCATGGAAGCGCGTGGGCCAGCGCACGTCGTTTCGCGCAACGTGGCCTGAGGCATCGACCTCCGCCATGGCGCCGCGCGTGGACCGCATTCCATCAAGGCTGAAGCGTACGCGCCGCATCAGCCCCTCGGAGCGATCGATGTAGAGAGCGAGCCGTTCTCGCGGCGAGAATCCCAGCCCCGGTGAGACCTCCAGCCGCAGCACGTCGCAGGCCCAGCTCTGGCCATGCACGTCGATTGTATCCGTGCCGTCGATCTCGCCCGAGAGGCTGCGTGCCTGCGGCCAACCGCCGGCGAGAAAGATCGGGCCGAGCAGGAACAGCAGGTAGCCATCCACGACGAGCGCCGCCGCGGCGCGCTGGTCGGCATCGCTCGCCCGAGCGCCGTTGAACGATACGGCGATCCCGGCGTCCCCCAGGTCCGCGCGACGGACCACCTGCTTCACCCCGGCTGGTCCCGTATGCGCCTGTGCGACGATGCCCTCGCGCGGCAGCAGCCGTTCCTCGGAGGCACCGCGGAAGCCCTGGTCCACCAGCACCGGCTGCAGCCGGCCCACGATGGGAGCCCATTCCCCCTCGTAGCGCAGGCTGAGATCGCGGATGGCTCGGAAGCCTGCGAGGCCATGCGCGGCGGCGCTGCGGTCGAGCAATGCGCGCGCCGACTCGCTCATCGTCGAGGCGGCGAGCGGCGGCAGCGGCGCAACGCAGCCGGCGACCGCTGGCAGCCCCAAAGCGGCGAGCGCAGTGCGGCGGGTCAGGTGGGCAATGGACATGAGGCTCATTGGAGCCTGCGACGGTGGCACCATCAAGCCCGCTTCCGCGCGCATGCACAGCCCCGCCATGCGTCGCTGGCACATGAATTGGAAGACAGGACCCCACGAGCGCGCCGCTCGGCAACCCTGCCCACGCATGAGGCAGGGACGAGGCGCACCCGGCACCAGGAGCCCTGAATCGATGCATCGTCGCCACCTTCTCAGCCTTCCCGCCCTGCTCGCGGCGCCGGGGATCGCCCGTGCGCAGGACGCCGCCTGGCCGGCCCGCCAACCCATCCGCATGATCGCGGGCTTCCCCGCCGGCGGCCTCGCCGATGCGATCGGGCGCCTGTTCGCAGCGCCCCTGGGCCAGGCGCTCGGTGCGACCATGGTGGTCGAGAACCGCACCGGTGCGGCGGGGACGCTCGGCGCCGACGCCGTCGCCAAGGCGGCGCCGGATGGCTTTACGCTGGCGGTCTCCCACGCCATTCCGTTCGGCTTCGCCCAGGGTGTGCTGCCCTCAATCCCCTATGATCCGGTCGCGGACTTCACCCACCTCGCGATGCTGGCCGAGGCGCCGACGGTGACGGTGGTGCTGGGCAATTCACCCTTCCGAAGCCTGCCCCAGATGCTGGAGGCGGCGCGCACCCGCCCGGTGCGCTACGGCTCCTCCGGCGTCGGCTCTGCCGAGCACATCATGGGTGCAGTGGTCGGCAGCGCGGCCGGGGCGGCGAACTATGATCACATCCCCTACCGCGGGTCGGCACCCGCCCTGCAGGACCTCATGGCGGGGCAGATCGACGCGCTGAACGCGCCGATCACCACATTGGTGGGCCAGCTGCGCGACGGATCCCTTCGCATGCTCTCGACCTCGACGGAGGCACGGCTCACGGCCTTCCCGGACGTGCCTTCGCTCGCGGAACTCGGCTACGGCAGCGGCACCCACACGCAGTGGATCGGGCTGAGCGCGCCGCGCGGGCTGCCGGCCGCCATCGGCGCGCGCATCATGGCGGCGATCCCGGGCGTGGCGGCGCAGCCGGGGCTGCAGGCGCGGCTGGTGGAGTTCGCCTCCGCCCCGCGCAGCCCGGCACCGATGGGGGCGGAGTTCACCCGCTTCGTCGCCGGGTTCCGGGACCATTGGGTCGCGATGGCACGCGCGCAGGGCATCGTCGCGAGCTGAGGCGCGGCCGGTCGGGGCGGCGCTGGGAGCGCCGTCCAGGCGCCAATCGACCTCCCTGATGTTGCTTGCGCGTGACAAGGGCGTGCAGGGCGCGCTTTCCTCCCGGCATCTTGAACGATCTTGTCCCCACAGGCTTCGCGGACGTCGAGGCCAGGCTCCTTGCCCTTCGTGCGGCGCCGCCCGCTCCGGTCGCCGCGGCTGAGGCGGCGTTGCGCTGCGCCCTGGGGGCGGGCTGGGGTGAGGTTGCCTTCATACCGCTGCTGCACGCGGCGCGTGCCACCGGCAGGGCGGTCGAGGCACATGGCGCCGGCTTTCCGCCGGGGGCAGAGCCCGCCTATCACGACCGGCACCACCAGGCGGAAGCGGCGCTCGCCATGGGCTGGCTGACCGCGATTGCTCGCGAGGCAGGGCTGGTCACGGCCGCCGAGGCCGGGCTCGGCACGCTCGCGATGATCGGGCACGACCTTTTGCATGATGGGTCCGAGGCGGGGCCGCCGGGCCGGCTGGAGCGGCAATCGGCCGAAGTGGCGGCCGCACTCGCCGGAGCGGCAGGGCTTGGTGCGGCGGAACTGGCGGAGCTGCGCAGGCTGATCCTGGGCACCGAATTCGCGCGACCGCCGGAGCCTGGTCTCCTGCTCGCGCTCGCGCGGGAGGCCGATGTGCTGGGCAGCCTCTGCCCACGCCTGGGCTGGCAGCTGGGCGAGGCGCTGGCCGCCGAGCGCCGCACCGATGGCGACGCCCAGGCCAGCCGTGTGGCGAGTTTCGCAGGTCGGCTGTCATTCCTGTGCGCATTGCCGCCCCCGACCGCGCCTGGCCGTACGCTGGGCCTCGCGGTGGCGTTGGCCGATCAAGTGGCTGCCTTCGCGCGGGCGGCCGCCGAAGCCGGGCTGGCGGCCGCTACGCCGGCCGCCGGAGCCGCGGCGCTCGATGCGCTGCCGCGCGATGTCGCTCGGGCGCATTACGACGACGCGCTGGTTGCGGGGAGGGCCGCGCCATGAGGCTTCCGGCACCACTGCCGGGCGCCGCCGCGACTGTGGTCCGCGCGAGCGGGCAGCGGGAGTTGGGCGCCTTGCCGGCGCGGTTGTTTGCGCCGCTGTGCGATACCACCCCGCCCGGCGGGGCGCCGGTCCTCTCCTGCGACAACACGTGAAGCGAGACGCAGCCATGCCCGCCCAGAACGCGACGCCGCCCCGCAAACGCATCAAGCTGGCGCTGCAGGGCGGCGGCTCGCACGGGGCCTTCACCTGGGGCGTGCTGAACCGGCTGCTGGCCGATGACCGGATCGAGGTGGAGGCGCTGGTCGGCACCTCCGCGGGCGCGATGAACGCGACGGTGGTGGCTGATGGCATTGCGGGCGGCGGACCGGCGCTGGCGCGCCAGATGCTCGACCAGTTTTGGAACGGTGCCGCGAAGCTCGCCGCGCGCTCTCCGATCCAGCCGACCATGATGGATCGCATGGCCGGCGGCGGCAGCATGGATTACCAGCCGCTGTTCCACATGGCGGACATGCTGTCGCGCATGTTCTCGCCCTATGAGCTGAACCCGCGCAACCAGAACCCGCTGCGCGACCTGATCGATGAGGTCGTGGATTTCGAGCGCCTGCGCGCAGCCGCCTTTCCGCGCCTGTTCGTCTGCGCGACCAACGTGCTGAACGGCCGGCTGAAGGTGTTCGAGCACGCCGAGATGACGCCGGACGCGGTGATGGCTTCCGCCTGCCTGCCGACGATGTTCCAGGCCGTCGAGATCAACGGCGCGCATTACTGGGATGGGGGATATTGCGGCAACCCGCCGATCTTTCCGCTGATCTACATGGGCGGCGCGCCGGACATCATC
Organism: Pseudomonadota bacterium; assembly: GCA_040386655.1. Taxonomy (GTDB): domain Bacteria; phylum Pseudomonadota; class Alphaproteobacteria; order Acetobacterales; family Acetobacteraceae; genus Plastoroseomonas. The sequence goes on along the minus strand of JAZKFA010000059.1, from coordinate 6,773 downwards.
ATCGTACAGCTCAACCCGATCAACATTCCGGAGGTGCCGCAGGGCTCGCGCGCCATCCTCGACCGGGTGAACACGCTGTCGTTCAATTCATCCCTGATGCGCGAGATGCGGATGATCAAGTTCATGACCGACCTGATCGACAAGGGCGAGCTGGACGCGGCCAAGCACACGCGGGTGAACATCCACTGCATTGATGCGGAGGAGGAAATCGCGTCGCTGTCCGCATCATCGAAGATGAATGCGGATGCGGCCTTCCTGCGCAGGCTGCGCGCGCTGGGCGAGGCGCGGGCGGACACGTTCCTGGCCGGACATTTCGACGCGATCGGCCAGCGGTCGACGGTGGACTTGGTGGCGCGGTTTTTTTAACCGGCTCGGCTAATGATGTGGCAATATAAACTCGTTCCCACTCGGCCTCCATTGCAGAGGCATCTATTTGAAGAAGAAATGTTCATGCTTCACTTGCCATCGATCAGCTCGGAGATGAATATATGATTGGCTTTGCACTTGCACAATCGGTCGATCCAATCACAGTAGCGATCGGTGATACCGCGCCGTTCAAACTTGGATTTTGGTATCCGATATTCTAACTAACTTTGTTTGGATTCATCGGCGGATGTACAAGTGGAATTTATCACCTTATTGCGCAAGGAGAAGGAAGAAACGAGAAGGAGACACAAGAAGAATATCTGGAAAGACAGTATAGATTGTACGAAGAACGTAGAAACAACTTACACCTGACTGTTTGTGGATGTAAGATGTGGATCTTTATGAAAGGAATTATGGGTTCTTGTGTTTCCCTTGGACTAATTTTCATCGTAGTATTTCTTCCGATATTAGCTGGGCTTACTCCTGCGCAGCAAATGGGGTTTTTTGTTGGGGGAGGGGTCATTGCGGGACTGTTCTCTGAAAGAATCATGCCGATGCTTGAGCGAGGCCTGATTGAAAGAATTGACGCAAAGGCTGATCGCGCAGTTGTCCAAAGTCAGGCTGCGACCGAACAAGCCAAGGAAGCAAGTGAGGCGGCAGGGGTCGCAAAAAGTACGGCGGACCAAGCTTCGGACGAAGCTCTCGAAGCAACGACGGCGGCCGAAGAAGCGGTCATGAAAGCTGAAGCTGCCCTTGCCGAAACTCAGGTGGATGCGGCTTTGGGCAAAAATTCTCTTCCATCGAGTTGGGAGCAAGCGGAGCAAAGAGCGCTCAATGCATTACAAAAAAATCCGGAGAATAGAACTTTATCAATAAAACTTGGGAATCTATATTTTTTAAAGATTAGAGATGCTGAAAAAGCTGAGCAAGTTTTGAAAAAAATGGCTGAAGCAGTCAAGCATAGTGAAGCAGAAAACTGGTCTACAGACTATGGGGATGCACATTACAACTTGGCGTGTTTTCTGGCGTCGTCACCGGACGAGCATGAGGTGAAAGCCGAGTTCAGGAAATTTGTACCAACGCCCGAACTCACAGAAAGGGCATTAGACCTGCTTGCGATTTCATTTCAATTTAATCCTAAAAACAAAAAAGACGCTAAGGTCGATGACGACCTTAGCGCCCTTTTTAGTCATGATAGGTTTAGCAAGCTCACTTCTGAGTGACGGAAGGAGCCGTCAGATGACCTTTAGAAACATCATTGGAGCCTCCTTCAGGTTGAACCGTCGCACAGGAATATTTCCTGACCTTCCCGTGTTACAGCAGGGCAAATCTGATTGATCCGCCGTGAAATTTCAAGTCGATATCACAGCATTCTGCGCCTGCGGCGGTTCCGAATCGCTTACTCTGGCGGGTAGTAATCGTTCGGGACACCAACCGCATTTCTGCCTCTCAGGAAGGTCGAGGTTGTTAGGCATGCCGCTGCTATCTGGCGTGTTTAAGGTGACACACCACGCTACCACCAGATCCACGCACCGCTTGCGCGATGGTATGGCAAGGCCCGATGCCGGGTGAGGGGATCGAACCCCCGACCTTCGGTTTACAAAACCGCTGCACTACCGCTGTGCTAACCCGGCGCAGCCCCGATGTAGCCCGGCGGCGTTCACTGCGACAAGCGCGCCTCAGGCATGGCCCACGGCGCGGCGGTCCTGGGTGAACTCATCCTCGTTGGTGGCGCGCACCACGGCGGCGAACAGGCGCAGCGCGTCCGGCCCGCCGCGGTCCACCAGCAGCCCGTCCTCCATCTCCGCGGCCAGCAGTTCCGCGTGCTGGGCCAGCGTGGCGGCGGCGCGCTTCAGCGCCTCGCGCGAAAGGGTCAGCTGCACATCATCGGGCAGCACGGTCCATTCGGCCTGGCGCATGAAGGGCCTTCAACTCAACACCGGCCCTTCTGGCGCATGCCTCGCCTTTACCGGCGACCACGGCATCCTAGCCGACCCATGGTTCGCCAATCCTTAACGCCCGGCCACAGGCGCTCAGGCGAAGCGCAGAGTCACGCTGCCGAGGCCGGTGAAGGCCACCTCGACCAGGCCGGGCCCATCGAGCCAGATCGGCGGCGTGACCGAGCCCAGGAACACCACCTGCCCGGCGCGCAGGCCCCCGAAGGCAGCGGCACAGCCGCTCTCGGCCAGCCAGGCGAGCGCGTTCATGGGGTGGCCGAGCAGGTCCGCCCCGACGCCCTCACCCTTTACCGCGCCATCGACCGTGATGCGGCCGGCGACGGCAGCCAAATCAATGCCCGGCCAGCCCTGGGCCGGGGTCCCGCAGACGCCGCCTGCGTGGAAAACCTGGTCCGCGATCAGCGTCGGCACGCCGAGCGCGGCGAGGTCGCCATAGCGCTTCTCCACGATCTCGATCGCTGCGAAGACCTCGTTCACGCAGGCAGCGGCCTGTTCCGGCGTGCAGGGGCCCGCAGGCAGGTCGCGGCCGAGCCGGACGCCGACCTCGCACTCCACGCCCGGCGCCAGATAGTCGGCGTAGCGCAGCACGGTGCCCGGTGCGTGCAGGCCCTCTGCCGGGACGAAGCCCGCGACCGGTGCGGTCAGGCCCAGATAGGCCTGCATGCCCTTGGCCGTGGCGCCGATCTTGAAGCCTGCCGGCGGTACCGCACCCAGCGCCTCGGCCACGGCGTACTGCGTCGCGTAGCCCGCGATCGCATCCGCCGGCGCGCCGGCGCCGAGCGGCGCGAGGATGGTCTTGCCCCGCCTTGCGGCGAGGATCGCGTCACGTGCCTCGGTCATGTCTCATCCCTCCCCTCGGGCGAATTCATACAAGGCGATGGCGGCCGCGTTGGAGACGTTGAGGCTCTCCATCCGCGCATCCATCGGCAAGCGTGCGAGCTCGTCGCAGGTCTCGCGCTGCAGGCGGCGAAGCCCGCTTTCCTCGGCACCCATCACCAGCGCAATGCGTCGGTCGCCGATGGTCCGGCGCACGTCCGCGAGGGTCGACTTCGCACCCGCATCCATGCCGACCACCCAGAACCCGGCCTTCTGCAGTGCGACGATGACGCGGGAGAGGTTCACCTCGCGCAGCATCGGCACCTTCTCGAGCGCGCCCGATGCAGCGCGCGCCAGCGCTCCGGTCTCCGGCGGCGCGTTGCGGTCCTGCACGACCACCGCGGCGGCACCGAATGCGGCGGCGGAGCGAAGGATGGCACCCACGTTGCGCGGGTCCGTCACCTGGTCCAGCAGCAGCACCGGGCCCTGGCTCATCACGATCAGCCGCTCCAGCGGCGGCGGGTTGAGCGGCTCGGTCAGCAGGGCTGCACCCTGGTGAAGCGAATCCTCGGGCAGGAAGGTATGGAAGCGCGCCTTCTCGACGCGTTCCGCCGTCAGGCTACCCCAGGGCTTGGGCAGCACCTGCATCATCGCCTCCTCGGCATCGGCGGTGAGCAACAGGCGGCGATTGCGTCGAGCCGGATTGGCGAGCGCCGCGGCCACGGCGTGCATGCCATAGATCCACAGCGTGCCAGGCCCGGCAGGCTTCTCGCGGATCTGGTCGGGCGCGGGCTCGCGCGGGGTGAAGACCGGCTCGGCACGCGGCGGCGCGGAGGAGCGGTGGCCACCGCCATCGGGCATGAAGCGCGGCTTGGGCGCGCGGACAGCGCGCTCCTGGCGCTCCGGGGCGGGGGCCGCGCGCCCACGGCCGCCGCGATAGGGCTCGGGCCGCTGCTGACCATCCGAAGCGGCGGGGCGTGCCGCGCGGGCGGGACGCTCGCCCTCCATCCGATCCATCCGGGTCATACGCGTGGCCGGCGCCGGGCGCTCTGCGCGCTCCGGGGCGCCGTCGCGCGGCGGGCGGGCAGGGCGGTCGCCGCGCGGGGAGAAATCGCCGCGGGGCGCGCGATCCTCGCGCGGTGCGCGATCACGCGCCGGCGGGCGCTCGCCGCGCCCCGAGCGCGTGACGTTCCCCAGACGCTCCGGGACGGGCGGACGCTCCGGCCGGAAGCGGGCTTTCGGGCCGCCAGGCTTCGCGGGACGTTCGCGCGCGGCTTCGCCAGCTGCTCCATCGCGAGGTGGCGCGGCGCGCCGGGGCCGCTCGCCACCATCGAAGCTTCGGGTGGACGGCGTGCGCTCGGATGGGCCGGCGGGCCGCTTGGGCGGGCCGGATCGCTTCGGGGGGCGTGACATGCGCGCCTCCTTAGCACATGCGGCCCAAGCGCAAGCGCTGATCGCGCGGCGACGGGGCGGGCCGCGAAAGCCCGCCCCAAAAAGCCGCGCTCAGCCGGGGCCGGCGTCGAGGAAACCGATCACCTCCTCGATCCGGCCCGCGGCATCCAGGCGCACCACGTCCGTCCCGCGCGCGACGGCGGCACCGCCGGAGGGTGCCAGCGTCCAGGCGAAGCGGACGAAGGGTCCATGGCCGTCCGGCCGGCCATCGAGCGTGAAGGCATGGCCGGGGAACCGGGTGCGGGCGGCATCGATCATGGCCGCGATACCCTCCGGACCCTCGCCCTCCATCATCGGGTCGGCGTAGCGCGCGGTGGCGGACCATTCCCGCGCGATGCGTGCGGCGCGGGCTGCAACATCGGGCTCGTTCCAGGCGGCGAGATAGGCTTGGGCGGTGTCTTCGGTGCTGCGCATGGCAGGTCTCCCTTGGTTGCGACGAGCACAAGCTGCCAAGGCGACAAACGCCGCGCGATTACCTCAGAGGTCATGGCGAGGGCCGGAGGGCGACTGCGCGTGGCTCCGCCTTGGCGCAGAACGCGTGGTCCTTCCCTGCCGCTCAACGGCTTTGAGGGTGGCGAGCGCTCCAAAGCATGTTGAAGCGGAAGCCCCGCCGCGGCAGGGCTTCCGGGGTCAGTCTTGTCCCGCCTTCAAATGGTGTGCTCGCTTCGCCCGGCTTCATGCGAGGCGAGGACCACGTCACATCCCGGTCTTGCGGAAACGGACAGGGCAGCCGCACCCGCAAAGGCGTCTCGTGATCGTTCAGCCGCCCGGCGGTGGTGATGTCATGCGGTGACGGGCGCCGTTCGTGGCTTCAGCGGCCGGCGCGGGCTCGGGCGATCAGGCGGTCGTAGCCCACGCAGGTCTGCTCGGTGACAGGAGCGGTCATCAGCGACGTCATCTCAGAGCTGAGGGTCTCCGTCAGGGGAGCGTTGCGCGCCATGAGTGGGCCCATCAGGTTCATCAGCTCGGTCATCTTGGCTTCGGCCTGAGCATCGGTGCAGGCGGCCATGGCCGAGGCCGAGCCGGCGAAGCCCAGCACAACGGTAAGGATCCTCAGGGCGGGAAGAGGGGACATGAATTTGTATTCCAGTTGGGCGCGAGTGAGATGGGACAGTCCCGGTGTCAGGCTCGCGGCCGACTGATAGGCTGCCCATCGTTGCGCGCATAGGCGAGGGCGGACAGGTGGCGAGATTGCAATCACCCACCGGCGCGGCCACGACCACCTGGCTCGGATTGCGCGCCGCTACGCAACCGATCGTGCCGTTGGAATCATGCCGCGCGACGGGCACTGCGGTTATCATCCAGCCATGAGCCAGACCAATCCCAACCCGCCCGCGGGGGACATCATCCGCGACTGGCGTCGCCGGCGGGGACTCTCGCAACTCGACCTCGCGGGCGAGGCGGGCATCTCCACGCGCCATCTCAGCTTCGTCGAGACCGGGCGCGCGAGTGCGGGGCGGGCGGTGCTGGACCGACTCGCGGAATCGCTGGCGATGCCGCTGCGCGCACGCAACACTCTGTTCCTCACCGCGGGCTTCGCGCCTGTGTTTCCGGAGCGCGACCTGGCCGCACCCGAACTCGCCGAAGCGCGGCTCGCGATCGACCTGGTGCTGCATGGGCACGCGCCGTTTCCGGCCCTCGCCGTGGATCGCCACTGGCACATGCTTGCGGCCAATGCCGCCATCGCGCCGCTGATCGCGGGCGTGTTGCCGGCCCTGCTGGAGCCGCCGGTGAACGTGCTGCGCCTCAGCCTGCACCCGGAGGGGCTGGCGCCGCGGATCGAGAATCTCGGCGAATGGCGGGCCCATCTGCTCGAACGCCTGCGCCGGCAATGCGCCGAGACAGGGGACACCTCACTGGAACGGCTGCGCGAGGAGCTTGCAGCCTATCCATTCCGCGCCTCGGCACGCCCGCCGGAGCCGCTCGCGGGTATCGCGGTGCCGCTGCGGCTCGCGGTGCCGGGGGCGCCGGCGCCGCTCGCCTTGATCTCGACGACGACCATATTCGCCACGCCTCGCGACGTGACGCTCGCGGAAGTGGCGCTGGAGTGTTTCTACCCCGCGGACGCCGCGACGCGGGACTGGCTCACGGCAAAGCGTTGACAGGCCGCCCCCAACAACGATAGTCCCCCCGCTCTCGCCGGCCCGGTTCGACCGTGTCTCTGGAGGGGTGCCCGAGTGG
>JAZKFA010000058.1:0-10772 GCA_040386655.1 Pseudomonadota bacterium | reverse complement strand
CCCCGATGCCGGCACGCTCGCGACCATCGTCAGCCAGGACCCGATGCGCGTCGCCTTCGCGATCAGCCAGCGCCAGGCACGGGAGCTGCGCAACCGCTTCGAAGGCCGCGGCGGACCCGATGCGGTGCGCGTGCGCCTCCGCCTGACCGACGGCACCGCCTACCCCGAGGTCGGGCGCGTCGTCTTCATCGACACGACCGTGGACCGCAACACGGACACGCTGCTGGTCCGCGCGCTGATCCCGAACCCCGCGCGCGAGGTGAACGGCCAGCGCCCCGATGTGGGCGACCGCGAGCTGGTGGACGGGCAGTTCGTCTCCGTCATGGTCGAGGGCGCGGAGCCGGTGCAGGCCATCGCGGTGCCGCGCACGGCGGTGCTGCAGGACCAGCAGGGCAGCTACGTCTTCATCCTCGACGCTGAGAACAAGGCGCAGCGGCGCAACATCACGCTCGGGCGTAGCCCGGGCAACACCGCCGTGGTCGAGCAGGGGCTGGAGGGCGGCGAACGCGTTGTGGCGGAGGGCGTACAGCGCGTCCGTCCCGGACAGCCGGTGAACCCGGCGCCGATCAGCGCGCCGCCGCCGGCACCCACCCCCGGCAACGCGCAGCGGGGCTGATCCCATGTTCGCATCGGTCTTCGTGGACCGGCCGCGCCTCGCGGTCGTTATCGCCATCGTCATTGCCCTCGCCGGCGGACTCGCGATGCTGCGCATCCCCGTCTCGCAGCTGCCCGACATCGTGCCGCCCCAGGTCTCGGTGACCACGCGCTACCCTGGCGCCTCGGCGGCGGTGATCGAGCAGACGGTCGCGCAGGTGATCGAAAGCTCGGTCAACGGCGTGGACCGCATGCTCTACATGCGCTCGAACTCGGCCAATGACGGCACCTACACGCTGTCCGTCTCCTTCGCGCTCGGCACCAATCCGGACATCGCGACGGTCAACGTGAACAATCGCGTGCAGGCGGCCCTCGCGCGCTTGCCGCAGGAGGTGCAGCGCAACGGCGTGACGGTGCGCAAGCAATCCGCCGCAATCCTGCAATTCGTCTTTCTGTTCTCGGAATCCGGCGAACACACGCCGCTGTTCCTGTCCAACTACACGACCATCAACATCATCGACCGCATCGCCCGCGTTCCCGGCGTGGGGCAGGTGAGCCTGTTCGGCGCGCTCGACTATTCCATGCGCATCTGGTTCGAGACGGACCGCCTCATCAGCCTCAATCTCACGCCATCGGACATCGTGGCCGCCATCCAGGCGCAGAACGTGCAGGCGCCGGTCGGCCGGCTTGGCGCGCGGCCCACCGGCGATGACCAGCAATTCCAGTTCAACCTTGAGACCCGCGGGCGGCTCAGCAGCGCGCAGGAGTTCGAGGACATCCTGATCCGCGCCAGCCCCGACGGCTCCACGCTGCGCGTGCGCGACGTGGCCCGGGTGGAGCTTGGCGCGGCCAGCATGGACACGGAAAGCCGCTACAACGGCCAGCCGGCCGTGACCTTCGGCATCTACCTCGCCCCGGGTGCGAACGCCGTGCAGGCCGCGGCCGCCGTGCGCCGGACGATGGAGGAACTGAAGGGCCGCTTCCCGACGGGGATGAACTACCGCGTCTTCTTCGACACCTCGGACTTCGTGAACGACACCATCTACGAGGTCATCAAGACGCTGCTTGAGGCCTTCGTTCTCGTCGTCATCGTCGTCTACCTGTTCCTGGGCAATTTCCGCGCGACGATCATCCCGACCGTCGCCGTCCCGGTCAGTCTGGTGGGCGCCTTCGCGATCCTGCTGGGCCTGGGCTATTCGGCCAACACTATCTCGCTGCTCGCGATGGTGCTCGCCATCGGCATCGTCGTCGACGACGCCATCGTCGTGGTTGAGAACGTTGAGCGCGTGATGGAGGAGGAGCCCAAACTCACCCCGGCCGAGGCGACCAAGAAGGCGATGGGCCAGATCACTGCGCCGATCATCGCCATCACGCTCGTGCTGCTGTCGGTCTTCGTTCCCATCGGCTTCATCCCGGGCTTGTCGGGCGAGCTGTTCCGCCAGTTCGCGGTGACCATCTCGGCGGCGATGGTCATCAGCGCAATCAATGCGCTGACACTGTCGCCCGCACTCTGCGCGGTCATCCTGCGGCCGCATCATGGGCCAAGGCGTGGGCCCATCGGCTACGTGCTGCGCAGCATCGACTGGACGCGCGACAAGTATGCCGGTGCGGTCAGCCGCCTGGTGCGCGTCTCGGCCCTGTCCATCCTGCTGACGCTGGGCTTCGGCGCGGGGGTGTATTTCCTCTCCGCCCGCACGCCCACGGGCTTCCTGCCGCAGGAGGACCAGGGCGCCTTCTTCGTGCAGGTGCAGCTGCCCCAGGGCGCCTCCGTTTCCCGCACGCGAGAGACGGTGGTGCAGGTGGAGGAGATCCTGCGCAACATCCCCTCCGTCCAGGGCACGCTTGCGATCGTGGGCTTCTCGCTCATCGATGGCGGCGCACAGTCGAACTCCGCCTTCCTCGTCGCGCGCCTGAAGCCCTTCGCGGAACGCACGACGGCGGAGATGTCGGTCCAGGCGGCGATTGGGCGGGTGTTCGGGCAGGGTGCGGGCATCCGCACGGCGAACGTCTTCGCCTTCAACCTGCCGCCGATCATCGGCCTCGGTACCGGCGGCGGCTTCGAATACATCCTGCAGGATTACGAGGGCCGCTCCACCCAGGACCTCGCGGCCGCGATGCAGGCGATGATCGTCTCGGCGAACCAGGATCCGCGGCTGGCGGCGGTGTTCTCCACCTTCAACGCCTCCAACCCTTCGCTGTTCCTCGACCTCGACCGTGAGAAGGCGCAGGCGCTCGGGCTGTCCATCGCGCAGGTGTTCAACACGCTGCAATCCACGCTGGGCGGCTTCTACGTGAACGACTTCAACCTGTTCGGCCGGACCTGGCAGGTGAACATCCAGGGCGAGCCGTCCGACCGCAACGATGTCGAGGACATCTTCCGCATCCATATCCGCAACAGCCAGGGCCAGATGGTCCCGCTCGGCGCGGTGGCGGAGCTGCGTCCCGCGATCGGGCCGCAGACCATCTTCCGCTACAACAACTACCGCGGCATCTCGATGAGCGGCGCGGGCCGGCCGGGCGTTTCCTCGGGCGATGCGCTGGCCGCGATGGAACAGATCTCCACGCGCATCCTGCCGCCGGGCTATGGCTATGAATGGACCGGTGTCGCCTACCAGGAAAAGGCCGCGGCCGGGCAGACGGTCTACATCCTCGCGCTGTCGGTGCTGTTCGCCTACCTGTTCCTCGTCGCCCTGTACGAAAGCTGGGTGATCCCGATCCCGGTGCTGCTCTCGGTCGCGGTGGGCGTGCTCGGCGCCTTCGTGGCACTCCTGGTCTCGGGCTTCCCGCTCGATGTCTACGCCCAGATCGGGCTGGTGGTGCTGATCGCGCTCGCGGCCAAGAACGGCATCCTCATCGTGGAATTCGCCAAGGAGAGGCGGGAGGAAGGGGTCCCCATCCGGGAGGCCGCCATCCAGGGCGCGCGGCTGCGGTTCCGTGCTGTCATGATGACATCCATCGCCTTCATCCTGGGCCTGGTGCCGCTGGTGCTGGCGGAGGGCGCGGCCATGCTGTCCCGCCGGGCGGTCGGGACGGCGGTGTTCGGCGGCATGCTCGGCGCCGCACTCATCGGCATCTTCATGATCCCGATGCTCTATGTCGTGTTCCAAACCATCCGTGAGGCGACCAAGCGCCGTTTCGCGGGCAAACCGGCCGAGCCGCAGATGCACCCTTCCCCAATCGGGGAATGATCGCAGATGATGGCCAGCATATTCGTCAGGGAGCAGATCAATGGCCAAGTTCGGACTGAGCCAGCCGGTGCGCCGCGTGGAAGACCCGCGGCTGCTGCAGGGCCACGGGCTCTACACCGATGACATCGGCACAGCGGGTGCGGCGCACGGCATGGTGCTGCGCAGCCCGCATGCCCATGCCCGCATCACCAGCCTCGACACCACAGAGGCAAAGTCCATGCCCGGCGTGCTCGCCGTCATCACCGGTGCCGACATGGTCGCTGCCGGCCTCGGCGAAGTGCCCTGCGTCATCCCCCTGAAGAATTCCGACGGCAGCCCGCGCTCGGACACGCCGCGCCTCGCACTCGCCACCGACATGGTCCGCCATGTCGGCGACCCCGTCGCCTTCATCGTCGCCGAGACGGAGCAAGCCGCGCGCGACGCCGCCGAGGCCGTGATGGTGGACTACGAGATCCTGCCCTCGGCCACCGACCTCGCCACCGCGCATGAACCCGGCGCGCCCAAGGTCTGGCCCGACATCAGCAGCAACATCTGCTTCGACTGGGATGCCGGCGACAAGGCCAAGGCGGACGCGCTGTTCGACCAGGCCGCCCACGTCACCCGCCTGACGGTCGTGAACAACCGCGTCGTCGTCGCCAGCATGGAGGCGCGCGCGGCCCTCGCCGAATACGACGCCGCCACCGACCACTGGACGCTGACCACCAACACGCAGGGTTCGTGGCTGCTGCAGAAGCTGCTGGCGGACGTCGTGTTCAAGCAGCCGGCGAGCCATTTCCGCGTCATCACCCCCGATGTCGGCGGCGGCTTCGGGATGAAGCTGTACCTCTACGCCGAGCACGTGATGGTCTGCTTCGCGGCACGGATGCTGAAGCGCCCGGTGCGCTGGGCCTCCGCGCGCACGGAAGCCTTCGTCGCCGACACGCATGGGCGCGACAACATCACGCGCGGTGAGCTGGCACTGGACAAGGACGGCAACTTCCTCGCGCTGCGCACGCGCAACCACGCGAACATGGGTGCCTATCTCTCCACCTTCGCGCCCTTCATCCCGACCGGCGCGGGCACCAAGGTGCTGGCCTCGGTCTACAACTTCCAGGCCATCCACGCCCACGTCCTGGGCGTGCTGACCAACACCACGCCGGTGGACGCCTATCGCGGCGCCGGCCGCCCCGAGAGCAACTACCTGGTCGAGCGCCTGATCGACGCCGCCGCGCGCGAGACCGGCCGCGACCGCATCGCGCTGCGCCGCCAGAACATGGTTGGCGCCGCGTCGATGCCCTACACCTCCGCCATGGGCCAGCGCTACGACAGTGGCGAGTTCGAGCGTCTCATGGACACCGCACTCACCAAGATCGACTGGGCTGGGTTCCCCGCGCGCCAGGCGGCCGCGGCCGCGAAGGGCAAGCAGCGCGGCATCGGCATGGCCTACTACCTTGAGGCCACGGGCGGCGCGAATTCCGAGAACGCCAAGGTGGTCTTCGCCGATGACGGCTTCGTGGACGTCTATGTCGGCACCCAGTCCACCGGACAGGGCCATGAGACGGCTTACGCCATGCTCACCAACCACGAGCTCGGCGTGCCCATGGAAAAGATCCGGATCCGCCAGGGCGACTCATCCTCGCTGCCCTCGGGCGGCGGCACCGGTGGCGCGCGCAGCCTCTACTCCGAAGGCCAGGCGATCCTGGTGACGGCCGCGAGCGTGGTCGAGAAGGGCAAGCAGGCCGCGGGCGAAGTGCTCGAAGCCTCGGTCGCGGATATCGAGTTCACCACCGGCCGCTTCGGGGTCGCGGGGACAGACCGCACCATCGCGATCCTCGACCTCGCCGCGACCCAGCGCAGGCGCGTGGCCGCCGGCGAGAGCGCCATCCTGCTCGACGCCGAGGAGACCGCCGAGATCGCGGCGCACACTTTCCCCAATGGCTGCCACGTGGCCGAGGTGGAGGTCGATCCGGACACCGGCATCGTCACCATCCCGCGCTACATCGTCATCGACGACGTGGGCCACGCCATCAACCCGATGATCGTGCGGGGACAGGTGCATGGCGGCGTCGCCCAGGGCATCGGCCAGGCGATGCTCGAGCGCACCGCCTATGACCCCGAAAGCGGCCAGCTTCTCTCCGCCTCCTTCATGGACTACGCGCTGCCACGCGCGGACGACCTGCCGGACATCGACGTCGATTTCATCGAGGTGCCGTGCGAGACGAACCCGCTGGGCGTGAAGGGTGCGGGCGAGGCGGGGTCGGTTGGCTCGCCGCCGGCGCTGATGAACGCGATCGTGGATGCGCTGGGTGGGCGCGCGGTGGATATGCCGGCGACGCCGGAGATCGTGTGGAAGGCCCTGCGGGCGGCGTAGAAGGCGTGGGGGGAATGAATTCCCCCCAACCCCCCATCTTTTATTTTTATCTATGGGACAGGCTGGGGAACCGGGGCTGAGTCGGGAATGTTGGTGCTGAGGCCGCAGCCGGTATCATAGGTTTCTATTGTCCTGGCTGCGCAGCCAGCCCCACATAACTGGAAGCAGGGCTGCGCCGGTAGCCCTCACCAAAAATCCAAAAACAAAAGAATGGGGTCCGGGGAAATTCTTTTCCCCGGCCTTACTGCCAGGGGCTCCGAAACGCCGTCCGCACCGGCGCCGGCTGCGCGAACCCACCCACCATCGCCTGCAGTGCCGCGACGCGGTTCTCTGTCTTCGGATGCGTCGAGAACAGTCCGTCCATCCGCAGCCCCGACAGCGGGTTGATGATGAACATATGTGCCGTCGCCGGGTTCGCCTCGGCGGCCTGGTTCACTCGGCCATGCGCGTAGTGTTCCAGCTTGAGCAGCGCGTTCGCGAGCGCCATCGGGTTGCCGCTGATCTCCGCGCCGATCCGGTCCGCCTCGTATTCGCGGGACCGGCTGATCGCCATCTGCACGATCATCGCGGCGAGTGGCGCGAGCACCACCATCAGGATCATCCCGATTGGCCCGAAGGGGCTTTGTCGTCCCTGATTGTCGCGGCCGCCGAACATGAAGCCGAACTGCGTCAGCATGCCGATGGCGCCCGCGATGGTCGCCGTCACGGTCATGATGAGCGTGTCGCGGTTCTTGATGTGCGCGAGCTCATGCGCGATCACGCCCGCGGCCTCGGGTTCGCTCATCAGCTCCAGCAGCCCCGTATTGACGGCGACGGCGGCGCGCGACGGCGAGCGCCCGGTGGCAAAGGCGTTGGGCTGGTCCTCATGGATGACGTAGAGCGCCGGCATCGGGATGCCGGCCCGCTGCGCGAGGCGCGCGGTGATGTCGTACAGGCGCGGCGCGTCCTGGGGCTGGATCGGCTGCGCATTGTGCATGCGAAGCACCATCTTGTCCGAGTTCCACCAGGCGAAGACGTTCATGGCACAGGCGGCGGCGAAGGCCACCAGCATGCCGTTGCGCCCGCCGATGACATAGCCGATGCCCACGAACAGGGCCGTCATGCCGGCGAGCAGCAGGACCGTGCGGAAATAGCCACCCATGGTCGGTACACTCTCCCGGAATCGATGCAGCGACCCTAGATGTGGGTGATGACCTCCGCAGAAAAAATCCCCCCTGCCCCGCCGCCCGCTCCACGCGCCGAAAAGCCGGCCCCGCCGCCCATGCCGAAGGAGGTCGATGGACCGAAGGGACCGGAGCCAACGCGCTATGGCGACTGGGAACAGAAGGGCCGATGCACCGATTTCTAGGCTGTGCCGCACAGGCCGCGGCGCCTGGCCACGCATGGGATGGGATTGGTCCAGTTTGCCTGCGTTCTCTCTGCAGGGGATGACGGGCGTGATTGATGCGTCGACTACCGGCGCCGCCCCGTGCCAGTTCCGCCTTCGCCCGTTCGTCTTGGCGGCCGCGCTCCTGCCCGGCGGGTGCGGCAGCCCGGCACCCACCCACCGCTGCGTGACGACGCCATATGGCCTGGTGGAATGCTCGCAGGCGGACAACCCAGCAGCCGATGGCCGGCGCGGCGACCGCCAAGATTGAAGCAAGAACAGTCTTGTGTTCAGCGCGCCTGTTCAGCCACCATCCCTGGTATTCTGATCGTCGATTCGCGCATCGAGTCGCGCGTCAGCGCTTTGTTCGCGCGACTCGGACCAAGTGCTTGAATCCATACCGTTGCGCAAACCGCGACGCCGCCAGATGTTCCTGATCTGTTCGAGTCAAGCCGGACGTCGCCCGATCAAGATGCTGATCACGACCAGCCCAAACCCCGCCAGCAGCAGCGTCACCGGTGCCCCGAACCCGGCCAGAGCCAAGCCATAGAGGATAGGCCCCAGGCTCTGCCCGCTGAAGAAGCTGAAGGCATGCAGCGACACGGCCGAGGCGCGGGACTGCGGCGCAACCTCGCTCACCCGCGTCTGGATCGAGTTGTGGATCATGTAGAACCCCACGCCGACGACCAGCATCGCCCCGATCGCGACGCCCAGCGTTGGTGCGGACCCGAAGGCGCCGAGGCCCAGCAGGCACAGCACGCCCCCCAGCATCACCATTCTCCCCTGCCCTGCGCGGCGCAGGATGGGCGGGGCAATAATGGCGAAGACGATGCCCCCCAAGCCAAAGGCACCGATCGCGAAGCCTGATTCGCGTACCCCGCCCAGCCCCTGACCCAGCAGCAGCGGCGCGACGTAGGGGAAGATGCCGTAGATCAGCGCACCCTCGATCGCGACCATGACGTAGAGAAAGCGCGCCGCGGGGTTGCCGATGATGCCGCGGTAGCGCTGCAGGGCCACCACCGGGTCGAACCGCCCGCGCGCCTCGGCCATCCCGCCCCGCCAGGCCTCGTTCAGGACGAAAACCCCGCCGGCGAGCGCGGTCCCCGCACAGCCCAGCAGCACCCCGCGCCAGCCGATGATCTCCATCAGGAATCCCGCGAGCGCGCCACCCGCGATCTGGCCGCTGATAGCGAAGACCAGCAGCCGGCTGATCGCCACCTGGCGCTGCGCCATCGGCACCGCATCGCCGATGATCGCGATGGTCACCGGCATCACGCCGCCCGCCGCGGCACCGGCCAGGATGCGCGCGACCATCAGCCACCCCAGCGTCGGGGCGAGCGCGCAGAAGGTCAGCATGACAGCCAGGATCAGCAGCGCGATGGCCACCATGCGGCGCTTGCCGGTCGCGTCGGCGACGGGTCCCAAAACCGGCTGGATCAGCGCGAAGGGCAGCGAAAAGGCCGTGGACAGCAGCGCAATCCGGTCCGCAGACACCGAGAACTCCCGCCCCAGCTCGGCCGCCGCCGGATCGAGCGCGCGGATCGCGAGCGCGCCCGAGAAACTCGCGATGCCGAAGACGCAGGTGAGGCGGAGCACGGATGGGGCGGGGAGCGACATATGCGCGGGACTCTGGACGCCCGCGCGCCCCCTGCCCAGGGGAGCATTGCGCATGTCCGCATCGCGCCACACGGGGTCGCCGCGTTTGCGGGCAGTTCGCGCGCCGCGGCGCCGCATTTCGGCGCAGCGCATGGACGCACGGGCTGGCCTCAAGCCCCGTCCTGCGACAGGCTGCGTAACGAGCGACCTGAAGGAAACGACCTATGCGCCCACTGGAATTCGGCTGGTACCTGCCGACCAGCGGCGACACCACCAGCTATGCCAAGGGCTCCGACATGGTGCCCGCGGGAACCCCGATGTTCGACCGCGTGGTCGCGGCGGCCGAGGCGGCGGGTTTCGAATACCTGCTCGTCCCCGTCGCCATCGCCTGCTGGGAGGCGTGGGTCACCACCGCTTTCATGGCCGGCCGGTCCAGCAACATCCGCATGCTGGTCGCAGCACGCCCCGGCTACGTGAACCCGGTGATGCTCGCGAAGATGGTCACGACCTTCGACCAGCTCACCGGCGGGCGCATCGCGGTCAACCTCATCGCCGGCCAGTCGGAGGCGGAGAACGCCGCCGACGGCATCGGCCACGCGAAGGAGGATCGCTACGCGCTGATGGCCGAGGAAGTCGCGATCATGAAGGCGCTCTGGACCGCCGATGCGCCGCTGGACTGGCAGGGCCGCTTCCACACGCTGCGCGGCGCGCGCGTGCTGCCGCCCCCCTTCCAACGGCCGCATCCACGCTTCTACCTCGGCGGCGGTTCACGCCAGGCTTGGGAGATCTCGGCCGCCCATGCCGACGTCCACCTGTTCTGGGGCGACCGGCCGGAGACGATCGCCGCCCAGATGAGCGAAATCCGCGCCATGGCCGAGGCCGCCGGCCGCGCCGATGCGCTGGGCTTCGGCATGCGCCTGCAGATCATCTGCCGCGAGACCGAGGACGAAGCCTGGGCCGCCGCAGATGAGCTGGTGCGCGACGTGAGCGCGGCGCGCACCGCCGCCGTGCGCGCCAACATCGCCAACTCCGTCGCCAACCAGCGGGTCCAGGCGCTGCTGGCCGAGACCGGCGGGCTGATCGCACCCAATCTTTGGGCTGGTCTGGCGAAGGCGCGGCAAGGGGCCGGCGTGGCGGTCGTGGGCGACCCGACACAATGCGCCGATGTGCTGCAGCGCTTCATCGACATCGGCTGCCACAGCTTCTGCCTCTCGGGCTATCTGCATGACGAGGAGGCGGAGCGCTTCGGCCGCCTGGTCCGCCCGCTGTTGATCGAGCGCAACCCCGGCCGCTTCCCTTCAGCCTAGAACAGTGCGCCCCACAGCGCCGCCAGGATCGCGACCGCGAGCGCGGTGAAGGTCAGGATCATTCCCGACATCCGGAAGATGAACGGCTCCGGCTCCTGCCTTATGCCGTAGGCGTGCAGCGCGCGGCCGATGAGCGTCGCTGCGCCGATCGCATGGACCACGGCGCGCGGGGTACCGGTCGCTTCGGCCAGGCCCATCAGGATCAGGATGATCGGCACGTATTCCGCGAAGTTGGCGTGCGCCCGGCTGGCGCGGAGCAGCAGCCGGTCCTCCCCGGTCCCGACGGCGACCTTAGCATCGCGACGCTGCGCGATCACGCGGAAGGACAGCACCAGGAACAGCACCCCGAGCAGGGCGGCATACAGCGCGGT